>NZ_AP024619.1:2320000-2620000 GCF_019668485.1 Gelria sp. Kuro-4 | reverse complement strand
ACCACCATTCAGCTGGCTTCCCCCGCTGAGCTCCGCGGGCGGATCATGAGCCTCTATTCCCTCGTCTTTGGCGGCGTGATTCCCTTCGGCAGCCTGTTTGCCGGCACCATAGCCGGGTGGATAGGAGCACCGGCGGCTTTGGCGGCCGGCGCGGCCGTCGGCCTCGTTTTAGCGGTGTGCGTTGCAGCCTTGGTACGGCGGCGCGCGCCGAAGAGTTTAAAATAGCTTTGGGGCCCCGCAGGGGGCCCCTTCTGGTGCGCCCGGCATGGGCGTTCCAAGGCGTAAGGAGTTTCCGATCGGGCCATTATCTTCTGCAGCGCTGTCTAACGTATCGCTTCGTTCGGCTCGAGAGGATTCTTTTCAAGAATCCTCTCAACTTCCTCAAATCCCGTGGGAAACGCGTAGTTGTAACGGGCGGGAAGCGCAAACGCGTATTTCGAGTTACGTCCAAGCATCTTTGGCCCGATGGGGGCGGCACTGACGCTGAATTCCATATCTTGCAGCCGGGTCCACTGCGATAAGGTAAATATCATGATCGGAATGTCTTGTCGCGGCTTTTCGGCGGTCCACTCAGGATGTCGTATAAGAATTAACGGCCCTGTCTCAACGACCTGTCCCGCCTTGGGGCCATCCACGGCGGTGCCGCTCCAAGTGCTCGTCACGATTGAATAACCTTGCCAAGACGAGGGCAGAGAAAAAGTGAAGCCGTACTGCGTATTCCTGTACAGGATCGCTTCAAGGTCTTTGTAGTCTCCGAAGGTGACAGAGGTGATCAGCCAGCGTTCACCGGCCTTCTCGACTTCCAGGGTTATGGGCCGCCTTGCCGCAGCACCTTTGTTTTCCTTTTCCGTGCTCGTAACTTCGACGATTTCACCTTCGACTTTGAAAACCTGGGCCGATGCCTTCGTAATGTTCAAAATCTCTATGCGGTCGGGCCACGGGCTCGAAACCAACCTCCCTGGCGCATTCTCGGGATCTTTCGCCCATTCCGCAATGGTCTGGGGGGATACGAGGCCGCCGTAGTTCTCTTCCATGCTCTTCTTCACGGCGTCGGCGGGAGCCAGAAGTGAAACCAGCTGAAGTTTCTTGCCGAAATCTTCGACAAGACTTACAACGGCGCGCTGCTCGCTTTCTTCCGAGAGAGGCCCGGCCTCAGAGCCCAGCTCGGACTTCAGCCAAGCCGCGTTGTTCCAGAGGAGGAACCCCAAAAGGCAAACAAGCACAAGAACAGCAAGGCTCAACCGGGAACGCCTTTTCATTGACTAACCTCCTCACGTGACCACTTGGCTGGCGCGCTTGCATCAGACCGCGTTTTCTTCACCGCGCTGCCTGTCGGGTCGGTCAGATCGGTCGAGATTGGATCCGCCATTATATGTGACGTCATATGCTGCGTTTTGGTTCCGTAGGGGCTTAATTGGCGCCGGGCGGTGCGGCCGAGCGAGGTCGCATCATGTAGCGGGTGCGACTTCCGCCGGGGAAAGGGCCAGCCGCCCACCTGCAGCCGGCCTTGGAACCCAAAGGAGCAGCCCAGGGGCCGATGAATATGGCCCTGGGCATCGCCTGCCGGGATGCCCAGGGCCTCTTGAATTCAGCTGTACGTTACCAAAGCTCGCCAAACTTGGTGAACCACCGTACACCGGAAGGCATACTGTGGTGTGAGAGGACGGGGGCTTGCCGCCCCCTCCTGCTCAATTGGTACAAGGTTGTTACCTTGAAACCCCATCGCCTTATGCGCTCACGTTAGCGGGTAGTCGTCGGGCCGGCCTTGCCGGCCAGCTGCTGCTCCGCCATTTCAACCATCTTGCGGGTCATGTGACCTCCGACGGTACCGGCATCACGCGAAGCCACGTTACCCCAGTACCCATTCTGAATCTGGGTGTCTACCCCCAGTTCACGGGCAATTTCGTACTTCCAGTTATTCATTGCGTCCCAAGCTTCCGGAACCACGTGCGTCGCACCCCGAGAACGGTTGTAACTTCCTCTTGCCATTTCCGGTTCACCTCCTTTCGCTCTTAGTTTGGCCGCAGGGAAAAGGCTTATGACATTAACTTGTTACCACTTATCCCAACGAAAAGAAAGAACGACCACCCTTTTCCTCGGGTCGTTCTTTCTTGCTGGCAAAAGGAAGTTTACGCCGTTATTCTTTCATACCAATTGTTAAATATACGCGTAGCTTTTTGCCTTTTACTGGCATCAACTACCCGGCAGTGCATGCAGGTTGGGATAGGTGACTTCCTTCCAGGAGGCAGGGGCTTTTTTGATGTAGCCGGCCTGCTGCATGTATGCGGCGTAGTGCGTGATCCCGCGCGGGGTGATGTCCCAGCGGGTACCCGGCCAGGTGAGGTGCTCCCTATAGGTGGCGGCGGGAACGGTTTTTTCCACCCGGGCCAGGATCTCTGCTGCTTCCTCGGGGTGGGCCCGGATGAACTCCAGGCTGTCCGCCAAGGCGGCGCAGAAGGCCTGGTAGGTTTGGGGTTGCTCGCGATAAAACCTGCCGGCGGCCACGGCGACGATGTAGGAAAAGGCATCGCCGAAAGCGGAAAACCCGTCGCCGATCTGTTTTATCCCGGGTTGCTTGAGAAGCTCGTACTGGTAGGGCGGGGCGCCGTAGTAACAGGTGACGTCCTGGCGGCTGAGAAGCGCCGTGGCGGCGTCCGGATGCGGCATGGCCACGATGATGTCGTCGAGCGCCCGGGCATCGCCCAGTTCTTTTTCCGCTGCCATGGCCAGGAGGATGTGCTGGTTGGAGCCGGGGCCGGGCAGGGCCACTTTGTCCTCCGGCCCCAGGTCTTTGATGCCTGTGGCGTCTGCCCGGTAGGTTAAAAGAAGAAGCGGCATGCTGTCCAGGGCGCCGGCGATTTTCCAGTCCACCCCTTTGTCCCAACCGACCAAAAAGGGCGGGATCCCCATGAAGCCCACGTCCAGGTCGCCGGCGATCACCGCTTCGCGCACGGCACCGCCGGAGCCGAACTTTTTGCGCTCAATTTGAATTCCCGGCAGGTGCTTTTCGAGGAACTTCTTCTCCAGCATGATGGTGAGCGGGGCGTAACCGAGACCGAACTGGTCGGCCAGCCGGATACGGGGAGCCTGGGTGGCGGGTTTTTCCGGCGTGCAACCCGCGACGGACACTAGAGCGAGAAAAAGCGTTACGACCAGGAACCAGGAGAGATGACGCTGCACTTCCTTGACCTCCTTCTGTTCTTTTTACTCTAAGCAGCTTATCGCCCGGGCAGGGAAAAGGTGAGCGGGAACATTTGGCGTAAGTGGAAGGCATATGATGGTGATGGAGGTAAGGAGGTGGGGGCGTGCGTGACGGTGCCATCCTCGTTCTCCTGATCTTTGTGGCCGGGGCGGTCACGGGAAACAGAATTTTAAGCACGGCAGCAGCCTTCGTTCTCGCGCTGGCCCTGCTGCCGGGGGGGAGCGGTGTCGGCTTTCTCTGCCGTTACGGGGTTTTTCTGGGGCTCTTTTTCCTCACCACGGCGGTGCTGGCGCCGCTGGCGGCCGGGAACCTGCGCTTTGCCGATGTGGTGGCCACCCTGCTCTCGCCGGTGGGTTTAGTAGCCGTCCTGGGCGGTACCATGTCTTCCATTATGAACCACAAAGGCGTCGACCTTTTGCAGCTGGAGCCGCGCGTCGCCGCCGGGGTGGTGCTGGGCTCCCTGGTTTCCATCGCCTTCTTCGGCGGCATCCCGGTCGGCCCGGTGATGGCGGCCGGGCTCACGGCCGTGCTCCTGGATGTCCTCCGGGCGCTGGGGGTGCTCTAAAAAGATAGGCGCCGCACCGCGGCGCTGGTATTTTATCAGCCGTTCGGTTGTTTGAGGTTGGTCCGGGCCGCTTTGTCCCGGCGAGGCTGCAGCTCGGCGCTGTACTCGTCGAGGAACTCCTTGCCGGGCGGTGCGCCGCGTCCCTTCCGGGGTGGGGCGGCAGCCTGGGCGGCGTAAGCCTCCTGGTCGGACTGGGCGGTGGGCCAGGGGGGAACGTCCAGCTTCTCGGCCCGGCGCCGGGCTTCGGCTTCTTTTTCGGCCAAGTTTTGCGTCACCTCCTCCATGTACTTTGCCCGTTCGCGCATGGCCTCGGGCGGCATCCAGGCATGGAGGCTGGGGATTAGCTCACCGAAACGGTCGCCGTCGGTCAAGGCGGCCTGCCCAAACATGTCTTCCTCTTCCCCGCGGGTGGCCGGGGCGAAAACCTTGCCGCCGGCGGCCTCCTTTTCTTTTTCCTTCACCGGCGCTTACCTCCTTTGGCGGGCGCTTTTCTCTTCTTAGTCTGGCCGGAAGCACCGGCTTCATCCCCGGGGTTCTTTCCCAGCTCTGCCGGCAGCATTTCGTCAACGTGGATGAGGAACCAGGCCAGGAGCAGCACCAGGGCGGTGGCGGCCGCCGCCCCGAGAAAAAGCGGTAGGCGTCCCACCTTCAAGCCCAGACCTAAAGCAGGTGGACCCAGGGCGGCGCCGAAAAAACGCACCGTGCCGTAAAGGGCGGTTACCAGTCCCCGTTCGCCTTCGGCGGCGCTGGTGATGAGCAGGTTCAGGCCAGGGAGAAAGAGGCCGGTGCCGATCCCGGCCGTGGTGAGCGGCAGGAGGAAGAGAAAGCCGGACGGGATAACGGCCAGGGCGGCCAGGGAAACCGCCACCAGGCCGAGACCGAGGAGAAGAACCGTCTTCAGCGGCGGGCCCAGACGTTTTTGGAGGTAAACGCCTGTGCTGGAGGAGGTGATGGTCATGGCGAGGACGGGTAAGGCCACTAACAGGCCCCGGGTGAAGCCTTTAATCCCCAGGCGCTCCTCCAGGACATCGGCCAGATAGCTCAAAAGGCCGAAGAGCAGGAACAGGCCGAGGAAGCCGGCGCTGAAGGCGGCGCTGAGGCCGCGGCCCCGCCGGGAAAGAACGCTTTTTAGGTCCTCTAAGTAGGTGCTGCCCGCCGGCGGGGCCGGTAGCGGCGGCTCTCTACAGACAAACCAGACCAGGGCGGCGGCCGGCCAGGCCAAAAGCCCGTAAACGAAAAAGGGCGCGAACCAGACGAGGAGGGCGGCGGCGGAGCCGAGGAGCGGCGCTACAACCTTGCCCAGCCCGTTGGAACCTTCCAGGTAGCCGAGCGCCTTGCTGCGCTCATGGTCGGTGAACATGTCGCCGGCCAGCGCCATGGCCAGTTGGTAGGTGCCGCCGCCGCCGATGCCCTGCAGCACGCGCCCGGCCAGAATCCAGGGGAAGGCGCGCGGCGTGAGAGAGGCCGCGATGCCCGCCAAAACGCCGCCCAGCCCGAACACCACCAGGGCGGGTACCATGACGGCCTTGCGTCCCACCCGGTCGGAAAGGTAGCCGGCAAAGGGGATTATTACCCCGGCGGTCAGGGAAAAAGCCGTGATGATGAGCCCGGCCTGAAAGAGGGTGAGCCTGAGCGCCTTTTGGATTTGCGGCAGAACCGGGATGAGCAGGGAATTGCTGAGGACCAGGATAAAGGGGACTGTACAGAGGGCCGCGAAGCTTTTGAGCGTTTTGCCGTGCATCCCTAAGCTCCTTACCAGAGAATCGCAGCACTTCTAATCTTCCCGCTGCTCGTCCTTTTTACGCTGGGAGGAATTTCAGGGCGCAGGGCGAATAGTCTTAGTGACGAATCTGCCGGAAGCGGGGGGAGTAAGGCATGGCGGGGCGCCGTGTACACCGGCCGGAGCCGAAACGCCGCGGCGGTGCAGGCTGCCTGATGCAGTTCCTGGTGGCTGCTGTTTGTGCCGTTGCTTTGGGGTATTTTTTTGGCAGTTACTTGTTTCAACAAACCACCGCGGTAAAACCACCGGCGCCCCCGGCCCAAGCTACCCAGCCGGCACCGGCGGCCCCGGCGCCTGAGGAGCCTCCCCAGGCGGCGCCGCAGCCGGCGGCCGGGAAGGTGAGCCTGCCTGAGCTGACTGTTTTTCAGGTGCAGCTGGGGGCATTCAGCCAAAGGGCCAATGCTGCGCGGCTGGTGGCTGCCATTGAAAAGCAGGGCTGGCCGGCGGAAGAGGTCGCAGCCGGCAATTTAACCCAGGTGCGCGCCGGCAGCTTTTTCGGGCGCCAGCGGGCGGAGGCGCTGAAGGACAGGTATACCGAGGACCAGCTGCGGCCCGTGGTGGTCACCAAGGTGCTGGCGGCCAAGGACTTAAATTATCAGGCGGAGGACAAAGCGTACTGCGAATTTGTCCAGGCGGCGGCCGGCGGCCTGGCGGAGGCGCTCGTCGCCGCCGAGGAAGGGCAGATAAGTGAGGCCCGGGCCCAGCTAAAAGCCATGGTGACTGCGGCGGAAAAGCTCCCGGAAGCCGGCGCGAAGGCAGAGTTGGTGGAGTTTCTCCGCCGGGTGGAGGCCGACTTGGGCCAGGCCGCCCAGGCGAGCGGCGTCCGGCGCGAGCAGGCGGTGAGCCGGGCGCTGGCGGAGTTTGCCCGCTGGTACGCCGGACTGGCTGGGTAGGCCGGGGCCTGAAGCGCCGTGCATAACTGGCCGGCGGCAGCAGCCGCGGGATGGGACCGCGGTAGGCGGGCGGCGCCTGGAGCGGCGCGAGGGCAGAGCCTGCTCGTGGGCTCACACCGCTCCCTTTGCCGCGGCGAACGAGCCGGGCACGGCCATGCTCGGCTGGGCGGCGGTGCTGCCGGCGGACGCATTCGAGCTCAAGGATATATAAGGCGGCGGTCGAGGCGCAGGGGCCCGGCGGCCGCCGTTGGTTTTTGCGGCCGGGCTCGGAAGCTGCGCAGGCGTGCCGGTGCTTCTTGCAGGCCCTGCGCTTGAGCTAGCCGCCCCCTTCCGCACGATTTTCTTGGGGCCCGCCCTCCGGAGAGGGTTTGTGCGCCGGCTCAGGCAGGACGGCGCGGAAGGGTTCCCGGCGCGGCGAACGGAACCGGCGGTAAGGGTCGAAACTGCGCAGGCGCAGGGCATTGCTCACCACCGAGACGGAGCTGAGGGCCATGGCCGCGCCGGCGAGAACGGGGGAAAGGTAACCGAAGGCGGCGATGGGAATGCCCACCGAGTTGTAGACGAGGGCCCAGAACAAGTTTTGCTTGATGTTGGTGAGCGTGGCCCGGCTGAGGTCGATGCTGGCGGGGACGCCCCGCAGGTCGCCGCGCATGAGGGTGATGTCCGCCGCCTCCATGGCTACGTCGGTGCCGGTGCCGATGGCGATCCCTACGTCGGCCGTGGCCAGGGCCGGAGCGTCGTTGATGCCGTCACCCACCATGGCCACCACCTGGCCGGCACGGCGCAGCTTCGCCACCTCTTCGGCCTTATCCTGTGGCAGCACCTCCGCCCGCACGTCCGCGGCGTCGATTCCCACCTGGCGGGCGATGGCCTCGGCGGTGCGCCGGTTATCCCCGGTGAGCATCACCACCTTGATCCCCATCTGGCGGAGCGCAGCAATGGCCTCAGCGGCGTGTTCCTTCACTGTGTCCGCTACGGCAATGAGGCCGGCGGCTGCGCCGTCGACGGCCACCAGCATGGCCGTTTTGCCTTCGCCTTCGTACCGGGCGGCCGTGGGGGCGAGGGCGTCAAAGGAAATCCCTGCTTCGCTGAGCAGGCGCCGGCTCCCCACCAGTACCAGCTTCTCCCTTACCCGGGCGGCGACGCCGCGTCCGGGTACGGCGGAAAACTCCTGCGGTTGGTCGAGCTCAAGGCCCCGGGCCTTGGCGCCGCGCACGATGGCCTCACCCAGTGGGTGCTCCGAGCCCCGCTCGGCGGCAGCGGCCAGCTGGAGCAGCTCCTTTTCACTGCGGCCCGGGAGGGCGAAAACATCCGTTACGGCCGGTTCCCCCTTGGTGATGGTACCCGTCTTATCGAGAACCACGGCATCTATCGCGTGGGCCTTTTCCAGGTGCTCACCCCCCTTTATCAGGATGCCGTTTTCCGCCCCGCGGCCGGTGCCCACCATGATGGAGGTGGGGGTGGCCAACCCCAGAGCGCAGGGGCAGGCGATGACCAGCACGGCGGTGAAGCTCACGACGGCCTGCGCCAGGTCGCCGGGAGCGGCGAAGAAATACCAGGCGGCGAAGGTGAGCAGCGCGATGGCCACCACGACGGGGACGAAGTACCCTGAGATCACGTCGGCCAGGCGCTGGATGGGCGCCTTGGAGCCCTGGGCTTCTTCCACGATCTTGACGATCTGGGCCAGCGCCGTCTCGGCCCCCACGCGGGTGGCACGGAACTTGAATGTGCCGTACTTGTTGAGGGTGCCGCCCACCACCTCGTCGCCGGCCTGCTTGTCCACCGGGAGACTCTCACCGGTGAGCATGGACTCATCCAGGCTGGAGGCGCCTTGGATGATAATGCCGTCCACCGGCACCTTTTCCCCCGGCCGCACCACCACCACGTCTCCTTTTTGCACCTCGTCCACGGGAATGTCCACTTCTTCTCCGCCGCGCACCACACGGGCTGTCTTGGCTGCAAGGCCCATCAGCTTTTTGATGGCCTCTGAGGTGCGTCCCTTGGCCCGGGCCTCCAGCAGGCGGCCGAGGATAATGAGCGCGATGATGACGGAAGCGGTTTCGTAGTAGACGTGCCCCGGGATAAAGAAGGTGGTGGCCACGCTGTAAAAGTAAGCGGCCGAGGTCCCCAGGGCGATGAGAACATCCATATTGGCGTAGCCGCGGCTTAAGGTGATGACGGCACCCCGGTAGAACTGGTAGCCGGCGATGAACTGGACCGGCGTGGCCAGGGCGAACTCAAACACCTTGTTTCTTAGAAGCGGCGGCGCCGGGAAGTGAAAGAGGTCGGCGAACATGACCAAAAGGAGGGGAACAGAAAGAACAGCCGCCAGGACAAAGAGGCGCGTTTGACGGCGGGCCTCCCGTTCGCGGGCCGCCTTTTCGCTGTCTTCATCGAAGCGCCGGGCGGCTTCCTGGGCCTCGTAGCCCTCGGTGCGGATGGCGCGCTTGATGTCTTCGGCGGAAAGTTCGGCCGGGTAGTACTCCACTGTGGCCCGTTCCAGGGCAAAGTTCACCGTGGCGGAAACCACGCCCTCCAGGCGGGCCAGGGCCTTTTCGATGCGCGCGGCGCAGGAGGCGCAGTCCATGCCGCCCACCTTAAGCTCCAGCCGTTCGGCCACCAGCTTGTAGCCGGCGGCCTCCACGGCCCGGCGCACCTCGCGCGGCCCGACCTTCTCGGGGTCGTACTTCACCGTGGCCTGTTCGAGCGCGAAGTTGACATTGGCCTCCGCGATGCCCGGCAGCCGGCGCAGGTTTTTCTCGATGCGGGCGGCGCACGCCGCGCATTCCATATTGAGGACCTTAAAGGTGGCGGTTTTGCTGTCTGCCATGGGTACTCCCTCCTGGTGCTAGTCTTCCCGGCCCTGGAGGAGGCATGCGCCGAGCCACGCCGCCGGGCGGGGGCCGGGGGCCAGGCAAAACATACTTCGGTAGCATAATAAGATAATTTTTACGCCCTATAGCAGGAATCTTGTTAAGAAGGGCGAATAAGTATTTGTTGCAAGTTAGTCAAAAGCCATTAGTCCAGTTGTGGGGTATAAGGGATCCATATAGCCAATTGGCCGGTAAAGGGGGCCTTTTCGGCCGTGCTGCCCAGGTCGAGACGGGTCGCAGGGGAGGGAAAGCATGAAGCTGGCGGAAGTGGTGCGCATTCTGCAGGCTGAGGTGCTGGTGCCGGTTCCGGACATGGAACGGGAGGTTTTAAGCGCCTGCGGGGCCGATCTCATGAGCGATGTGCTGGCCTTCATTAAAGAGCGCACCCTGCTCCTTACCGGACTCACCAACCCGCAGGTGATAAGGACGGCGGAGATCATCGACCTGGCGGGGATTGTGTTTGTCCGGGGCAAGCGGCCGGGCCCCGACGTGCTGGAGCTGGCACGCGCGCAAAACCTCCCCGTGTTCCTCACGCGCTTTCCCATGTATGAATCCTGCGGGCTGCTCTTTCAAGCCGGCCTGGGCGGCTGTATGTTGGGCCGTGGTGGCGGCTATGGCAAGTGACGCCAGCTATGACCTTACCCTGCCGATAGCGGGACGCGACTTTCTCCGCGCCGGCGAGGCGGCCAGCCGCATCAAACGCGTGCTTCAGGCCTTGAACCTGCCGCCGCAACTGGTACGGCGGGCGAGTATCTGCGCCTACGAGGCGGAGATGAACATCATCATCCACGCCCGCCAGGGCCGGCTGGGCCTCAAAGTGACGCCCGCGGCGGTGACTCTGGTGGCGGAAGACGAAGGGCCGGGCATCGTGGACATCGAGCTGGCCATGCAGGAAGGATACTCCACCGCGCCGGATGAAATCCGGGAGCTGGGCTTCGGTGCCGGGATGGGCCTGCCGAACATGCGAAAATGTGCCGATGAATTAACGATTTCCAGCACCGTAGGGGTGGGCACGCGCGTAGAGATTGTCATAAGGATAACGTAAGGTGGGGGCGGTATGGAGTACTTCCACTCGGTGCGTTTGGATAAAGAGAAATGTAAAGGTTGCGTTAACTGCATTAAAAAGTGCCCGGTGGAAGCCATCCGGGTGCGCCACGGCAAGGCGGAGATCATGGAGGAGCGCTGCATCGACTGCGGCGAGTGCATCCGGGCGTGCCCGAACCATGCCAAGTACGCCGAGCGCGATTCCTTACAGGATCTCGCTCTCTTCAGCTACACCGTGGCGCTGACGGCCCCCTCCCTTTACGGGCAATTCCGGGACAACGTAAGCCCGGCGCGCATCCTGGCGGCTGTGAAGGCCTTGGGGTTTGATGACGTCTGCGAGGTAGCTCTCGGGGCGGAAATGGTCTCGCAGGCGGTACGCGATTACCTCCAGGCCAACCACCACCTGCGCCCGCTCGTCTCCTCTGCCTGCCCTGCCGTGGTGCGCCTTGTCCAAGTGCGCTTTCCGGCACTGGTGGACCACATCATTCCCCTCGAAAGCCCCATGCAGGTGACCGCTTCGTTCATGCGCAGGAAAACGGCGCAGGAGACGGGCCTGCCGTCCGAAAAGATCGGCATCTTCTTCCTGAGCCCTTGCCCGGCCAAGGTGACGGCGGTGAAGAACCCGGTGGGCGGCCTTCCGTCGGAGGTGGACCGGGTGCTGGCGGTGGCGGACGTTTACGGACGGCTGCTCGAGAACCTGCGCCAGGAGCAGCCCTGCCTTACCCGGGCCGACCGCCTGGGGATCGGCTGGGGCGCTTCGGGTGGAGAGGTGGCGGCGGCGGGGATCGAAAATGCGCTGATTGTGGATGGGATCCACAACGTCATCAGCGTGCTCGAAGAGATCGAGCTGGGCCGCCTGGGCGACATCGACTTCATCGAAGCGCAGGCCTGCCCGGGCGGTTGTGTGGGCGGTATCCTCAACGTCAACAACCGCTTTGTAGCCGGGGTGCGCCTGCGGCACCTGGTGCGCGACCTGCCGCCGCGGGAGCCGCTGGCGGAGCGCCTGGCTGCGGCGGGCTTCCCTTCCGTGCCGGTGCCGCGCATCGAAGTGCAGCCGCGGCCCATCGTCCGCCTGGACCGCGACCTCAAGCGGGCCATGCAAAAGCTGCAGCAGGTGCAGACGCTCATCGAGCATCTGCCCGGGCTGGACTGCGGTTCCTGCGGCGCCCCCACCTGCCGGGCCCTGGCCGAGGATATTGCGGTGGGTAAAGCGCTGGAGACAGACTGCATCTTCAAGCTCCGGGAACGGATTATGGCCCTGGCCCAGGAGACATACAACCTGGCGCGGGCGGTGCCCCCGGCCATGGACCAGACGAAGACAGCAAAGGGGGGAAACAAAGGTGAAAATGGCGGACCTGCTGGCGGTGCAGGAACTGGGACTCAAACTTGAAGCCGGGCGCGCCGGGCTGGAGCGGGAGGTGCGGGGCGGCTACGCCTCGGATCTCCTGAGCCATGTCATGGCCCGGGCGCACGAGGGCGATGTTTGGGTGACGGTGCAGGCGCACCAGAACATTGTGGCGGTGGCGGTCCTTTTAGGCCTGGCGGGCATCATCATCGCCGGCGGCATCGAGCCGCAGGCGGACACCCTGAGTAAGGCCGAGGCGGAGGGCATTCCCCTTTTAACCACCGATCTGCCGGCGTTTGAGGCGGCCGGCCGGCTCTACGCCTTGGGGATAAAGGCGGCGGGCGGTTATGCTCAAGTGGCTCAAGGCTGATCTGCACGTTCACACCGTGCTTTCGCCCTGCGCCGAACTGGAGATGGGACCGCGGGCGATTGTGGCGGCAGCGGCGGCGCAGGGCATTACCCTTCTCGGCATCACCGACCACAACGCTTGGGAGAACGTCCCGGCGGTGGCCGCCTGCGCGGCGCCGGAGGGAATAGCGGTGCTGCCGGGAATGGAGGTACAGACGCAGGAGGACGTACACGTGCTGGCCTTTTTCCCCGACCTCACCGCTCTGGCGGCCGTGGGCGCGCAAATCCGGCGGCACCTGCCGCCGCTGAAGAACCGGCCTGAGGTTTTCGGCGACCAGGTGATCGTGGACGCAGAGGAGAACATCCTCGGCTTTGAGGAGAAGCTGCTGCTGGCTTCCACCGCCCTCTCCCTGGAAGCGGTGCGGGACCTTGCGGTGGGTGCCGGCGGGCTCATCATTCCCGCGCACGTCGACCGGCCGGCGTTCAGCCTTCTGGCCAACCTGGGGCTGGTGCCGCCGGGCCTGCAGCCGGCGGCGCTCGAGATCTCGAGCCGCCTGGCACCGGGCGCAGCACGGCAAAAGTTCCCGCAGCTAGGGGGCTACACCCTCCTTACTGCATCCGATGCCCATCGTTTAAGCGATTTCGTTACTTCCCATACTACCTGGTTTTATATGGCCGCTCCAACCCTGGCCGAAGTGGCCCTGGCCTGTGCGGGTAAGAACGGCCGGAAGGTGGTGATCGCTCCCAGCTCGGACAAAGCACCTGCTGTTTCAGAGGAAGCGTTACCTGAGTTTAACTGCTAAAGGAGGAAACGCGGCATGAGCGCATGTGCCTGCGGCAACGCCGGCCCTAAGTACCCGGAGCTTCAGGAAATCCTGGCCCGGCACGCGGGGGAGAAAGGAGCCCTCATCCCCATCCTGCAGGAGGTTCAGGCAGCCTACGGGTTTATCTCGGAAGACGTCATTAAAGAGATCTCCCTGGCCCTCGACATACCCGCCACCACCATTTACGGCGTGGCCACGTTTTACGCCCAGTTTCACCTCAAACCCCGCGGCCGGCATGTGGTGCGGGTCTGCCAGGGTACGGCCTGCCACGTGCGAGGCGGCGCGAAAATCCTGGCGGAGGTACAAAAGGAACTGGCGATTAAGCCGGGTGAAACCACAAAAGACCTGCGCTTCAGCCTCGAGCCGGTGGCCTGCCTGGGCTGCTGCGGCCTGGCGCCGGTGATGATGGTGGACGAGGACACCCACGGCCGCATGACCCCCGACAAGGTGGCCGGTGTGCTGGCCCGTTACGAATAAAAGATGGAAGAGCTCGCCCTCCATATCCTGGACCTGGCCCAAAACTCACTGGCGGCTGGAGCCACGGTCCTGGCGATTACGGTTGCGGAAGACGTGGCCGCCGACCGGCTTACCATAACCATCGCCGACAACGGGCGGGGGATGGAGCCGGAGTTTGTGCGCCGGGTGCTGGATCCCTTTACCACCACCCGCACCACCCGCCGGGTGGGGCTGGGGCTGTCGCTCCTGGCCATGACGGCGCGCCAGTGCGAGGGCGATGTGAAGATTGAGTCGGAAAAGGGGCAGGGGACCCGCGTCACCGCCACGTTTCGGCTCCGGCACTGGGATCGGCCGCCCCTGGGCGACCTGCCGGCCACCCTGGTGACCATTTTGGCGGGGGCGCCCAATCTGGACCTTACCTACCGGCACACCGTGGCCGGGCGTACCTTCAGCTTCGGCGCCCGTAAGGTCCGGGAAGAGCTCCAGGAGCTACCGCTGAATGAACCCAAGGTGCTGGTGTTCCTGCGCGAGTATCTGGAAGAAGCGCTGCGGAATTTACATGGAGGTGGAAAGGATGACGCTTAAAAGCTTGGATGACCTGCGCCGGCTGCGGGCGGAAGCGCAAAGGGAAATCGAGACGCGCGAGGGCGGCGAGGTCCAAATCATCGTCGGCATGGGGACCTGCGGCATCGCGGCCGGCGCCCGCGAGGTGATGACGGCTGTTCTTGCGGAACTGGCTAAACGCAACCTGAAGGCCACGGTGCTGCAGACGGGGTGCATCGGCATGTGCGAGAAGGAGCCCCTGGTGGACGTTATCCGGCCGGGGGAGAAACGCATCACCTACGGCCACGTGACACCGCGCGATGTGCCGCGCATCATCGGCGAGCACGTGGTCAACGGCCGCATCGTGGAAGACCTGGTGGTCGGCCGGGCCAACTGACGCGTAGCGAACTGAGTAGGGCTAAGGGAGGTTTAAGCGATGGATCTATTCCGTGCCCATGTCCTGGTCTGTGGCGGCACCGGTTGCACCTCGGGCGGCTCGCCGGAGATCCGGGCCAGGCTGGAGAAGGAACTGACTGCCAAGGGACTGGATAAAGAGGTTAAGGTCGTCACCACCGGTTGCCACGGCCTCTGCGAGATGGGCCCGCTGGTGATCGTTTACCCGGAGGGGACCATGTACACCCACGTCACGCCGGACGACGTGACGGACATCGTGGAGGAACACCTCCTCAAGGGCCGCATTGTCCAGCGCCTGCTTTACAAGGAGCCGCTCACCGAGGAGAAGGTGCCCCACTACGGCGACCTCCCCTTCTATCACAAGCAGCACCGGGTGGTACTCCAAAACTGCGGTTATATCAACCCGGAACGGATCGAAGAGTACATTGCCCGCGACGGCTATGCCGCCCTGGCCAAGGTGCTGGGCGGTATGAAGCCGGAAGAGGTAATTGCAGAGGTCAAGAAGTCGGGCCTCAGGGGCCGCGGCGGCGCCGGCTTCCCTACCGGGCTGAAGTGGGAGTTCTGCCGCAAGGCTGTGGGCGAACCGAAGTATATCATCTGCAACGGCGACGAGGGTGACCCCGGGGCGTTCATGGACCGCAGCGTCATGGAGGGCGACCCCCACCGCGTTCTCGAGGGCATGATCATCGGCGCCTACGCCATCGGCGCCAGCGAAGGCTACATCTATGTCCGGGCCGAGTACCCGCTGGCGGTGAAACGCCTGCGCATCGCCACCCAGCAGGCCGAAGAGCTGGGCCTCCTGGGCGACAACATCTTAGGAAGCGGCTTTTCCT
The DNA here is from genome assembly GCF_019668485.1 of Gelria sp. Kuro-4. Taxonomy (NCBI): domain Bacteria; kingdom Bacillati; phylum Bacillota; class Clostridia; order Thermoanaerobacterales; family Thermoanaerobacteraceae; genus Gelria; species Gelria sp. Kuro-4. The sequence continues at coordinate 2,604,880 of NZ_AP024619.1, read as the reverse complement.
TCCGCATTCATATTAAGGAAGGCGCCGGGGCGTTTGTCTGCGGCGAAGAGACGGCGCTCATGGCTTCCATCATGGGCCAGCGCGGTATGCCGCGCCCGCGGCCGCCTTTCCCGGCCAACCAGGGCCTCTGGGACAAGCCTACCAACATCAACAACGTTGAGACGTGGGCCAACATCCCGGACATCATCCTCAAGGGCGGCGACTGGTATGCCGCCATGGGTACGGAAAAGAGCAAGGGCACCAAGGTCTTCGCCCTCACCGGCAAGGTGCGCAACACCGGTTTGGTGGAGGTGCCCATGGGCATCACCCTGCGCGAGATCATCTTCGACATCGGCGGGGGCATCCCCAATGGCAAGAAGTTCAAGGCCGTGCAGATCGGCGGCCCCTCGGGCGGCTGTCTCCCCGAGAGCCAGCTTGACCTGCCGGTGGACTACGAGTCCCTTACCGGTGCCGGCGCCATCATGGGTTCCGGCGGCCTGGTGGTGATGGACGAGGACACCTGCATCGTGGACGTGGCGCGCTTCTTCCTTAATTTCACCCGCTCTGAGTCCTGCGGCAAATGCACTCCCTGCCGGGAGGGCATAAAGCGCATGCTGGAGATCCTGGACCGGATTGCCGCCGGGAAAGGTGAACCGGAAGATCTCGACCTCTTGGAGCGCACCGCGCTCGTGGTGAAGCAGAGCGCTCTCTGCGGCCTGGGGCAGACGGCGCCCAACCCGATTCTTTCCACCCTCCGTTACTTCCGCGATGAGTATGAGACCCACATCCGCGAGAAGCGCTGCCCGGCCGGTGTCTGCACGGCGCTTCTGGTGTACCGCATCAAGCCCGAGCTTTGCCGCGGCTGCACCGCCTGCACCAAGGTCTGCCCGGCGGGGGCCATCAGCGGGACCAGGAAAGAGGTCCACGTCATTGATCCGGACAAGTGCATCAAGTGCGGCGCCTGCGCGGAGCGTTGTCCCTTCGGCGCTGTTGTCCGGGGTTAAAAGCGGAGAAGGAGTGTGAAACATGGAAACCATCACCTTGACCATAGACGGCCAGGAGGTTCAGGCCCCTAAGGGCGCGACCGTGCTGGAGGCGGCCCAGGCGGCCGGCTTTAAGATCCCCACCCTCTGCTGGCACCCGGAACTGAGGCCGGAGGGAGCGTGCCGCCTCTGCGTGGTGGAGGTGAAAGGCGCGAAGAGCCTGGTGGCCTCCTGCGTGATGCCGGCAGCGAACGGCATGGAGGTGCACACCAACACCCCCTTTGTCCGTGAAGCGCGCCGCACGGCGCTGGAACTCCTCTTGGCGAACCACCCCTTTGAGTGCCTCACCTGCGAAAAGAGCGGCAACTGCGAGCTGCAAACCCTGGCCCACGATCTGGGCGTGCGCGAAGTGCGCTACCAGGGCGAGAAGCGCGACGTGCCGAAGGATACCTCCAGCCCTTCCCTGGTGCGCGACCCCAACAAGTGCATCCTCTGCGGCCGTTGCGTGCGCATGTGCTCCGAGGTGCAGGGCGTAGATGCCCTGGGCTATGTCGGCCGCGGCTGGGATACATTGGTGCTGCCGCTGTTTAACCGCAACCTGGCGGACGTGGCCTGTGTAACCTGCGGCCAGTGTTCCACCGTCTGCCCCACCGGCGCCATCACAGAAAAGAGCTACGTGGACGAGGTGTGGCAGGCCCTGGGCGATCCCAAGAAGCACGTGGTGGTGCAGACGGCGCCGGCCACGCGCGTCTCGGTGGGCGAGGCCATGGGGATGGCACCCGGGTCCGTCGTCACCGGCAAGATGGTGGCGGCGCTCAGGCGGCTCGGCTTCGACCGCGTCTTCGACACCGACTTTTCCGCTGACCTTACGATTATGGAAGAAGGCCACGAGCTTCTCGAGCGGCTCAAGGAAGGCGGCACCCTGCCCCTTATCACCTCTTGCAGCCCCGGTTGGATCAAGTACTGCGAGCACTTCTACCCGGAGCTCCTGTCCAACCTCTCCACCTGTAAGTCCCCGCAGCAGATGTTCGGGGCGGTGACCAAGACCTATTACGCCGAAAAGATGAGTCTTAAACCCGAGGACATCTATGTGGTCTCCATCATGCCGTGCACGGCCAAGAAGTTTGAGGCCCAGCGGCCGGAGATGACGGCGAGCGGTACGGCCGACGTCGACGCCGTCCTTACCACGCGGGAGCTCGCCCGGATGCTGAAGGAGGCCGGCGTCGAATTCGAAAGCCTGCCGGAGGAAGAATACGACGCGCCCCTTGGTATCTCCACCGGCGCCGGCGCCATCTTTGGCGCGACGGGCGGCGTGATGGAGGCGGCCCTCAGGACGGTTTATGAGGTCGTGACCGGGAAAACCTTGGAGAACCTTGACTTCACCGCCGTCCGCGGCCTCGAGGGCGTGAAGGAAGCGGCGGTGGACCTGGACGGTAAGACTGTGAAGGTAGCCGTGGCCCACGGCCTGGCCAACGCCAAAAAGGTGCTGGAGAAGATCAAGGCCGGCGAGGCCGACTGGCAGTTCGTGGAGATCATGTGCTGCCCCGGCGGCTGCATCGGCGGCGGCGGGCAGCCTGTCCCGGTGGACCGTAAGAAGCGCGCAGCGCGGATTAAGGCTATTTACGAAGTGGATGCGGCTATGCCGCTTAGAAAGTCGCACGAGAACCCGGCGGTGAAGACCCTTTACGAGGAGTACCTGGGCGCACCCCTTTCTGAGAAGGCTCACGAACTCCTGCACACCCACTACACGCCGCGACCCCGCTTTTAAAAGCCTGCCGTGCAGCCTACCGCGTGCAAAGGACGGCCCTTGCGGCCGTCCTCTTTTTTCCCCCTTTTCTCCCAGCGTGCGTGAAAACTGGGAGAATCTCAGGTGGTCAGCGAGCGGGGTTTTTATGTTATAATGGACAAGGTTAAAAGCCGCTGCCAAGCGGGACCTGGTTAATTTTCTCCGGACCAAAAAAGGATTTGGCTTAATGGGTGCCGAAGTATAGAGAGTTTGATCGAAGTATAACAACGTTTTATAGTCTGAAGGGGTGAAGGAGAGACCATGGAGCTGAGGACTTTTCTGGGAGGGGTGCACCCGGCCCCGTCGAAGGACCGGACGGCCGCGAGCCCCATCGAGGCCGCGCCTCTTCCTAAGCGGGTGGTCATTCCACTCGTGCAGGGCGGCGCACCCTGCGAGCCGCTGGTGAAACAGGGTGACGCAGTCCTGGCCGGGCAGAAAATCGGGGAGAGCAAGGCCTTCGTTTCTGCTCCGGTGCACGCCAGCATCTCCGGCAAGGTGACGGCAATTGAGACGCACCTTCTCCCCACCGGGCGCGAGGCACCCGCGGTGGTGATCGAGGGCGACGAGAGCGACACCTGGGTGGAAACAAAGGGCCACGCCCTGGACGGGCTCACGGTGGAGGACCTCAAGGCCCTCATCCGCGAGGCGGGGCTGGTCGGCATGGGCGGGGCCATGTTCCCTGCGCACGTCAAGGTGTCGCCGCCGCCGGGTAAAACCTTCGACAGCGTCATCATCAACGGCGCTGAGTGCGAACCCTACCTCACCTGCGACCAGCGCCTGATGACGGAGGAGCCGGAGAAGATCATCCTGGGTCTTAGGGCCTGGCTTAAGGTTACAGGGGCTGAGCGCGGCTACATCGGCATTGAGAACAACAAGCCCGAGGCCATCAGCGCCCTTAAGGCGGCGGCCGCCGGCGAGGGGAACGTCGAGGTTGTGCCGCTTCTTACCAAGTACCCGCAGGGTTCGGAGAAACAACTCATCAAGGCCATCTTGGGGCGGGAGGTGCCCTCCGGCGGCCTGCCGGTGGATGCCGGCGCCCTGGTGCAGAACGTGGGCACCACCTATGCCCTGGCGACGGCCATCGAGAGCGGCCGGCCGCTGGTGGAGCGCGTGGTAACGGTAACCGGCACGCCGCTTAAGGCTCCGCGGAACCTGAAGGTGCGGCTGGGGACCCTCTTCAGCGATCTCCTGGCCTACTGCGGCCTGGAGGGCGAGGTGGGGAAGGTGATCTCCGGCGGGCCGATGATGGGGATTGCCTTACCCACCACCGACGTCCCGGTGATCAAAGGTACCTCAGGCATTCTCCTTCTGACGCCGGCGGAGGCTGAGATTCCACCGGAGCGGGCCTGCATCCGCTGCGGGCGCTGTGTGGATGCCTGCCCCATCGGTCTGATACCGACCTTCCTGGATCAGTTCTGCCGCAAGGAGATGTGGGACCGGGCGGAGGAGTACCATGTGCAGGACTGCATCGAGTGCGGCTCCTGCGCCTACGTGTGCCCGTCCAAGCGGCACCTGGTGCCGGCCCTGCGCCTGGGGAAGGCCGAGGTTTTAGCGCGGCGGCGCCGTAAGTAGGAGGGAGCAGGGAATGGAGGAGAAAACGGCCATGCCAAGCTTGGAAAAGCTCGTGGTGGCGTCTTCCCCGCACATCCGGGCGGAGGAGACGGTGGATAAGCTGATGTGGCAGGTGCTTGTGGCCCTGCTGCCGGCAGCGGTAGTCAGCGTATACTTTTTTGGCTTCCGTTCGCTGGTGCTCATGGCAGTGGGCGTTGCGAGCGCGGTGCTTACGGAAGCCCTGGTGCAGAAGGCGCTGGGCAAAGAGGTGACCGTCGCCGACGGGAGCGCGGCTGTGACCGGGCTGCTTTTGGCCTTCAACGTCCCGGCCGACGCACCCTGGTGGCTGGTGGCCATCGGTGCCGCCTTTGCCATTGCCGTGGTCAAGCAGACCTTTGGCGGGCTGGGGGCCAACTTCGTGAACCCGGCGCTGGCGGCGCGCGCCTTCATGCTGGCGGCCTGGCCCCAGCACATGACCGGCAAGTTCCCCGTGCCGCTCGATTCCGTTACGGCGGCGACGCCGCTGGCCATCCTCAAGGGGACGGCCGCCGGCACGCTGCCGTCCTACCTTGACCTGTTCATCGGCAACGTGGGCGGGGTGCTGGGCGAGACCTCGGCCCTGGCGCTTCTCGTGGGCGGCGCCTACCTCATCTGGCAGAAGGTCATCGATTGGCGCACGCCCGTCAGCTTCATCGGTACGGTAGCCCTTCTCACCTGGGTCTTTGGCGGTAAGGGCGGCCTGCTCACGGGCGATCCCCTGTATCATGTGCTGGCAGGCGGACTCATCTTGGGGGCCTTCTTTATGGCCACCGACTACGTTACATCGCCGATCACGCCCAAGGGCCGGCTCATCTTCGGCATCGGCTGCGGGTTTATCACGGTGCTCATCCGCCTCTGGGGCGGCTACCCCGAGGGCGTATCCTACTCCATCCTCTTGATGAATCTGGTAGTGCCTTTCATTGACCGCTGGGCTGTGCCGCGCGTTTACGGCGTTTCTCGGGCCCGGGCGTAACAAGGAGGTAGGAGAAAGTGGGAAAGCTCTGGGCGACCTTCGCGAACGGCATCATCAATGAAAACCCCACCCTGAGGTTGGTTATCGGCATGTGCGCACCGCTGGCCGTGACCACAGCGGTGGCGAACGGCTTTTGGATGGGAATCGCCGTGATTTTCGTCTTGACCGCTTCTAACATCCTGGTCTCCCTGCTGCGCAAGGTGACCCCGGACCAGATTCGTATTCCGGTTTTCATCGTCGTTATCGCCACTTTCACCACCATTGCCGATCTAACGTTAAAGGCTATTCAGCCGGATATTCACGCCAAGCTGGGCGTGTTTGTGCCGCTGATTGTGGTGAACTGTATTATTCTGGCGCGCGCCGAGGCTTTCGCCAGCAAGAACGCCGTACTGCCGTCCACGGCCGATGGGCTTGGAATGGGGCTCGGCTTTACACTGGCCTTGCTGGTGCTGGGCACCATCCGGGAGGTGCTCGGCAACGGTACCTGGTGGGGACTGCGGGTTCTACCGGCTGCTTTCGAACCCGCCATTGTCATGATCCTGCCGCCGGGGGCCTTTGTCACGCTGGGGTTTCTTCTCGGGGCCTTGAACCTTTTAACGCATAAGACCGGCGAAGTATAGAGGAACGGCGTCAGGTTTGTGCCTGCACCCGTACGAAGGTGCAGCTTTCTTCCGGAGGGCGCTCAAACCTGACCCCGAAAACGGAGGGGTGAAGCATGCATTACCTGGCGATAATCATCGGCGGGATCTTCATTAACAACTACATCTTCAGCCGTTTCCTGGGGCTCTGCCCCTTCCTTGGGGTGTCCAAGCAGCTGGAGACGGCCACGGGCATGGGCATGGCGGTTATCTTTGTTATGACCATGGCTTCCGCGGTGGCCTGGCTGGTTCAGTATTTCATCCTGGTTCCGCTCCACCTGGAATACATGCAGACCATTGCGTTCATCCTGGTGATTGCCGCCCTGGTGCAGTTTGTCGAGATGGTGATCATGAAGATCAGCCCGGTGCTCTACCAGGCCCTGGGCATTTACCTGCCGCTCATCACCACCAACTGCGCTGTGCTGGGCGTGGCGCTGCTTAACGTCACCGAGGGCTACAACTTCCTGGAAGCCGTCATCAACGGCGGCGCCAGCGCCGTTGGTTGGACCCTGGCCATCCTCCTGTTCGCCGGCATCCGCGAGCGCTGGGCCTTTATTGACATCCCGCCCAGCATGCGGGGCTTTCCCATTGCACTGGTTTCGACGGGCCTTATGTCCATCGCCTTCTTCGGTTTCCAGGGGCTTTTCCGCGGCATTCTCTTTTAACGTAAGGGGTGAGAAAAGATGGTGGAAGCAATTCTCAGCCTGGGCGGCCTCGGCCTCGTCTTCGGCGTACTGCTCGGGGTCGCGGCGCGTAAGTTTGCCGTGGAAAAGGACCCGAAGGCCGTTGAAATCACCGAGGTGCTGCCGGGTGCCAACTGCGGCGCCTGCGGCTTCCCGGGCTGCAGCGGTCTGGCCGCGGCCATCGCCAAGGGCGAGGCGCCCGTAAACGGGTGTAAAGTGGGCGGAGCGGCTGTGGCGGCCAGGGTGGCGGAGATAATGGGCGTCCAGGCAGCCGGGGACGAGGAACGCCGGATCGCCCACCTGCTCTGCCGTGGGGGCCACGGTGCGGCGGTGCAGCGCGCCAAGTACGAGGGCCTGACCGACTGCCGCAGCGCGGCGGCTTTCGGCTCGGGCGGCAAGGCGTGCAGCTTCGGCTGTGTGGGCCTCGGCAACTGCGTGCGCGCCTGCCCCTTCGGGGCGCTCAGCCTCGGCCCGGATGGGCTTCCTGTAGTAGATAAGGAAAAATGCACCGGCTGCGGCATCTGCGTCAAAACCTGCCCCAAGGGTGTGCTCGCGCTGGTGCCGGCGCACGCCAAGGTCTTTGTGGCCTGCAGCTCCAAGGCGCCGGGGCGCGAGGTGCGCCAGGTGTGCCGCGTAGGCTGCATTGCCTGCCGCATCTGTGAGAAGACGTGCGAGTCTGATGCCATTCACGTCGCAGATAACCTGGCGCGGATCGACTACGCCAAGTGCAGCAACTGCGGCCGCTGCGCCGAGAAGTGCCCGCAGAAGATCATTGTGAACGAGCAGGCGCAGGAAAAGCAAGCAGCTGCTAACTGATGAAGTCAGGTCTGCGGCAGAGGTTCGCAGGCGCAGCGTCCTTTCGAAGAGACGGCTGGGAGGTACGGGCAGGTTCTCCGTCGGGCGCGAGACCTGACCCAATAGAGGTAAAGCGTCAGGTCTGCGCCTGGAAAGGATCGCAGGCGCAGCGTCCTTTCGAAGAGGCGGCTGGGAGGTACGGGTGGGCTCCGGCGTCGGGCGCGAGACCTGACCCAATAGAGGTAAAGCGTCAGGTCTGCGCCTGGAGAGGTCCGCCGGCGCAGCGTCCTTTCGAAGAGACGGCTGAAGAGGTGCAGGCAGGTTCTCCGTCGGGCGCGAGACCTGACCCAATAGAGGTAAAGCGTCAGGTCTGCGCCTGGAAAGGATCGCAGGCGCAGCGTCCTTTCGAAGAGGCGGCTGGGAGGTACGGGTGGGCTCCGGCGTCGGGCGCGAGACCTGACCCAATAGAGGTAAAGCGTCAGGTCTGCGCCTGGAAAGGTCCGCCGGCGCAGCGTCCTTTCGAAGAGGCGGCTGGGAGGTACAGGCGGGCTCCGGCGTCGGGCGCGAGACCTGACCCAATAGAGGTAAAGCGTCAGGTCTGCGCCTGGAGAGGTCCGCCGGCGCAGCGTCCTTTCGAAGAGGCGGCTGGGAGGTGCAGGCAGGTTCTCCGTCGGGCGCGAGACCTGACCCAATTGATGTACGGTAAGGCGGGGCGCGACTGGTGGCGCCCCGCTTAGGGTAAACTGGGAAGGAATTCAGATTAAAGGGTGAACGCTGAGTGAAACCACGGCGCCTTAAGCTCCCGGCCCTCCTTCTGGCCGTGGCCCTGCTGGCCGGTTGCCGCGGCCGGGGGCCGGCGGGGGCGGAAGCGGCCAAGGCCGAAAAAACTGAGTTCATGATGGACACGGTGATCACCATCACCGCTTACGGACCGGGGGCGGAGGAGGCGGTGAACGCGGCCCTGGCGGAGATGCGGCGTATCTCCGCTCTAATGAACGCCGACGATCCCGAGAGCGAGGTCAGCCGCCTCAACGCCAACGCCGGAAAACGGCCTGTCAAGGTGAGCCCGGAGACCTTTTACGTGCTGGCCCTGGCCCAACGTTACTCAGAGCTGTCGGAGGGAGCCTTTGATGTGACCGTCCGCCCGCTGGTGAAGCTCTGGGGTATCGGCAAGAAAGACAAGTATGTCCCTGCGGAGGAGGCCGTCGCCCGGGCGCGTTCGCTGGTGAACTACCGGGACCTGGTGCTCGACGAAGCGGCGCAGACGGCTTACCTTGAGCGGCCCGGCATGGGAGTCGACCTGGGCGGGGTCGCCAAGGGTTACGGGGCTGACCGGGCGCGGGAGGTGCTCCGGGAACACGGCATCCGTTCCGCCCTTATCGACGCCGGGGGCAACATCTGGGCCATAGGCAGCCGCCCCGACGGCCGGCCGTGGCGCATCGGCATTCGCAATCCCCGTCCCGAGCACGGCGGCGAGCTCTTGGCGGTGCTGCCCAGCGAGGACCTGACCCTGGTAACCTCCGGGGACTACGAACGTTATTTTATAAAGGACGGGGTGCGCTACCACCACATCTTTGATCCCCGTACCGGCAGGCCGGCGCGCCGCGCCATTTCCGCCACCATCGTCGGCCAGAACAGCGCCGAAGCGGACGTGCTCTCGACCGCCGTGTTTGTCCTGGGACCGGAAAAGGGGCTGGCGCTGATCCGCCGGCTGGGAAGACTGGAGGCGGTAGTGGTGACACCGGACGAGAAGATCGTTTCCACCGGCAATCTGGAAGACCGCCTCGAGGTGGTCCGGAGAGAGGGTGGCACCGGTGACGCGGGGCGATAAACTCATCCTGGTCCTGGTGCTTGTCGTGGCACTGGGAGCGTTCGGGTTCTTGGCCCTGCGGCGCCAGGCGGCGCCGTCGCCCGCTGTGGCACAGGTGGTGGTGGAAGTGGACGGCAAGGAGGTCGAACGCTTTCCCCTGGCGAACCTGCGCGCCGGCGAGCGGCGCCGGGTCCGGGGCCCGCTCGGGTATAGCGTTATTGAGGGCGGAGAGAATAAGGTTAGAATGGTAAGTTCTCCCTGCCCCGACAAGGTCTGCGTTGCCCGCGGCTGGATCAGCGCGCCGGGCGAGGCCATTGTCTGCGTACCGAACCATGTGGTGGTGCACGTGGAAGGAGGCGCACAAAAGCAGGGTTACGATGCGTTGACGCAATAAAGTGAGCGAGAGAGGATGTCGTGCATGGGGGGTCAAACGCGAAGGCTGCTCCACCTGTCGCTTCTGGTGGCGGGGGGTACGGCCCTACACGTTTTTGAAGGGCTGCTGCCTGCTTTGGGTGCCCTGCCCGGAGCGAAGCTCGGGCTGGCAAACCTGGTCACGCTGCTGGCACTGGCGCTGTACGGGCCCGGAGCCACCTGGTGGGTGGTAGGCCTGCGGGTGCTCCTCGGTTCGCTCCTGGGCGGCACGCTCCTTACCACCACCTTCTTTCTCAGCCTGGCCGGAGCGGTCGGCAGCACGCTGGTAATGATGCTGGCCTTTCGCCTGGGCAGGCGCGTGCTCAGCATCATGGGTGTAAGCGTCCTGGGCGCCGTGGCGCACAATGTGTCCCAGCTTTTGCTGGCGGCGCTTTTGATTCAACACTTGGGCATCTTCTTTTACCTGCCCTACCTGCTCCTCTTTGCCCTGCCCACCGGGTGCTTCATCGGGATTACGGCCGGCTACGTGCTGCGGCTTTTTCCTCCGGCAGCAAGCAGCTACCGGTGGAAAAAAGATCCATTAAGAGGAGTTGTCCCCAAAGCGTGGAATATGTGATAGAGATGGACCCGACTTCCCGAAGGAGGATTGATTGTAGTGCGGAGATACCGGAGCACCGGTCTTCTGGTGGTGCTGCTCGTGGCCGGTGCGCTAATCGGCGGCGCGCTGGGCCAGGTGTTTACCAGGTACCTGCCTTTTCTGGCCCTCGGCGAAACCGTCGGCTTCAGCCCGACCACGCTCAACCTCAGTGTCCTGCAATTGACTATCGGCCTTAGCCTGCGGATAACTGTAGCCGGGGTGATCGGTATCCTCCTCGGGTACCTCCTTTACCGGCAGCTTTAGCGCGGAAGTCGGGGCGTAGAAGGGATGCGGGAACTGATCCTGGCTTCGGCCTCGCCGCGGCGCCGGGCCCTCTTGGCGGGCCTCGGGCTTAGCTTTCGGGTGGTGCCCAGTGCCGCTTCGGAAGAGGTGGAGAACGGGCGGGCACCTGGCGCGCTGGTGCAAGAGCTGGCCCGTCGCAAGGCGGCGGCGGTGGCCGGGAAGCTCAGCGAACGAGAAGGAAGACTGGTTATCGGCGCCGACACCATTGTTGTCCTGGAGGGGCGGATCCTCGGCAAGCCGCAGGATGAGGCAGAGGCGCAGGCCATGCTGCGGGCCCTGTCCGGGCGCTGGCACGAGGTGTTCACCGGCGTAGCCGTTATCGATCCGGCGGCCGGCAAAACCGTGAGCGCCCACCAGCGCACACGGGTGAAGTTCCGCTCGCTCAGCGCGGGCGAGATCGCAGCGTACGCGGCCACCGGCGAGCCGCTGGATAAAGCCGGCGCTTATGGAGTGCAGGGGAAGGGTGCGCTTCTGGTGGAGCGCATCGAAGGCTGCTTTTACAATGTGGTGGGCCTACCGCTGGTGACCTTGGCGGCGCTCCTGGGGGAGTTCGGCGTTGACATCTGGGAGGAGGCGAAGAAAGCTGGGCGCGGAGTATCACCTGACGTTAAAGGAGCTGCCGCCGGACAGCCGGCCGCGCGAACGTCTGGCGGCGCTCGGCGCTGAGAACCTGTCGACGGCGGAGCTTTTGGCGATAATCCTGCGCACGGGCCAGCGCGGCTATACGGCGCTCGAGGTGGCGCAGCTCCTCCTTAGCCAGGAGGGCGAGGAGGGCGGGCTGCGCTACCTGGCGACGGCGGACATCGAAGAACTGGCCCAGTGTCCCGGCATGGGACCGGCCAAAGCGGTGCAGGTGAAGGCGGCCCTGGAGCTGGGGCGTCGTCTCGGGCGCGAGGGCCGGGAACGCGGCCCGGGCATTCGCACCCCGCGCGATGTTTACCGCCTCGTGCACGACGAAATGCGGCTGCTCGACCGGGAGCACTTCCGCACGGTGATGCTCACGAGCAAGCACCAGGTGATCGCCCAGGAAACCGTGGCGGTGGGCAGTCTGAGCGCCGCCTTGGTCCACCCGCGGGAACTTTTCAAAGGCTGTATTAAAAAGAGCGCCGCGGCTGTCATCCTGGTCCATAACCACCCCAGCGGCGATCCGGAACCCAGTCCGGAAGACATAACCCTGACGCGGCGCCTGGTCGAGGCGGGGGCGCTCCTGGGCATTGAAGTACTGGATCACGTGATTATTGGGGACGGACGTTACGTCAGTTTGAAAGAAAGAGGTCTCCTGGGTGCCCCGACCACGGGGGAGAGCCTGGCGGGTAGCAGGTAGCCGGAGAAAGGAGTCAAAAGCCAATGCCCCTGAACTTCATCCTCAACCAGATCTCCCGCGATATGGGAATCGACCTGGGTACAGCCAATACCCTGGTTTTTGTCCGCAACCGCGGGATCGTGCTGCAAGAGCCCTCTGTGGTGGCCATGCAGCGGGACACGGGAGCTGTGCTGGCCGTCGGCGACGAGGCCAAACAGATGATCGGGCGCACGCCCGGAAACATCATCGCCATCCGCCCGATGAAGGACGGCGTCATCGCCGATTTTGACGTGACCCAGGCCATGCTGCGGCACTTTATCACCAAAGCCAACCGTTCCCGCGGCATCATTAAACCGCGGGTCATAGTGAGCATTCCTTCCGGTGTCACCGAGGTGGAGAAGCGCGCCGTGCTCGATGCCACCCTGCAGTCCGGGGCACGCGAGGCGCATCTCATCGAAGAGCCCATGGCGGCCGCCATCGGCGCCGAGTTGCCGGTGCACGAGCCCACCGGGAACATGATCGTGGATATCGGCGGCGGTACCACCGAGGTGGCGGTGATCTCCCTGGGCGGCATCGTCACCAGCCGCTCCATCCGCATCGGCGGCGACGAGATGGACGAGGCCATCGTCCAGTACATCAAGCGCGCTTATAACCTGATGATCGGCGAGCGCACCGGGGAAGAGATTAAGATAAACCTGGGGTCGGCCTACATCACACCGGAGATCAAGGACGCCGAGCAGGACATCCGGGGCCGCGACCTGGTTACCGGGCTGCCGAAGACCATCCGGATAACGGCGGAAGAGGTGCATGAAGCGCTGGCGGAGCCGGTGGCGGCGATCGTCGAGGCGGTAAAGGTCACCCTCGAGAAGACGCCGCCGGAGCTGGCCGCCGACATTATGGACCGCGGTATTGTGATGGCGGGTGGCGGCTCGCTCCTTAAAGGCATCGATACCCTGCTGCAAAACGAGACCGGCATGCCGGTGCACGTGGCCGAAGACCCGCTTACCTGCGTGGCTCGGGGCACGGGCAAGGCCTTGGACGAGATCGACGTGCTGGGGCGGGTGCTTATTTCGCCGAAACGCGGCTAGGAAGGCGGGATGGGAGTGCCCGAGCTGGCCAAGAACCGGAAGTACTTTGCCCTGGCGGCCGCCACGGTGCTGCTCACGTTGCTGATGAGCTTGGCGGCGCAGGAGGGCGGCCGGGTGGCGCCGGTGAAAGGGTTCCTGCGCGAGGTGCTGGCGCCGGTTGAGGGAGTCATCCTGGCGGGTACCAACAAGGTGGAGGGAGCGGTCCGCTTTGTCGCCGAGATTAGGAGACTGAGTGCGGAAAACGCAGAGCTGAAAAAAGAACTGGCGCAGCTTAAGCTTAAGGAGAACGTGAGCCGTGAGGTTTGGAGCGAAAACGTCCGGCTGCGCAAGCTCCTGACGCTGCCTCCCGGGCAGCCGGAGCTTACTACTCTGGGCGCCCGCGTCGTCAGCCGGGACCCGGGCAACTGGTACAAAACCCTCACCATTGACCGGGGCAGCCGCTCCGGGGTTAAGGTGGACGCGGTGGTGCTGGGGGCCGGAGGTGTGGCGGGGCGTGTGATTCAGGTGTCACCCAACACGGCGGAGGTCCTTCTTATCACCGACCAGCGCAGCGCCGTCGGGGCCCTGGGGCAGCTCAGCCGCGACGTCGGCGTACTTAAAGGCGGCGATGCCGCCGATGGCGGCTGTCGCCTGGTCTATTTGCCGCGCAGCGCCACCATTAAGCCGGGCGAGCTGGTGGTGACGTCCGGGCTGGGCGGGCTCTTTCCCAAGGGCCTGGTGCTGGGACAGGTAACGGAGGTTAAAAGCGAAGGCTACGGCCTCGGCAAGTATGCCCAGGTGAAGCCGGCCGTAGATTTCGACCACCTGGAAGAGGTGCTGGTGATAACGGGGGTTAAAGGCTAGGGGAGAGGAAACATGCGCGTTTCAGCTGGCAGACGTGCCCTCATCCTTACCGGGGGCATCATAGGGTGTTTGCTCTTAGAAAGCACGTGTCTCAACCGGGTTTCCTTCTGGGGCGTCCGGCCGGACTTCGTGCTGATGATCGTTGGCTCCGTGGGTCTGGCGAGCGGTTGGGGCAAGGGGCTGCTCTGGGGCGCGGCCGGAGGCCTGCTGGAGGATGTGTTTTCCGGCAGCCTGCCCGGCAGCCACGCCCTGGCCAAGAGCGTGACCGGTTTTGTCCTGGGCCTGGCCGAAGGACAAGTGTTTAAGGAGAACCCGTTGCTGCCGGCGGTGGCGCTTTTTATCGGGACGGTGGTGGAGCAGGTTCTTTTTTTTCTGGCCGCCGGCGCCTTCGGCCAGGTGCGCTGGACGTTTATCACGGCCCTCCTCCGGGTCGTTGTGCCGACCGCTTTGGTCAATGCCGTCTTCGCACCGCTCGTCTTCCACTACGTGGCCGGCCTTTATGAAGCGCCGGGTTTCAGCCGGCGGGAACGCCCGCGTTTGTGAGGTGAGGAGATGACCCCGAAACAGCTCGAACAGCGCCTTTTCCTCTTGACCGTGGCGGCCGTTCTGGTTTTCACCGTGCTGGTGGGCCGGCTCGGGTATCTGCAGCTGGTGGAAGGCGAGAAGTATGAGAAGCTGGCCACCGAGAACCGTATTCGCCTTCTGCCGCTGGCGGCGCCCCGCGGGGACTTTCTGGACCGCAACGGCAACCCGCTGGTGACGAGCCGGCTGGCGCCGGTGATCAGCGTGGTGCCGATGGACATGAAAAAGCCGGACGAGGTGCTGCAGCGCCTGAGTCAGCTTTTGGGTTACGACGTCAGGCAGACGGTGGAGGACACCATCGCGCGACTCAAGGAGCGCAAGGAGTACCGGCCCTATACGCCGATCCGCATCGCCACCGATGCCGACATCGCCACCCTCACCAAAATCGCCGAGCACCAGTTGGAGCTGCCCGGTGTGATGATCGAAGAGCAGCCCATCCGGGATTACCCCCTGAAGGACGTCGGCGCGCACGTCTTCGGCTACGTCCGCGAGATCTCTAAGGAAGAGCTGGACGCCTGGCGCGATAAGGGTTATAAGATGGGCGATATAGTGGGTAAGACCGGGCTCGAGCGCGTCTACGACGAAGTGCTGCGGGGGGAGCCCGGGGGACAGCAGGTGGAGGTGGACGCCGGGGGCCGGCCGGTGAAAACCTTGCCCGGCCGCAAGGTACCGGTGGCCGGCTCCAGCCTCAAGCTCACGCTCGACCGCAGTCTGGAGGAGGCGGCGGCCCAAGGGCTCCGCGAGAGCATGGACCGGATCAAGACGCAGTTTCCTACTAAGGCGGGGGCGGTAGTGGTGCTGGACGTACGCACCGGGGCGGTGCTGGCCATGGTGAGCGAGCCTTCGTTCGACCCCAACGATTTCACCCGGGAAACCATCCCGCCGGACACCTGGCAGGCCATGAACGACCCCAAGTGGCAGCCACAGCTCAACCGGGCGATCCGCGGCGAGTACCCACCCGGCTCCACCTTTAAGATGGTGGTGGCCACGGCCGGGCTGGAAACAGGGACCATCCGGCCCCAGGACACCATTGTCGACCGGGGTGTGTACTGGCGGATCGAGCCCAAGAAGTGCTGGAAACCGGGCGGCCACGGGGTGATCAACCTCACGCGGGCCATCGAGGTTTCCTGCAACGTGTACTTCTACGACCTGGGCTACCGAACCGGCATTGACGCCATCAACCGCTATGCCGAAGGCTACGGCCTGGGCCGGCCTACCGGCATCAACCTCTATCCGGGCGAGAAAACCGGGCTGCTGGCCACGCCCGAGTGGAAGCTGAAGAACTACAAGCTTCTGGGGCTGAAGAAACCCGAGCCCTGGCAGCCGGGCGAAACCTTGAGCGCTGCCATCGGCCAGGGATTCTCTTCCTTCACCCCCCTGCAGATGGCCAACTACATCGCCACCCTGGCCAACGGCGGTACCCGTTATCGCCCCTACCTGGTCAGCCAGGTGATCGGTCCGGACGGTAAGGTCAAAGAAACCTATGGTCCTGAGGTCATGGCGAAAATGGACCTGAAGCCCTCCACTCTGGCCGCCATCAAAGAAGGCATGCACCTGGTGGCCCAGGGACCGGAAGGTACGGCGGCGGCTTATTTCCGCAATTTCCCTATCCCGGTGGCGGGGAAAACGGGCACTGCCCAGAATCCCCACGGGGCCGACCACGGCTGGTTTGTCGGCTTTGCGCCCTATGACAAGCCGGAGATTGCCGTGGCGGTGCTGGTCGAGCAGGGTGGCCACGGCGGCTCCGCGGCGGCGCCCGTGGCCCGGCGTATCTTCGAGACCTACTTCCACGTGGCGCCTGCCCGGCAAAACGCCCCGGCAACCCCTTCCGTGGATTGATGTCAAAGTTTAGCAAAAGGCAGGGTATTTTACCCTTGCTTTTTTCATTGGAAAAAGCAGGATTTAGCCCCGGTGAGTTAGAATTAAACCCTTATGGAAGAAGTAGTTAGGGAGAGGAAAGGGATGGCAAAGGAAAAGGAAGAAGCAGTCTTTAAGGGAACGCGCGACGGCCTGCTCATTATTCTGGACGACCGGCGTGAGTTCCGCTCGGTCCTGGACAAGCTGAAGGCTAAGCTGGAAGCGGCCCGCGGGTTCTTTCAGGGGGCTCAGGTGATCGTGGACGTGGGCGGGCGCAGGCTCAGCGGCAAGCAAAAGAAGGCGCTGGAGAAGCTGATCAACAGCCAGGCCGGCCTTAAACTGAAGGGCTTCAGCAGCGGTGAACGGACGGCGGCCGACCAGGTTTCCGGGGAGGAGGAAGGAAGAGTGGACGTCACCACCGCCGCCGAGCAGCCTCAAGAGCCGGCACCGGCACCGGAAGCGCCGCTTTCGCCCTGGCCGCACAGCAAGCTGTCCAGCCTGCCGACGCTCTTTCTCACGCGCAATCTGCGCTGCGGGCAGCGCGTGAATTTCGCCGGGCACGTGCTGGTGCTGGGCGATGTTAATCCCGGATCCGAGATCGTGGCGGAGGGCAATGTCACCGTGCTCGGCACACTGCGCGGTTTAGTCCATGCCGGGGCGGCCGGGGATCAGGAAGCCTTTGTGGCGGCGTACCGCTTGGAGCCCAGCCAGCTGAGGATTGGCGGTGTGTTTACGCGGGCGCCGGACGAGGACGGGCTGCGCACCGGCAGGGAACCCGAGGTGGCACGCGTACGCGACGGCAATGTGGTGATCGAAAAAAGCGCCGTAAATCCAGCCCTATCCCTCGTGCACAGAGCAGAATAGTCTGCGGCAGATGGAGCGGCCGGAGAAAGGGAGGAAAGGCTATGGGTGAAGTCATCGTCATAACTTCGGGCAAAGGCGGCGTGGGCAAGACCACCAGCACGGCCAATCTGGGTACGGCATTGGCCCTCATGGAGCGGCGGGTGGTTCTCCTGGATGCCGATATCGGTCTCCGGAACCTGGATGTGGTTATGGGACTGGAGAACCGCATCGTTTACGACCTGGTGGACGTAACCAGCGGGGCCTGCCGTATCAAGCAGGCTTTGATCAAGGACAAGCGCTTCAACGAAAACCTGTTTCTCCTGCCGGCGGCCCAGACCAAAGACAAAACGGCCGTGACGCCGGAACAGATGAAGGCGCTCACGGCGGAGCTCAAGGCGGAATACGACTACGTCCTGGTGGATTGCCCGGCGGGCATTGAACAGGGTTTCCGCAACGCCGTCGCCGGGGCCGA
Source organism: Gelria sp. Kuro-4 (assembly GCF_019668485.1). Taxonomy (NCBI): domain Bacteria; kingdom Bacillati; phylum Bacillota; class Clostridia; order Thermoanaerobacterales; family Thermoanaerobacteraceae; genus Gelria; species Gelria sp. Kuro-4. The sequence continues at coordinate 2,587,343 of NZ_AP024619.1, read as the reverse complement.
CCGGGCGATTGTGGTGACCACGCCGGAGGTTTCGGCCGTGCGCGACGCCGACCGGATCATCGGGCTTTTGGAAGCCAGCGAACTGCCCGACGTACAGCTTTTAATCAACCGCATCCGCCCCAATATGGTCAAGCGCGGCGACATGATGGACATCGACGACATCATCGATATCCTGGCCATCGACCTTATCGGCGTGGTGCCCGAGGATGACAAGATAGTGGTCTCCACCAACCGCGGCGAGCCTACGGTGCTGGATGCAGGTTCCCGCGCCGGGCAGGCCTATCGCAATATCGCCCGGCGGATCACCGGGGAGCAGGTACCGCTGATGACGCTCGAGGCCGAACACGGGTTTATGGAACGCGTCAAGCACCTGTTCGGCTTTGGCCGCTGACGGTGAGAAGGAAGGAGGGACTAACTGTGCTCGATATCCTGGGCCGGGTTTTTGGACGGGAGGAGGCTCCCAGCAAAGAAATAGCCAAAGAACGCTTGCGCCTGGTGCTGGTCCATGACCGGGCGACGGTTTCACCGCAGTTCCTCGAACTGATTAAAGAAGAGGTTATCGGCGTCATCACCAACTACATGGAGATCGATGAAAGCGGCGTCGAGGTGAGCATCCACAACATAGACCGTTCCGTGGCGCTGGTGGCCAACATCCCCATCCGGCGGATGAAGCGATCCGTCCGGGGTCAGGTATCAACTTTTGAAAGTATCTCGCCGTCTGAAACGAAAACGCCTGATCCAAGTGTCCCTAGACGGATGGAGTCGAAATGGTTATAATGGACGAGGAGATACTTCTCCCCGGAGGAAGCCATGTTCGACCGCCGTCTGCTGAAAAACCTGGACTTCTTAATAATAGGGGCTGTGGCGGCGCTTACCACCATCAGCCTTTTTATCATCATGAGCGCCAGCCCCGAAGACCCCTTGTACTTTGTGAAGCGCCAGCTCGTGTGGGTTGCCATCGGGCTGGTGGCTTTCGTTATCACCCTCTCCATCGACTACCACGACCTGGGGCGCTATGCGCGGCACCTTTACTACCTCAATTTAGCCCTGCTCCTGGCCACCCTGGTGCTGGGCTCGGAGGCCAAGGGTGCCCAGCGGTGGCTCCAGTTCGGCCCGGTGGTGGTGCAGCCCTCGGAGTTTGCCAAGATCATCATCATCATCACCCTGGCCCAGCTTCTCTCCGAAAAGGCGTCCGAAATCCACACCCTGAAGGATCTCGTGCCGGTGTTCGTACACGTGGGTGTGCCCATGGCCCTGATCCTAAAACAGCCCGACCTGGGCACCTCACTGGTGTTCGCTGCCCTCCTTTTTGTGATGCTCTTCGTGGCGGGCGTGCGCTGGCAGTACCTGGCAGGCCTCGCCGCCGGCGGTGCCGCGGCGGCACCGGTGCTCTTTCATTTCCTCAAGGACTACCAGAAAAAGCGCCTGCTCGTCTTCCTCGACCCGAGCGTGGACCCGACTGGCTCCGGCTATCACGTCATCCAGTCGATGATCGCCATCGGCTCCGGGCGCCTCTGGGGGAAGGGGCTCTTCGGCGGTACCCAGAACCGCTTGGGGTTTCTCCCTGAGCAACACACGGACTTCATCTTTTCCGTTATCGGCGAGGAGCTGGGGTTTGTCAGGGCGGCGGGTATCCTGGCGCTCTACTTCATCATCATCTACCGCGGCATCCGGGTGGCGGCCAGGGCACGCGACGACTTCGGGACCCTGCTCGCCACCGGCGTCGTCACCATGCTGGCCTTCCACGTGCTGGTCAACGTGGGCATGACCACCGGCATTATGCCTGTCACCGGTATCCCTCTGCCCTTTATGAGCTACGGCGGCAGCTCCTACCTTACCAACATGATCGCCCTGGGCCTTCTCCTCAACGTTCACATGCGCCGCCACAAGATCCTCTTCTAGCGGGGTCAGGTATCAACTTTCCGCAGTTTTTATCAAAAGTGAGAAGGATTCTAGGAGGAGCGGACTTGGCGGAGGAAAGAGTTGCCCTGGTTCGGTGTCCGAGTTATGAGCGGGCCGTGGTGCGGGCGGCGCTGAGGCAGGCGCTGGCCGGCCTGGGCGGCATGGCGGCCTTTGTGCGGCCCGGGCAGCGCGTGCTGGTGAAGGCCAATCTTCTCACCCGCCGGACGCCGGAGGCCGCGGTGACCACGCACCCGGCGCTGGTGCGCGCGGTGGTCGAGGAGGTACAACAGGCGGGGGGCCGTCCCGTGCTCTACGACAGCCCAGGCGGACCGTTTACAGAACGCAGCCTGCGGGCCGTTTACGAGGCCAGCGGCCTGGCCGAGGTGGCGGCCGCGACCGGGGCGGAGCTCAACTTTGACCTTGACGCCGTGGAGCGGCCGCACCTTCCCGGGGCGCTGTTCCAGGGGGTGACCCTGAGCCGGGCGGTGGCCGAGGCCGAGGTGATCATCAACCTTCCCAAGCTCAAGACCCACGGCCTGACGCGGTACACCGGCGCGGTGAAGAATCTTTTTGGCTGCATCCCGGGCCTGACCAAGGCGGAGTATCACCTGCGCCTGCCGGAGCTTACGTACTTCAGCCGTTTCCTGGTGGAGCTGGCGCAGCTTGTCCGGCCCGCCCTTACCGTGATGGATGCGGTGGTGGGCATGGAGGGGGAGGGACCCTCGGCCGGGCGGCCGCGGCACCTGGGATTCATCCTGGCCAGCCCCTCGGTCTTTGCCCTGGATCAGGTGGCGGTGGCGCTCATCGGCCTGAGCGCGGATGCGGTCCCGACGACGCGCCTCGCCCGGGAGGCGGGGCTTGTTCCGCCCCTGGACGAAATAGCGGTCCTGGGGGAAGACCTGGCTGCTGTGGCCGTGCACGATTTCGCCGTGCCGCCGCCGGGTGGGACGAGCTTTCGCCTGCTGGGGCGCCAGGTGTCCCTGGGTTCACTCAAGCTTGCCGCCCGCTGGCTGCAACCCCGTCCGGTTTTCGACCCGGAAAGGTGCCGCCGCTGCGGCGTGTGCCTTAAGAACTGTCCGGCGCAGGCCCTTACCCTGGGGCCGCGCCGCCCCGCGGTTGAGCTGGAGCGCTGTATCCGCTGCTTCTGCTGCCAGGAGCTCTGCCCGGCGCAGGCCGTCGCCATTCACCGGCCGGTCCTTGCCCGGTGGCTTTTCCGCTCCTGAAAAGGCCCCGCTCGCACGGGGTCCGGCTCAATGAGCAGCCTCTGCGGTTGGGGTCGGCCGCGGGGGCTTTCTTTTCAGCCGATGAGCGCCCAACAGGCTCCCGCGGCCGCGCCGGTGCGGTAGAGGCAGGCCGGGGCGCCGCCGGACGGTGTGGCAGAAACTGGATGGAAAAGTTGGAAACGATGAGGTATAATATTATTAAGCAACTGCTTAATTGTTACAGCGCCGGCGTAAGGGAGGTGAAAGGATGGGAGAACCAGAGGCTGCATCTTACCACGGGGACGCTACCTACCAGGGGACAGACCTGCACCGCGAAATTCATGCGCTCACCGGTGTGGCCGAGCTGTTTAAGGTCCTCTCCGACGACACGCGCAGCAAGCTCCTTTACGCCCTGGGGCAAAGAGAGCTCTGTGTGCGTGAGATGGCGGAGCTCATGAACATCAGCCTGCCTGCCGTCTCACACCACCTGAGGATCATGCGGCAGCTGCGCTTGGTAACTGCACGCCGCGCCGGGAAGGAAGTCTTCTACTCACTACGGGAGGAGCACGTCAGCGCGCTGATTACGGCTGCTCTGGTTTCCGCCCGCGCCCTGGGGCTTGTGGCCTCGCTAGAACCGACTCTGGTGTAACAGCGGTGGACAGCAGCGGGGACGAAGGGAACCCGTGAAAGGGGAGGATCCGAGAATGTCTGTTCTTGACGGTGCTTCGCAGGGAATGGAGTACGTTAAGAAGGTGGCGGCGGAACTGGCCTTGGACCAGGCGGTGAAGTACCTAGGCCGGGATCCGGAGCGGAACCTGCCCCGCATCTTGAGCTTTGCCGAAAAGGTCGCCCCGGATGAGGGTCAAAAGGAAAACGTGCGCAAGCTGCGCGCGCGGATGGAGGGCGATCCCGGTGTCCTGCGGCAGGTGCAGCGGCTCTGCTCGAACCCGCGCATGCTGAAGAAGTTCATTAACAACTGGGTGCTGAACGCCATGCTCCTGGGCGGTCCGCGGCGCAACGCTCTCAGCCGGCGCCTGGGGATCCACATCCCGAGCCTGATCCTCATCGACCCCACCTCGGCCTGCAACCTGCGCTGCAGGGGTTGCTGGGCCGGCGAGTACAAGCAGACCGATCGCCTGGAGCCGGAGCTGCTCGACCGGGTTTTCACCGAGGCCGAGGAGCTCGGCATCTACTGGATCGTCTTTTCCGGCGGCGAACCCTTTGCGTACCGGGAGCTTTTGGACGTGGTGGCGCGTCACCCCAAGCTGGGCTTCATGGCCTACACCAACGGCACGCTCATCGACGAGAAGGCGGCCGACCGGCTGGCGGAGCTGGGCAACTTCTCGCCGGCCTTCAGCCTGGAAGGGTGGCGGGAAGACACCGACGACCGCCGCGGCGCCGGGGTGTTCGACCAGGTGATGGCCGCCATGGACCGCCTGCGCGCGCGGGGGGTGTTCTTCGGCGCTTCCCTTACTGTGACCCGTCACAACGTTGAGACCTTGTTTTCTGATGAATTCATGGACTTCCTGGTGGACAAGGGCGCCGTTTATGCCTGGAGCTTCCACTACATCCCCATCGGACGGGGGCCGGACCTCAGCCTGATGATCACGCCTGAACAGCGCGCCTGGCTGGTGAAGCGGGTGGCTGAGATCCGCACCACGAAACCCATTCTGGTAGCCGACTTCTGGAACGACGGCCACTTCACGGACGGCTGCATCGCCGGCGGGCGCATGTACTTCCACATCAATGCCGCCGGTGAGGTGGAGCCGTGCGCCTTTGTCCACTTCGCCACCGACAATATCCGCGCAAAGAGTCTAAAGGAGGTTTTGGCCTCGCCGCTCTTTAAGGCGTACCAGAAGCGGCAACCGTTCCACAAAAACCACTACGCCCCCTGCCCGATCATCGATGCGCCGGCGGCGCTTCGGGCCATAGTGGCCGAAAGCGGCGCCCACCCGACTCATCCCGGCGCGGCCGATGTCCTCACCGGTACCACCGCCGCCTTCCTGGACGAGCGCTCGGACCAGTGGCTCAGGGTGGCGGACCAACTGGAGAACCGCTACTTCGGCCCGCAAACGGCACGGCAGGCCGGTAAATGAGACCAAGGCCCGGGTCGGATCGACCCGGGCCTTGCGCGTTCCGAGCGGGGGTGCTTACTCTCTTTGCTCGCTGAGGAGGCGCTTTTCACCGCTGATGTGCTGCAGCGGGGCGATGTCCTGGGTGACCTCCACGGTGCCCAGATACTCGCCCTTTTCACTGCGTACCGCGTAGTAGGAGATGTAGACGTACTTATCCCCCAAGTGGATCCAGAAGTGCTCCGCGTCGCGGCGGCCGTGGCGGAAGTCGTCGATGAGGGCGTTCACCTTGTCCAGGCTCTGCGCCGGGTGGCACTGCTGCACCTTACGGCCGATGCTGGCCGTGGTGCGCACAAAGATGCGCCCGCGCGTCTCGCTGTAGTAGCGGAAGGTGTCGTCCTTGTCCACAAAGGTCAGGTCTACGGGCAGTGCGTTGAGGAGGCAGCGCAGCTCCTCGTGGGTGAGGGTGCCGGTGGGGAAGACAACCCTGTCGCCGGTGGCCGGCCCCACCTCGGCCCGCTCCTTGCTCTCGGCGGCCAGGGCTTCCTGGGCGGTGGGCGGGGTGAAGCAGCAGTAGCCGATCGCGTCGCACTCGCGCCGGACCTGCCGCCACTCCTCTTCACTGAGGGCCTGCAGCGCCATGGGGTAGAGGATGTTGTTTTCTTTGAAGATGTGGCTGGAGAGCGTCTGGTCGACCTGGGAGGCGACGCCCGCCAGTTCCTGGAGGAATTTCTCCCGCCCCAAGAGCTCGTACTCTGTTGTCAGCTCGAGAAGCTGCTTTTTCATTTCCCGAAGGTCGTTGTGCTCCGCCCACATCACCGCCGGCGGCTCGGAGATGCCGTGCTTTTCCAGGTAGGGGAAAAGCACGTTCTCTTCCCGGGCGTTGTGCTTTTCGATTTCCATCAGGTGCTCGGCCACATGTTTCAGCAGGGCGAGGCTTTCGCTGACGGCCTCCGGGTGGCTCTCGCGCTGCAGGGCGGCCACCGTTTCCTTGAGTTTGGCCAGAAGGTCTAGGATTCGGGTGTGTTCTTCACGGAAGGTGTGAATGGGGTGGCCGGGCGGCACGTCCAGCTTCACCGGCCCCAGGGCGTCGCGCATCACCGCCAGGTGCGCCTCGCACAGGTGCCGCACCTCCTGCCGGGGCAGACCCTCGCGGACCAGCTCTTCCTCGGCCTGGCCGATTTCTGTGGCGCTGACGTTCCCCAACTTGGCCTTAAACTTTTCCTTGGCGGTATCAAGGTCGGCTCCCGCATGAATGTCGCGGATGATCTCCTTGATGGCTTCTTTGCGCTCCTTACGGCTGATGTCCATGGGCATCTGCTCCTTACTACAAGAATGCCGGCCTGCGGGTGCAGCGGCCCGCCGGGCTGGCCTGGGCGCCGGTGGTAGTATGCGCTTTTGCCGCCGGAAAAAATGCAAGGTCGTTCCTCCTCCGACCTGTAGGTACCGCAGGGTGAGAGCAGCCGGCCCGGATTGTTTCCCCCCTTATGACGAAGTGCGCGGCAGGGGGAGGTCAGGCCCAGGGCCCGCCTGCCCATAATCCATTCTCTAACGTGGTCATCCATCGTCGGCTTCGGCAGTCTTATCCTCGAAACTCAGCGCCAGAGCGACCCCAAACCAAAAACTCGCAGAAGGAGCGTAGCCGCCTAAAGGCAGCAGCTGCAGGCTGACCTTTCCCATAAGACGCCCCAGCAGTCCATAGTATAGAAATGGCAAAAAAACAATACCCAGAGCAGGTGAGCCTAAAAACAGAAGTTTCAGCCAAGATAAGCGCCGCTGTCGGCAATCGTCGGGCAGCGCCAGGACGAAACCGGCCGAGCCGAGGAGCAGGAATTCAGGTAACGAGCGTACCCAGTAAGTGCCGAGGAGCGGGAACTCAGCATCAAGAGGGCGCCCTTAACCTCGACCTTGCTTTCTCGGAGCTTCTTATCTACCGTTTCTTTGATTAGTTTGGCAATACGTTCGTAATAGTCTTTTTCCGGTTCATTCTCAAGCCTTGGATTATGGGCTTGGTAATGGCTCATCAAGTTCCTGTTGACCAAGTCTAGTAGGTAGAAGGGCCGGGCATACTCAAAAAAGTATTCGCGAGGGCTAATTCCTGCGGTCTGAAAGAATGTCGCCAGCTCGTTTTTGTTATCCGCCTGCTCGACCCCCTGCAACTGCCACTTCAAATACTCCGTTAAATCCTCTTCGGATGGCATGAGATTCAGTTCTTCCGCCAAATCAAGGTATGCTTGGTCCCTCAGTACAGCCTGTAAAACGGCTGACCTGTCTGGAACCTTATGATTTCTGGCCTTAGCTGCTTCGGCCATGTGAATAGATTTCAAGACGATGTACGAATAGGGTATAGGTTCGCCGTTGAAGGTTGCAGCTACACGGTTGTCTTTCAGGGCGTCTTTAGCATTTCTCATACTTAGCCCCATCTGTTCGAGGAATTGCGCATACGTTATGTTTGAAGGAGAAGCAGGAGCAATGGTGTTTATCACAAAGGCCAAGCCTAGGGCCAGTCCTACGACTGCTATCAGTAGTACTTGATACCTTCTGTGGGCGAGCATTCCAACTGATCCTTCCTAAGCTATAATTAAGGATTGCATCTCGACTCACGGGTCCGAAAGGAAACTGATCACTGAAGAGCAGCCACACCCCGGCGATGATGAGGGCGCCGGCCGGGAGCCGCCGGCGGATGGGTCGCGGCGGATCATGGAAGCCCTCCACTTTAGGGGCAGCTTAAGAATAGGCCAGGAAATAAGCGTAAGGCCCGGGCAGGCACGCACCCGGGCCTTGGATATCCGTCGGTCACCCTTTTTTGGAGAATTCCCATAAGCCCAGGCCTATTAAACTAGCCGGTATCAACCAGTACATCGGTGTAAACTCCTGCCACCATTTCCATCCTACTCCCCTTATGTCCAATTCATATAGCCATAAAAACCTGCTGGCTATGATCGAAAGACCTAACAGCCAAGTTCCCGCCACAAGGTATATCGCCGCCACAATCTTAGACCCCTTCATTGCGCCACCTCAGAACTAAAGAATTGGGGAGTTACGTAGTTACCCCGGTTATGGCAAGGCAGAAGCGCCTAGAGCGGTTCTTCCATGTACAGCAAGTAGCCGTCCAACCGGCCATCACTCAGTGTATTCGGGCTCCAGGCATCCACCCACTCCTGCGCCTTTAGTTCCCCCAGCCAGCTGAATGTCTTGAGATAACCATAAGAGTTGTTCATTATTGGCTCAAACTCCCACCAACCTCTGCACCCTGGATTTACCGACATTGCTTCTGTTTTCTCTTGGTAGGCATAATCTTCCCAAGTGAACGACACACCGGCTTTGACGGCAGAGAACTTTTCGGTGGTCAGAGAGATGTTGATCTGGTACTTTTGGGCTGCAGCGTACTTACCCGAGTAAGTTTGGGGTAACTGAGTGTAGTTTTCGATGTATCTGCTCACCCGTTTCCTCAGGTCGGAGCACCTCACTTCCTCCAGGGTGCCGCTCTCGTCATATCGACACCAATCAGCAGTAATGCGGCCACCTGGATTAACGTTTCCTTTGACGGCGCTGCTACCTGGGTAGTTACCCGAAGCCTTGGCGCATGGGTGGTTCAGGTACTCTTGGATACTCACTTCCTGGAGTCCATTTTCGGTAACACGGTAAGCTTTCACTATCTGTGGCTTCGATGCTGCTCCTTCGGCAAAAGTCAGGGGAGACACAGCAGCCGACACCGCCAGGCAAACGAGTAACGCCAATGCTCGTTTCATGAGTGCTTCTTCCTCCGTCTATAAGCTACTCCCATATGACATTCCAATGCTTGCCATCTTTGGCCGGCTGCATCCATCCCTTACCGGTTGCGTACCACTCATACGTTCTCGTGAGCGGGAAAGCCCACTGGAACCGCCCCCTTTATCACTCTTCTACTAATAAGACAATTTAGGGGTACATTTAGTTCCCGGTTTTTTCACGGGGCAGGCGAAAGAACGGCCGGCAAATAAGCGTAAGGCCCGGGCAGGCACGCACCCGGGCCTTGGATATCGTCGGTTACCCTTTTTTGGAGAATTCCCATAAGCCCAGGCCTATTGAGCTGCCGCGCACGGCCGGGGTGGATCAGGCCAAGAGCAGCCACACTCCGGCCACTATGAGGGCGGCGGCCGGAAGGCGCCGGCGGATGGGCTCGCGGTATACCAGGTATCCTAAGAAGACGGAAAGAAGGAGGGAGCACGATGAGGCCGGCTCGGCTACGGAAACATCCAGCCGGCGCAGGGCGACGAGGAGGAGCAGATAAGAATAGGCGTTGACGAAGCCGCTGAGCAGCGCCGGCCCGGGGCGTTCGGCGAGGAGGCTCAGCGCCGCCGCCCGGCGGCCGCGCACGACCAGGTACCCGGCCAGGAGCAGACCCACCACCAGGTTGAGGACAAAGGCATAAAGGAGCGGGCTGACGCTGGCATTGAGGTGCTTGTCGATCACCCGGCCGGCGGCGGTAAAGAGCGTGGAGATGGCCATGTACTGGGCCGGCCGGTAGGCAAAGAGTTTGCGCAAGGAGGCCAGGAGCGAAGCCCCCTCCTCGAGGAGCGAGGTTCCCAGCACCAGGCAGGCGGTCCCGGCGAGCTTTGCGGCGGTGAGCGGCTCACCGAGAAAGACCACCGCCAGCATCAACAGAAAAAACGTGCTCAGGCTGAAGAGGGGCGCCACCAGGGAGACCTCGCCTTCGGAGAGCGAGCGCACGTAAAACACGTTGGCAATGCTGTAGAGGGCCCCTGCGGCGATGACGCCCGGCAGGAAGGCCGGGCCGGGCCAGCGGGTGAAAAAGAGCACCGGCAGAAGAAAGACGGCCGCCAGGCCGAAGAAGAGGCACGCCGCCTCCTCGCTGCCGCGCGCTTCCCCCAGCTTTTTCACGATCACCCGCTCGACGCCGAGAAAAGCGATCCGCCCGGCCAGAGCGGTGTAGGCCCAGAGCATGCGCCTGCCCCCTTAAGGTGTGCCTGGTTCCCTGAACGTTGACTTATTCGGCGCGCGGGCGCAGCTTTCCTGCCGACCAAAAGCGGCAGGAAAAAGAGCGCCTGCGGCGAAAGAATTACCTGGAAACGGACAGACTGGCTGCAGGTCGGAGGTGGTGCCGTGGATTTCTGGCAGGGTAAGACGGTGATCGTAACCGGAGCCTCCCGGGGCATCGGCCGGGCGCTGGCGCTGCAGCTGGCGCAGCGGGGGGGGCGGTTGGCCCTGGCGGCCCGGTCGGCCGGTGAGCTGCGCGAGCTGGGCGCCGAGCTGGCGGTGAGCGGCGCTGAGGTATTGCTGCAGCCTACGGACGTCACCGACCGGGCGGCCGTGACGGCTTTGGTGGAGGCAGCCGGGGGGCGTTTCGGCCGCCTGGATGTCCTTATCAACAACGCCGGGATCGGACTGCGCTCCCGCGTGGCGGAGCTCAGGCCGGAGGAGCTGGAACGCGCCCTGGCCGTAAACCTTTTGGGGCCGCTTCACCTCATCCAGGCGGTGCTCCCGTGGTTTACCAGCCAGGGCGGGGGGCTTATCGTCAACATCTGCTCCCTGGGGGCGGTGCAGCCGGCGCCCAACATCGGCGGCTACTCCGCCACCAAGGCCGCCCTGGCCGCCCTGGGTGCCGCAGCGCGCCTGGAGCTGGCCCCGCTCGGCGTGCGGGTGTGCAACGTGTTCCCCGGCTCGGCCGCGACCGGCTTTCGCGCCCACGCCCTGGGCCAGGCCTACCCGGAGAACGAGCCGCGCCTTTCCCGGGTGACGCCGGAGTTGGTGGCCGAACGGGTTTTGGCCGGCGCAGCGCGCGGGCGGCGCGACATCTTTATCACTCTCCCGGATCGCCTGCTGGCTGCCCTGGCCCGGTGGGCGCCGGGTGTCGCCGACCGGTTGGTGGCGCAGGCCTTCCACCGTGCCCGGGGCGCTTAGCTTCCCGTCCCCGGTTTTGGCTCCTCCCCTCGCTGAATATACATTAGCGAGAAAAAAGGGGGTCGACGCGACCCGACCGGGGAGGGGCGAGGGTGCGAAAGAAAGCGCAGTGCGCGGGGGCCTGGCTGGGGGCGGCCTTCTTAACCGCGTGGCTTGTTTTTTTGGCCACCGTGTTGAGCCGGTGGCCGCCTGTCTGGCCGGCGCTGGCCGCCCGGGCCGAGGCCCTGGAGGCAGCCCAGGAACTCCTTAAGCTGCGCGCCGGTTTACTCGTTTGCGGGGATCCGGCCGAGCTGGTGCCATTTTACGCCACCGAGACGGTAGGTGGCGCCTGGGCCTTGGAGAAGGAACAGGCCCGCATCGCCTATGTGCGCCGGTGGGGCCAGGTCCGCAACATCGCGTTTACCAGTGCCCGGGTAGAGTTTACCCGGGCGGCGGTAGAGACGGGGGAGAAAAAGGCCGGCATTTCCCTCTGCACGCACACCCTGCTCACCTACCGCCATCTGGACCGGCCGGAAGCCGGCGAGGCCACTTTAGGCTGGCGGACAGTACACTGGCTCGAGCTGGCCCAAGGCGGTCCCGGCTGGCAGGTGGAGGCTGAGTGGTACCTCGATCCTTTGGAGGACGCCAGCCGCAATCCCAGCGTTGCGGCGGGCGCCGCGGCGCTCAAGGGCGCCGGTGCACCTGAGGCAAAGGACAATGCCCGCACGGACCCCGGCACCGGTGCCTACCGGCGGGCGGCCGCGGTGCGCTACGCCGACCGCTTTGCCGGGGTCAAGGTGGGCCCCGGCACCGGGCGCTACAATCAGGCGTACCGCGACTTCACCGGCCTGGGCGGCGATTGCGCCAACTTTGTCTCCCAGGTGCTGACGGATAAAGACGCCGGCAACCTGAAGCCGGACTGGGGCTGGTTTTACGCCGACGGGGAAGGCAGCGAGGCCTGGCTGAAGGCCGAGGCACTGGTGTACCACCTGGTGGGCAGCGGCCGGGCCGCCTGCCTGGCCAAGGGGACCTTGGCCGAAGTGGCGGCCGCTGGGCCCGATGGAGCCGAGTCGGCGCTCCGCCGGCTGCGCCCGGGTGACATCATCGCCTACGAGGAAGACGGCGAAATCGCCCATGTCTCCCTGGTGGTGGGCAGGGACGGTGCCGGGTATGTCCTGGTCGACAGCCACTCGGCCGACCGTTACCATGTGCCCTGGGATTTTGGCTATAATGCTGATACCAGTTACTGGTTCCTTGCGGTGCAGGGTTAACCAAATCCCGGCCGCCGGGCCGGATGCGCAGGGAAAAGGGGGGACTGCTCGTGCGGATTGTACCGGTGGAAAAGGAAGACCTGGCCATGGTAAAGGAACTCCTGACGAAAGCCGGGCTGCCTTTGGCCGGTGTAGAAGAGAACTTCGCTAATTTTCTTAAACTCATGGTCGACGGGGAGCTGGCGGCGGTAGCCGGGCTGGAAATTCACGGCCGGGCAGGGCTGCTCAGGTCGGTGGCGGTGGCGCCGGCGTATCGCAACTCCGGGCTGGGGCAGGGCATCACCCGCGCCATGATCAACCGGGCGCGCGAGCTCGGCTTGCAAGAGCTCTACCTCCTCACCCAGACGGCCGCCGACTTCTTTCCCCGCTTCGGTTTCAAACGCATCGACCGCAGCGCCGTCGATCCCGCCGTGCAGCAGTCGGTGGAGTTTAAGAGCGCCTGCCCCGTAAGCGCCGTCTGCATGCGGCTGAAACTCGGTACAGGAAAGGGTATGCCGGGTTCGGCCACGGCTGGTGTTTAGGTGGGCCTGCGGGCAAGGCCGGCTTTAAAGCCGGCCTTTGGCAGGCCCGCTTGAGCGTGTGAGACGGGAAAGGGGCAAAAAAGAGGAGGATTTTTCCGTTTCTTGCCGAAACCTAAAAACTATAACGCCCAGGATCCAGGCCTAAACTGCGGGATGAGGTGAACGGGAGATGCACGGTGGGTACATGGGACGTGTCCTGCGGGTGGATTTGACGCAGGGTGCAATTGAACAGGTGGAATTAAGCGAGGAAGAGGCGCGTACCTATATCGGCGGCAGCGGCCTGGGCGCGGCTTTGCTCTACCGGGAAACCGGGCCGGAGACCGACCCGCTGGGGCCGGACAACCTGCTGCTGTTTTTCACCGGTCCCCTTACGGGAACGAAGGTCTTCACTTCCGGGCGCTATGCCGTGGTGACCCGCTCGCCGCTCACCGGGATTTGGGCCGAGGCGGACGCCGGCGGAAAGTTCGGGCCGCGTCTCAAGGCAGCGGGCTTTGACGGTATCGCCATCAAGGGGCGGGCGGCGGCGCCTCTTTACCTCTACGTGGACGACGGGCGGGCCGAACTGCGCCCGGCCGCCGGGCTGTGGGGCAAGGATACCTATGTCACGGAGGAGCTCATCCGGGAGCAAACGGCCCCGGATGTCAGTGTGGCCTGCATCGGCCCGGCGGGGGAGAACCAGGTCCTCATCGCCGGGATCATGAGCGAGGGCAGCCACGGGCGCGCCGCCGGCCGCGCCGGCGTAGGCGCGGTGATGGGGTCGAAGAACCTCAAGGCGGTGGCTGTGCGCGGCAGTCAAAGGGTGAAGGTGGCCCGGCCCGCCGAGCTGGAGAGCGCCCTCAAGGCCTTTGCCCCGGGGCTCGTGGAGGCGAGCCGCGGGCGGCACCTGTACGGCACGGCGGGCGGTGTTGTGTCCACCGAGAAGATCGGCGACTTCCCGCTCCAGAACTGGCGGCGCGGCACCTGGCCGGAAGGAGCGGCCAAGATCTCGGGGCAGGTCATGGCCGAGACCATGCTCACCGGCCGCTACTACTGCGACCGCTGTCCCATCGGCTGCGGCCGCGAGGTGAAGGCCGACACCCCCTGGGGCCATGTGGAGGGGGCCGGCCCGGAGTATGAGACCATCGGCATGCTGGGCGGGATGTGCCTGGTGGACAGCCTGCCGGCCATCGCCTACGGCAACGAGCTGTGCAACCGCTACGGGCTCGACACCATCTCCACCGGCGCGGCCATCGCCTTCGCCATGGAGTGCTACGAGCACGGCCTGATTACGGCGGCCGACGCGGAAGGGCTGGAGCTCACCTGGGGGAGCGCCGCCGCCATGCTGGGCCTGATCGACCAGATCGCCCACCGGCGCGCCTTGGGGGCGCTCCTGGCGGAGGGGACGGTGCGGGCGGCCAAAAAGATCGGCGGCCTGGCCCCGGAATTCACCGTCCACAGCAAGGGCCTGGAGTTCCCGGCCCACGACCCGCGCACCTACAACAGCCTGGCGGTGGGCTACGCCACCAGCAACCGCGGCGCCTGCCACCTGCAGGGCTTCACCCACGGGCTCGAGCTTTCCCTTACCATGCCGGACCTGGGCTTTCCAGAGATCCTGGACCGCTTTGCCGCCGAGCAAAAGGGCGCCATGACGGCGGCGATGCAGAACCTGATGTCGCTTTTTGACTCGCTCAAGGTCTGTAAGTTCCTGCTCTGGGGCGGGGCCAAGCCGCACCATGTGGTGGAGTGGCTGAACCTGGTCACCGGGTGGGAACTGGATGTGGCGTCGTTCATTCACATCGGTGAGCGGCTCTTCAACCTGAAGCGCCTCTACAACGTGCGCCTGGGCGTGAGCCGCAAGGACGACACCATCTCACCGCGCATCCTGACGCTCAAAAAGGGCGGCGGTGCCGGGGACAACCTGCCGCCCCTGGGGCGCATGCTGAGCGAGTACTACGAGGTGCGCGGCTGGACGGAAGAGGGCATCCCGCGGCCGGAGACCCTGGCGCGGCTCGGCTTGGCGGATTTCGCCCCAGCCGGTGCGGCCGGCCTAGAAGCATAGAGAGCGGCTTGACAGGAAGGGAGGCAGATTCTTTGCGCGTTGGTATTGTAGGGGCCGGCCAGGGGGGCAGCCGGGTGCTGGCCGTGCTGCGGAACCTGCCGGAGGTGGAGATCGCCGGCATCTGCGACCGCAACGCAGCGGCGCCGGGGCTGGCCCTGGCCCGCGAGCTGGGGCTGCCGGTCTGGACGGACTGGCAGGAGCTCCTGGCGCAGCCGGGGCTGGACATGGTGATCGAGGTCACCGGCATTGCAGCCGTCCAGGAGGGCCTGCGCCAGGCGTTGCCGCCCGGCTGTCACCTGGTGGATGCCTGCAGCGCCCGGCTGCTCATCGAGGTGGCTGCCCGGGAAGAGGGGTTGGTGGCGAGGTTAAAGAGCACGGCCGAGGGCATCGCCCAAGCCGCCCGAACCATGGACGCTTCCCTGGCGGCCTGGGAAGAAAAATCCCGGGAGCTGGGTACCCAGTCCCGGGAGGTGGCGGCGGCCAGCGAACAGGCGGCCGCTGGAGCGGAGAACACGGCCGAAGTGCTGGCGGTGATCCGCAACCTGGCCCGCCAGACCAATATCCTGGGGCTCAACGCCAGCATTGAGGCGGCACGGGCCGGGGAGAGCGGCCGGGGCTTCGCCGTGGTGGCGGCCGAGGTTAGAAAGCTGGCGGCAGAGTCCGACGCAGCCGTGAAGAAGGTGGCCGCGGCGCTGGACGAGCTGCAGTCGTTTCTCGCCGGGGTGCGCACGTCCATGGAGCGGGCCGGTGCCCTCACGGAGGAGCAGGCCGCCCTGGCGGCTGAGATCAGCAAGGTGCTGGCCGAACTATCGGCCGAGGGAAGCAGACTTGCCGAACTGAGCGCCTAGCCCCTGAGTGGCAGCAGCTGCTCCACCAGGGCGCGGGCGGTGTTGAAGAGGAAAAAGCTATCTGCCCCGAGGGCCAGGTAGGTTACGCCGGCCCGTACCCAGCGGGCGGCGTCTTCGGCATTCAGGGCGAAGATGCCCACCGGTAGGCCGGCCTGCCTGGCCTTGGCGATGGTGACCTCCACCAGCTCCACCACGCGCGGGTGACCGAGCTGCCCTGGAAGGCCCAGCGACTGCGAGAGGTCGGCCGGGCCGATGAAGATGACGTCGATCCCCGGCACGGCCAGGATGTCGTCCAGGTTCTCCACGCCGAGCCTGTTTTCAATGTGAATGATAAGGAGCGGGTCCGCATTGGCCTCGGCGATGTACGCCTCTTGGTCCAGGGCGCCGAAGCGGGCCGCCCGGGTGCCGGGGGCGAAGCCGCGCTCCCCCTGCGGCCAGTAACGGGCGGCCTGCACTACGGCTGCCGCCTCGGCGCCGGTATTCACCTGCGGGACGTGCAGTCCCTTGGCTCCCAAATCGAGCGCACGCAGAATGAGCGTGGGCTCGTTTTTTGTCACCCGGACGATGGGCACAATCCCGGCGGCGTCGGCCGCCCGCAGCAGGCCGGGAAGGTGGTCCTGCCCGTGCGGGCCGTGTTCCATGTCGATCACCACAAAATCAAACCCCGCCGCCCCCAGGATCTCCACGCACTCCGGCCCGGTAAGCCAGTTGAAGGTGCCGAAGGCGGGCCGCTTCGCCTCCAGGAGCTGGCGCACGCGGTTTTTCTGCACTGTACATCCTTCCTTTCCCGCCGAACTTGGAACGCATAGCACGGCGGCGTGCTGCGCCGTGCGGGGTGACCCTGCCATCCTGCTTCTACCGTACGGCTTGGTCGGGTAGCATTTTTCAGGATAATTCGTAGTTCGCTTTCGGGAAAGTAAATCCTGCTGAACCGGCAGCTTACGCGACAATAAAAAAGCCGCCCGTGGGACAGGCGGCGCCTTCTTGACTCAAGCCGAGCGGCGGTGCCTAGGGTCGCTCGGCGTAGGTGGCGTAGGTGTCCAAAGATACTTCAACGACGCCACACTCGAAACCAGCCTTGGGGCTGGTACAGAAGAGGCGCAGGAACAGATTGTCCCCGCGGGCGTAGCCGGCCGGGAGAGAGAAGCTGAAGTAGCCCCAGTCCGGCGCCCCGCCCGCGGCCTGGACCTCGCCCCGGCGCACGACGGCCCCTGCGCCGCCGTCAGCCAGCACCTCCCAGTTGAGCGTCCCTTCCCATACCCGCACCGCGCCGCGTACCGTAAGTTCCGAACCCTTCACCACCGGGGCAAAGAGCTTGAGGTTAGGGGTCAATTCCGCAACCACGGGATCCAAGTGCTCCAGGCCCTGAAGCTGGGGGACGTAGACGTCACCCGTCCCTTGGAAGCGCACGGGCCGTTCGGCCTTGGGGATTGCGGCCAGCACGCAGGGGTAGGTAATGACCTGGGTGACTGCGGCGCCGGGCGCCGGGTTCCGGTACTTCACCTTTACCACGATTTCGTCCCCGGTGTCGACCACGCTTTCGATGTCCACCCCATACCCGCCGGTCGGCTTCATGCCGCGCGTCACGAGGAGGTAGGTCTGGTCACCCAGGGTAATGGTTTGAGCGAGCTCCAGCTCGCGCGAATGCTGCGCCAACTCTCGCACCGCCGGCGGGGCTTCGGTGACGCTGATTTTCTTGAGAGGCAGCTGCTTTTCCGGCTCGGGTTCAACGGGGGTGGCACCTGCCGGTGCGTCCAGGATGATGCTGCGCGTAGCCTGATCCCATGCCACCTTCAGGCCCAGGGACTCGGCGACGAAGCGCAGCGGTACGTAGTTGGTGCCGCTTAGGCTCAGGGCCGCCGGCACGTACGCCCGGCCGTTGAAATAGTAGCCCGGCCGGTCGCTGGGCTGAATCTTATCCCCGTGCAGCACAAACTGCACCTGGTTGACCGCCGCCGGTACAGTCTGGCTCCCGCTGAACCCCACGCCCACCACCGACAGAACTCCCACCAACACTCCCGCCACAAACTTGGGGTCAGGTATCAACTTCTTGACGTTTCTTGCAAAACCGCCGATCATCCGCTTCCACCTCTCCTTCCGGGTCATATCCACTGCCCTCGTTTTTGGTAATCCCTTGTCGGGAGGGACACCGCTCGTTCCCCGAGCTCGCTCAATGGAGCACCTGGTTCGGTACGCAGGCCGAGCACGCCGGTTGGCCTTCCCTTTTATTAGACGCAACACGCCGTTTCAAGTTCCCTGAAAAAGTTCTTCGGGGAAGGGCGTGAAGGGCTGGGGCGGCGCATAGGATGAGGGGAAAAAGGCAAGAAAGGAAGGCGAGGTATGCGGGAACTCTTGGTGGCAACTTCCGTAACCGACGTTTGGAGCGCCCCGGGCGCCGGGGCGACGAGGGAACGCTTCACACAGGTGCTCTTGGGCGACCGGGTGGTGGTGCTTATGGAGAAAGACGGCTGGGTGTACGGCCGTGTCCCGGACGGGTATACCGGTTGGCTCAGCCGGGAGGCCCTCTCCACCCCGGCACTTGTGCCGGGACAGCGCCGGGCGACGGTGACGGTACCCGTAGCGGTTTTTCGCCCTGCACGCAGCCCTCACACCGCCGGGGGCCTTTTCCCTTCCCAGGCCTTCCTCGGTACCCGTCTGCCGGAGCTTGAGCGCACGGGCGAAGAGGTTTTGCTGGCGCTGCCCGGTGGCCGCTCTGCGTACCTTCCCGCCGCTGCTGTGTCTCCTCCCGCGCCTGCTCTGAACGGGCCGCCGACCTCAGCTCCGGCGCCGGGACAACTGCTGGAATACGCTCTGACACTTCTAGGGACTCCTTATCTCTGGGGCGGCGTTACGGCCGCAGGGGTAGATTGTTCGGGCCTGGTCTACATCGCCTACCGCACGGCGGGAATCGACCTGCCGCGCGACGCCGACCAGCAGTACAAGTGCGGTTGGGCCGTGACCCAGCCGCTGGCCGCAGGCGATCTGGTCTTTTTTGCCACGGAGGAGCCGGGCTTTCCGGCCCACGTAGGCCTCTACCTGGGCCGGGGGCGCTTTCTCCATGCCTCTAGCCGCCTGGGTGGGGTGGTGGTGACCTCCTTGAACGCTCCTTTTTACCGGGAGCGCTACCTGGGGGCGCGCCGGGTGGTCACGCAAGAAGGATTTGCCGCGGGCGAAGGCGAAGTTACCAGGCGAATAATTATCTAAGGAGCGATAAACGTGCCCTACCGGTTCCTGGCCCTGGACTTGGACGACACGCTGCTGGGCGAGCAGGAAAGCATCTCGCCGCGTAACCGCGAAGCCATCCGCGCCGCCCAGGCGCGCGGCGTGGTGGTGACGCTGGCAACCGGTCGCATGTACGCATCGGCGCGCGTGTTTGCCGAAGAGCTGGGTGTGGTGGTGCCGCTCATCACCTACAACGGCGCCCTCATCAAAGACAACGCCGGCCGGGTTTACCTGGACCGGCCCCTGCCGCTTCCGGCCGCCCGCATCGCCCTGGACGTGGCCCGGGAACACAACATCCACGTCAACCTGTTTCTGGAGGACGTACTTTACGTGGACCGGGACGATGAGTGGACCGAGCGCTACCGCCGCTCGAACGGCGTTACCCCGCATTTCGTACCGGACCTGGCGGCTGTGCTTACCCGGGCGCCCAACAAGGTGCTTCTTGTGGCAAAAGCGGAGAAGCTCGCGGCACTGCGCCCCGAACTGGCCGCGCGCCTCGGCCCGGCGGCGCACATCACCAGCTCCAAGCCCACCTTCATCGAAGTCATCCACCCCCAGGTTTCTAAAAAAAGCGGCCTCGCGTATCTCCTGTCCTCCTTCGGCATTCCCGCCGCCGAGGCCGTTGCCGTCGGCGACAACTACAACGACCTGGAGATGATTAACCTGGCCGGACTGGGCGTGGCCATGGGCAACGCGCCGGCGGAGGTCCGGGCCGAGGCCGACTACGTCACCGCGAAAAACACCGAAGACGGCGTCGCACAGGTGATTGAGCGGTTTCTCCTGAGCTGAGGCAGGGTAGGCCGTCATCCTGCCGGCGGCACCGGCGGAGTGCGTTGGAAGCGGGGGTGTGGGATTCTCGCGGGCGGAAACAGAGCGAGTGGCGGAGAGTCTGCAGCTAGGCGGCCGCTCGAAGGCGGAGCCGAGGAGGAGACTCTCCACGAGCTCTCTGGGAAGCGAGCGAGAACCCACCCCGCGGACAAGCAGGCCGGGCGCCTCCCGGGGCATACTAATACGGTAGGGATTTCCTGATTCCCAGCGAACAAGGAGGCCGCCTGCGTGCAGATCTTCGCCGACTACCACACCCACTCCGAGTACAGCCACGGCCGCGGCAGCATCGTAGGCAACCTGCGCGCCGCCCAGCAGCGCGGTTTGAAAGCCATCGCCATTACCGACCATGGCCCGGCCACCGCCTTCGGCATGGGTGTGCCGGACGAAAGGACGCTCCTTAAGATCAAAGCGCGCTTGCGCTCCTTGGCGCCGCACTTCCCCGGCCTGCGCATCCTGGCCGGCGTAGAGGCCAATGTCATCACCCTGGACGGCGACCTGGACGTCTCGGACCGGGTGCTGGCCGAGCTCGACGTTGTCCTCGTGGGCCTGCATCCCACCATTTTGCCCAAAACGCTCCGGGATGCCGCCGGGCTCATCGGTGTGAACGCCCTGAGCCGCTATCTTAAAGAGGCCCGCCGCCTGGCCCGCCGCCTGAACACCCGGACCCTCATCCGGGCGGTGGAGCGGCACCGCATCGACATCATCACCCACCCGGGCTGGAGGCTCTCCATCGACACGCGGGCGCTGGCGCGGGCCTGCGCCGCGTGCGGTACGGCCCTTGAGATCAACGCCGCTCACGGTTTCCTTTCCCGCGAGTACGTCCGCGTGGCGGCCGCCGAAGGCGTGCGCTTTGCAATCGGCAGCGATGCCCACAGCCCGTCCTGCGTGGGGCGCCTGGAGGCGGGCATTGCCGTGGCCGAGGCGCTGGGCCTCAGACCCGAGCAGATCATCAACGCCGAGCCGCCGCAGTCGGCTCAGGAGGTGAAATAATGCCTTCCAACGCCCAGGACTTTGTCATTGTGACCGGGCTTTCGGGGGCGGGCAAGTCCTCGGCCGTGCGCGTGCTCGAGGACCTGGGGTATTTCTGCGTCGACAACCTGCCGCCCGACCTGGCGCCCAAGTTCGCCGAGCTGTGCCTGCAGTCCCGGGGGCAGGTGCGCAAGGTGGCCCTGGGGATTGACATCCGCGGGGGCGGGTTCTTCGACCATGTCTTCGATAGCCTGGCGACCCTGGAGCAGATGGGCCTCAGGTACCGTATTCTCTTTCTCGAGGCGTCCGATGCCGCCCTGGTCCGCCGTTTCAAAGAGACGCGCCGCCGTCACCCGCTGGCACCCGAGGGGCGCGTGGTCGACGGCATCGCTGCCGAGCGGGCCCGGATGGAGGAGCTCAAAAGCCGGGCCACCCATGTGATCGATACCAGCAACATGACGGCGGCCCAGCTGCGCGAGGAGCTGCGCACCATCTTCGCCGAAGGCGAGGACCTGGAGCGCCTCCTTGTCACCCTGGTCACCTTCGGCTTCAAGCAGGGCCTACCCCTGGATGCGGACATGGTTTTTGACGTGCGCTTTTTGCCCAACCCATATTATATCGAGGCGCTGCGGCCCCACACCGGGCAGGAGGAGCCGGTGCGCAACTATGTGCTCAAATGGCCTGTCACCAAGAACTTCCTGAACAAGGTGCTCAACCTGCTGGATTTTTTGATCCCCTATTTTATCAAAGAAGGAAAAAGCAGCCTGGTGATCGGCATCGGTTGCACCGGGGGGCGGCACCGCTCGGTAGCCATCGCCGAAGAGCTGGCCCGCCTGCTGGCGGCCAACAACCACCGCGTGCTGGTGCAGCACCGGGATATGGAAAAGGACGTGGGGGCATGATGTTCGCCCTGCTCAGTTTAATCTGCGGAATCAGCGCCTTGAGCCTGGGCCTGGCGGCGCTCTTCCCGCCCGCCGTTGCCGCCTGGCCGGCCTGGTGGGGCGGGGCGGCTGTTTTTTTCGGCCTTTCAGCTATTGCCGCCGGGCTCACCGCCGCCTGGCGGGGACTGAAGCGTTACCTGCCGCCCCAGCGCGGGGGTGGGCTGGTCAGTTTCCTCACCGAGGAACGGCAACGGCGGCGCGGCCCGCGGGTGGTGGCGCTGGGGGGCGGTACCGGCCTCTCCACCCTGCTTCGGGGCCTCAAGGAGTACACCGACAACATCACCGCCATTGTCACCGTAACGGATACCGGCGGCAGTTCAGGCCGCCTGCGGGAAGAGCTCGGGGTGCTGCCCCCCGGGGACATCCGGAGCTGCCTGGTGGCCCTGGCCGACACCGAGCCTTTGATGGAGCGGCTTTTCCAGCACCGCTTTACCGCCGGCACGGGCCTCGCCGGCCACAGCTTCGGCAACCTCTTTTTGGTGACCATGAGCGAGGTGGTGGGGGACTTCGAGCTGGCCATCAAGGAAACCAGCCGGGTGCTGGCGGTACGCGGTCAGGTACTGCCCTCGACGCTGACGAGCACCACCCTGGAAGCTGAATACACAGACGGCAGCCGTGCCCGGGGCGAGACCAACATCGTGCGCTTGGGACAGACCATCCGGCGGCTGGCGCTCGACCCGCCGGACGCCAAGCCCCTGCCCGAGGCTCTGGAGGCGTTGGCCCAGGCCGACCTCATCGTCCTCGGCCCGGGAAGCCTCTATACCAGCGTCCTCCCGAACCTCCTCGTCCCGGACCTGGCGGCAGCCATCCGCACCAGCCGTGCCCTCAAGGTTTACGTTACCAATGTCATGACCCAGCCCGGTGAAACGGACGGCTACACCGCCGCCGACCACGTACGCGCCTTGATTGAACACGCCGGCCCCGGCATCATCGAATGGGTGCTGGTGAATAGTGAGCGTGCGGCACCCGAGGTCCTGGCGCGCTACCGCGAAGAGGGTGCCCGGCCGGTGAAGATCGACCGGCGGGCGCTGGCCCGCCTGCGCGTGCGCTCCCAGGAAGCGCCGCTCCTTTCCCAGGACAGCGTGGCCCGGCACGACCCGGACAAACTGGCGCGGGCCCTGCTGGGGCTGCTGGCTGAGGCAAGGTAGGGGGGCAGAGTATGGAAGAAACCTTTTCCCTACGGGTAAAGGAAGAACTGGCCCGTAGCGAGGCGGCGCGGCCGTGCTGCGAGCGGGCCGAGCTCCTCGGCCTTATCCGGGCGGGCGGGGTGCTGGAGGCCGGCCAGAAGGGCCTCACGCTCCGGATCACCACCGAAAGCCCGGCGGTGGCGCGGCGGCTGTTTTTGCTCCTCAAGAAAATCTCCGGCCTTAAGGCCGAGATAGCAGGACGACCACGCCGCATCCACCACCACACCCTGTACAGCGTCACCATGCCGGCGCAACCCGGCCTGAAGGAGTTTCTCAGCCGGCTGGGTTTTCTCCAGCTGGAGAGACGGCCGGTGCCGGCGGTGGTCGCGGCTGAAGACTGCTGCCGGCGCGCCTACCTGAAGGGCTTTTTTCTCGGGGCGGGGTCCATCAGCAACCCGGAGCGGGCCTATCACCTGGAGCTGGTCACCGGCAGCCGCGTGCACGCCGGGCGCCTCATCCGCCTCTTGCGTGCCCTGGGCCTGAAAGCCCGGCGGGTGGAACGCAAGGGCTACCACGTGGTTTACCTGAAAGAAAGCGAAGAAATCGCCGCCCTGCTCACCCTCCTGGGTGCAGTGCAGAGCCGCCTGGAGCTGGAAAACGTGCGCGTGGTTAAAGGCATGCGCAACCAGGTGAACCGGCTGGTGAACTGCGAAACGGCCAACCTGTCCAAGACGGTGGAGGCGGCCTGCCGGCAGGTGGAAAACATCCGCTTCCTGGTACAGCGGGTAGGGCTGGAAAACCTGCCGGAGCGCCTGCGGGAGGTGGCGCGCCTGCGGCTGGAGTACCCGGAGGCCACCCTCCGGGAGCTCGGGACGCAGCTGCGGCCGCCGCTGGGCAAGTCCGGGGTGAACCACCGCCTGCGGCGGCTGGAGGAAATGGCTGCGGACCTGCGCCGTACTTCGGGTTCTGGGGAAAAGAGCGGCGCATACACTGGTTAAGGGACCGGCAACCTGAAACGAAAAAGAAGGTTTTCAACGATTTATGCCGAATTCTTAATCAAAAGAAGCGGATCGGGGCGAATACCCAAGAGAGATGGGGAGAGGGGTACGGTTAGCATGGGTATGGCCTTCAGTCTCACCCTGGAACAGACCCAGAAACTGGTGATGACACAGGAACTGCGGCAGGCGATCTCGATCCTGCAGCTTCCAACCCAAGAGCTTTTGGATTACGTGGAAGAGGAGCTGGAGGAAAACCCGCTCCTGGAGCTTTCCGAGGATGACACCCGGCCGGACCCGCCGGTGGCGGAGCCGGAGGCGGAGGCGGAAACTGAGTGGGCCGACCGGTTGGAGGGAGGAAGCGACCTGCCCTGGCCGTCAGGCCCCGCAAGCCGTGAGGAGGCGCCGGCCTGGGAGAACTTTATCAGCCGCGAAACCACGCTGGCGGAGCACCTGGCGGGCGAGTGGCGGGTCACCGCCCGCACCCGGGAGGAGCTCAGGATCGGCCTTTTTATCATCGGCAACCTGGATGAACACGGCTACCTGCGCTCCGGCGTGACAGAGATGGCCCAAGCCCTCAACGTACCGCGCTTTCGCATCCTGCGCGTGCTCCGGGGGATTCAACGGCTCGACCCGCCGGGCGTCGGCGCGCGCAGCCTGGAGGAGTGTCTGCTTATTCAGGCCCGGGCGCTGGGCCGGCTCAGCCCGCCGGTGCGCCGGGTGATCAAGGGTTACCTGCGCGACCTCGCGGAAGGGAAGCTTACGCGCGTAGCTTCCGACCTGGGGCTCAGCCTGGAAGAGGTCCAGGCGATCCGCGATTTCATCCGCACCTTGGACCCGAAGCCCGGCAGGAGGTACGCGTCGGGGGAAGAGATCCAGTACGTGGTCCCGGATGTCAGCGTGGAGAAGGTGGAGGGCGAATACGTCATTTTGGTGAATGACGCCGCTGCCAGCCGCCTGACACTGAACAACTATTACCGCCGCCTACTCGCTCACCCGGGCGAGTGCGACCCGAACACGCGCCGTTACCTGGAGCACAAGCTGAATTCCGCCCTCTGGCTGATCCGCAGCATTGAGCAACGCCGCCGCACCGTGTACCGCATTGTCGAGGTGCTGCTCAGGCGCCAGCGGGCCTTCTTCGACTACGGTGTGCGTTACCTGCAGCCCCTGACCCTGCGGCAGGTGGCTGAAGAGATCGGCATGCACGAATCCACGGTGAGCCGGGCCACGGCCAACAAGTTCATCCAGACACCCCAGGGCGTCTTTCCCCTGCGCTTTCTTTTCGGCAGCGGCGTCGAGAGTGCCGGCGGCACCGCTGCGGCCGCCGAATCGGTGAAACGCCTGCTGGCGGATTTCGTGGCCAAGGAAGACCCGCGCCACCCGCTCAGCGACCAGAAGCTTGCCGAGCTTCTCGGGCAGCGGGGGATCAGCGTTTCCCGGCGTACCGTGGCCAAGTACCGGGAAGAAGCCCGGATCCCTTGTTCCGCCAGCCGCCGTCGTTTCGCCTGAGATTTAAGATAGAGGCGGCCGTGGGAAAATATTTATCGCCAGGCAGGAATTCCTCCACAAAGAAAGAATTATGTTAAGGGATAGGGAGGAGGCCTTTTTTCTTGGCTCTCGTGGGACAAATCAGGGAGACGCGGGACATAAATCGCCCCACAAGTGAAGTCGACCTGCGTCTGGTGGCCGGCCTGCAGCAGCGGTTGGTGCCGGAACTGATAGAGGCTCTTTCCAAGAGGTATACTATCCTACGCACCGTGTCCCTGCTGCAGCCGGTTGGGCGGCGCGTGCTGGCTCAGGAACTCGGCAGCACCGAGCGCCGGCTTCGGGCCGAGGTAGAGTTTTTGCGCGCGCAGGGGCTGGTTGCAGCCAGCAATCTGGGCATGACCCTTACACCGGCGGGTGCCGAGCTGGTGGAAGAGCTGGCCCTTTACATGCGTGAAGTACACGACCTGACGCGCCGCGAACAGGCCCTGGCTCAGCACCTGGGTTTAGAGCGGGTGATCGCCGTGCCCGGCGACAGCGATACCAGTGAGACAGTGCAGAAAGACATGGGGCGGGCCGCGGCGC
Source organism: Gelria sp. Kuro-4 (assembly GCF_019668485.1). Taxonomy (NCBI): domain Bacteria; kingdom Bacillati; phylum Bacillota; class Clostridia; order Thermoanaerobacterales; family Thermoanaerobacteraceae; genus Gelria; species Gelria sp. Kuro-4. Next base: position 2,561,454 of record NZ_AP024619.1, on the reverse strand, counting down.
AGCACCTGAAAGCCATTTTAGCCGAAGGCATGGTGCTGGCCGTCTCCGGCGGCACCACCCTGGCCAGAGTGGCGGCGGCGCTCTTACCCGCCAATTACCACGGCCGCGTCACCGTGGTGCCGGCGCGCGGTGGCATGGGTGAAGACCTGGGCAAACAGGCTGGTACCATTGCCGCCAAGATCGCCGCCAAGCTCAACGCCACGCACCGCCTGTTGCACCTGCCTGATTGGCTGGGAGAAAAGGCGGCCGCGGCCCTGGCCCAGGAGCCGGAGATAAAAGAGGTACTGGAGCTGGGACGTTCGGCCTCGGTACTGCTCCTCGGCATCGGAGCGGCGCAGGCCATGGCCCGGCGGCGGCACCTCCGGCCTGACCAGCTCAGCCTCTTGGAACAGCTGGGGGCGGTGGGGGAGACCTTCGGCTACTACTTCAACCGCCGGGGCGAAATAGTGTATGTGACACCCAGTACGGGCCTCAAACTGGAGAACATCAAGCAGATCGAGCACGTCATCGCCGTTGCCGGTGGGGCCAGCAAGGCGGAGGCCATACTCGCCGTTCTTTCTTACAGGTTCCCGCCGCTCACCCTGGTCACGGATGAGGGAGCCCTCACCGGGATGTTGAACCTTCTGGAAAGGGGGTAAGGAAGGGAGCTAAACCAGAACCCGAAAGAGCATCTTGGGCAAGAAAAGGAGGAAGAGTCATGACTGTTAAAGTGGCCATCAATGGGTTCGGCCGTATCGGCCGGCTGTTCTTCCGGGCGGCGCTTTCCAACCCCAGCCTCGAGGTCGTTGCCATTAACGGCGTGCGCGACAACGCCATGTCCGCCCACCTCCTCAAATACGACTCCCTCTACGGCCGCCTCGCCTATGAGGTGGAGGCAACGGAGAACGGGATCAAGGTGGACGGGCGCGAGATCAAAACCTTCAACATCCGCGATTCCTTCGAGTATCCCTGGGGCGAGTTGGGCGTCGATGTGGTGCTGGAGTCCACCGGCAAAATACGGGACCGCGAAAAAGCCGGCTACCACATCCAGTCCGGTGCCAAGAAGGTGGTGATCTCAGCGCCGGCGAAGGGCGAAGACATAACCATCGTCCTCGGTGTCAACGAGGAGATGTACGATCCGAAAAAGCACCATATCATCTCCAACGCCTCCTGCACCACCAACTGCCTGGCCCCTGTGGCCAAGGTGGTCCATCAGAACTTCCATATTGTCAAGGGTCTCATGACCACCGTCCACTCCTATACCAATGACCAGGTGATCCTGGACGCGAACCACAAAGACCTCCGGCGCGCGCGGGCGGCCGCCTACTCCATTATCCCCACCACCACGGGCGCGGCCAAGGCTGTGGCGCTGGTGTTGCCGGAGCTCAAGGGCAAACTCAACGGTTTTGCCCTGCGGGTGCCCACGCCTACCGTCTCCATCACCGACCTGGTGGCCGAGGTGGAAAAGGAGGCTTCGGTGGAGGAGATCAACGCTGCGCTCAAGGCGGCGGCGGAGGGACCCATGAAGGGTATCCTGGGCTACAGCGAGGAACCGCTCGTTTCGGCCGACTTCCGCGGCTCGTCACTCTCCTCCATCGTCGATGCGCCGCTCACCATGGCCATCGGCAACATGGTGAAGGTGGTGGCCTGGTACGACAACGAGTGGGCCTATTCCTGCCGTTGCGCGGATCTCATTGCCTACATCGGCAGACAGGGCCTGTAAAAGCGGTACCTCCAGGAGGTTATGGAGCATGGCAAAAAAAACCCTGCGGGACATCCCGGTCATCGGCAAACGGGTGTTGGTGCGGGTGGACTTCAACGTGCCGCTCAAAGACGGGCAAGTGGCGGATGACACGCGCATCCGGGCCGCTGTGCCCACCATCGAGTACCTGCGCAAGTATGGGGCCAAGATCATCCTGGTTTCCCACCTGGGCCGCCCCAAGGGCAAGGTGGTGCCAGAGCTCCGGCTGGATCCTGTGGCCCGGCGCCTGGAGGAGGTTCTGGGTGTGCCGGTGAAGAAGCTCGACGAAGCCGTCGGGCCGGCGGTGGAACAGGCGGTGCAGGCGCTGCGCGGGGGTGAGGTACTCCTCCTGGAGAACATTCGCTTTTATCCGGGGGAGGAGAAAAACGACCGCGAGCTGGCCGCGGGCCTGGCCAAGCTGGCTGAGGTGTATGTAAACGATGCCTTTGGTACCGCGCACCGGGCCCATGCCTCCACCGCCGGGGTGGCCGAGTTCCTCCCGGCCGTGGCCGGCTTCCTCATGGAGAAGGAACTCAAGATGCTGGGCGGCGTGCTGGAGGACCCGGAGCGGCCCTTTGTGGCCGTCCTGGGCGGAGCCAAGGTTTCGGATAAGATACTGGTGCTGAAGAACCTGGTGAGCCGGGTGGACACCCTCATCGTGGGCGGCGGCATGGCGTTTACCTTCCTGGCCGCCCAGGGGTACGGCGTCGGCCGGTCGCTCCTGGAAGAAGACAAGATCCCGGTGGCCAAGGAGACCATGGCGGCCGCCGCCGAGCGCGGCGTGCACCTCTTGCTGCCGGTGGACACCGTGGTGGCGCCGGAGGTGAGCGACAAGGCAGTCACCCGGGTAGTGCCGATTTCGGCCATCCCGGCGGACCAGATGGGACTCGACATCGGACCGGAAACGCGGAAGCTGTACGCTGAAGCCATCGCCGGGGCGCGCACGGTGCTCTGGAACGGGCCCATGGGGGTGTTTGAGCTGACGCCCTTTGCCGCCGGCACTCAGGCCGTAGCCCAGGCGGTGGCCGACTCGGGCGCCATCAGCGTGGTGGGCGGCGGCGATTCGGCGGCGGCCGTGGAGAGGTTCGGTCTGGCCGACCGCATGAGCCACATCTCCACCGGCGGCGGTGCCTCGCTGGAGTTCTTAGAAGGACGCGAGCTGCCGGGTGTGGCGGTACTTCAGGACAGGTAGGCGCCCCCGCCTCCCCTGCCTCGGCGCGCGGGCATCCACCTGCGGCGCCGACGACCTGAGGGCGAACGAACTTGGCTCGCTCAAGGCGCGGGTCCAACTCGCCCTGCGGGCTCAGGCCATGCCCACGCTTTCCTTCGTTCGCCTGCGCTCTTCTCAATGACGGTACGCAGGGCGCCGTGCGGGGGATGGCCCTCGGCCTCATCGGCCGCTGAACCGAGTTCTACGTTAACGTATTTTCAGGGTAGAAGGTGAAAGAATGCGCAGGCCGATCATTGCCGGCAACTGGAAGATGCACAAGACCGTAGCTGAGGCCCTGGCGCTGGTCCGGGAACTGGCCCCCCAGGTGGCGGGGGAGGAAAGGGTGGAAGTGGTGGTGTGCCCGCCCTTCACCGCCCTCCATGCCGTGGCTCAGGCGCTGGCCGGCACCCGGATCGCCCTGGGCGCCCAGAACCTGTTCTGGGAGGAACAGGGCGCCTTCACCGGCGAGGTTTCCCCGCTCATGCTCAAAGACGTGGGCGTCAAGTACGTCATCGTCGGTCACTCGGAGCGGCGCGCCTACCAGCGCGAGAGCGACGAGGAAGTGGCGAAAAAGCTCACGGCGGCCTTCCGGGCGGGCCTCACGCCCATTCTCTGCGTCGGTGAACAGCTGGCGGAGCGCGAAGCCGGGCGGGCGGAGACCGTGGTGGGTGCCCAGCTTGCGGCCGACCTTACGGGACTCGACGGAGCGGCGGTGCAAAAGCTGGTGATCGCGTACGAGCCCATCTGGGCCATCGGCACAGGACGCTCCGCGCAGCCGGAGGATGCAGCGGCCATGGCGGCCTTCATCCGCCGTAAGATCGAGACGGCCTTTGGGAAAGAGGCGGCAGCCGCCCTGCGCATCCAGTACGGGGGCAGCGTTTCCCCTGCCAACAGCCGCGAGTTTTTGACTCAGGAAGGCATCGACGGGGCCCTGGTGGGCGGCGCCAGCCTGAAGGCGGACAGCTTCGCCGCCATTGTGGCTGCCGCCCACAAGTAGGTACGACTATGAAGAGAGGGAGGCCGTTTCGTGACAGGCGCGCTGCGACCGGTGGTCCTCATTGTGCTGGATGGGTGGGGTGAGCGCCGCGAGCGGGAAGGCAACGCTGTGGCCCTGGCCCGCACTCATAACCTGGAGAGCTATGTCCAAAAGTACCCGCATACCCTCCTGGGCGCCGCAGGCGAGGATGTGGGCCTGCCGGCGGGGCAGATGGGGAACTCCGAGGTGGGGCACCTCAACCTGGGTGCCGGGCGCATCGTTTACCAGGAGCTTACCCGCATCAGCCGGGCCATCCGCACGGGTGAGTTCTTCACCAACCCGGTGCTTACCGCGGCCATGGCCCAAGCGCGCGGCCGCAGCCTGCATCTTTTAGGTCTCCTCTCCGACGGCGGCGTACACAGCCATATCGAGCACCTCCTCGCCTTGCTGGAGCTCGCCCGCGGGAGCGGCCTGGATAAGGTTTGCGTGCACGCCTTTTTGGACGGCCGCGATGTGCCGCCGGCCTGTGCCGAGCGCTATCTCAAAGAGCTGGAAGAAAAGTGCGCCGCCCTGGGCGTGGGTGAAATAGCCAGCATCAGCGGCCGGTACTATGCCATGGACCGGGACAAACGCTGGGAGCGCACGGCGCTGGCCTACCGCGCGCTGGTGGCGGGGGAGGGCGAGACGGCGCCGTCCGCCCAAGCGGCGCTCCAGGCCGCCTACGCCCGCGGCGAAACCGACGAGTTTGTCCGGCCGACGGTGCTGGTGCGGCCCGACGGTTCGCCGCGCGGCCGCATCGCGGACGGCGATACGGTGATCTTTTTCAACTTCCGCCCGGACCGCGCCCGGCAGCTGAGCCACGCCCTGGTGGATGCAGACTTCGGCGGCTTCGACCGGGGCCCCGCACCGCCCCGGGTGCACTTTGTCTGCCTTACGCAGTACGAAGAAACCCTGCCCGCGCCGGTGGCCTTCCCACCGGAAGAACTGCACGCGACGCTGGGTGAGTGCCTGGCGGAGCGGGGATTGAGGCAGCTCCGGATCGCCGAGACGGAAAAGTACGCCCACGTTACCTTCTTTTTCAGCGGCGGCGAAGAGAAGCCCTTCCCCGGCGAGGAGCGGCGCCTCGTTCCCTCGCCCAAGGTGGCGACGTACGATCTCAAGCCGGAAATGAGCGCCTACGAGGTGACGGCGGCCGTGCTGGAAGAGCTGGCGGCTGAGAAGTTTGACCTGGTGGTCTTAAACTATGCCAATGCGGATATGGTGGGGCACACGGGGGATCTTCCGGCGGCCGTCCGGGCGGTGGAGGCAGTGGATGATTGCCTCGGGCGGGTGGTCACGGCGGTCCTTAAGCAGGGCGGGGCGGTGCTGATCACGGCCGATCACGGCAACGCCGAGGAGATGATGGATCCGGCCACGGGCCAGCCGCATACCGCCCACACCACCAACCCGGTGCCCTTTATCCTGGTGACCCCGGAACCCGCGGCCTGGGGCGTGCGCCCTGGCCGCCTGGCTGATGTGGCTCCCACCATTCTCGAGCTCCTCGGCCTGCCCCGGCCGGCGGCCATGACGGGCAGGTCGCTCCTCATAAGAAAGGAAAAGGTAGGCAAGGAGGGAAATCCGTGAGTTCTTTTACCGCCATCGTCGATGTTTTCGCCCGCGAGATCCTGGATTCCCGCGGTAATCCCACGGTCGAGGTGGACGTCACCCTGGAAGACGGCACCGTCGGCCGCGCAGCCGTGCCCTCGGGTGCGTCCACCGGCACGCGGGAAGCCGTGGAACTAAGGGACGGCGATAAGGAGCGCTACCTAGGCAAGGGCGTGCAAAAGGCCGTGGCCAACGTGAACGATACCCTGGCCCAGGAACTTACCGGTATGGACGCCGTGGACCAGGTGGCCATCGATAATCTCATGCTTGAACTGGACGGCACGCCCAACAAGGGCAAGCTCGGGGCCAACGCCATCTTGGGCGTATCGCTGGCCGTGGCCAAGGCGGCGGCCCAAAGCCTGGAGCTGCCCCTCTTCCGCTACATCGGCGGCACCTCCGCCCGGACGCTGCCGGTGCCCCTGATGAACATCTTGAACGGCGGCAAGCATGCCGACAACAACGTGGACATCCAGGAGTTCATGGTGGTGCCGGCGGGAGCGCCCAGCTTCGCTGAGGCCCTGCGCCTGGGCGCCGAGGTGTTCCACAGCCTGAAGAAAGTGCTGAAGGAAAGAGGGCTGGCCACCGGCCAAGGCGATGAAGGCGGGTTTGCCCCGGACCTGAAGTCCAACGAAGAGGCCCTGGAGCTTCTGGTGGAGGCCATCACCAAGGCCGGCCTTAAGCCGGGCGAAGATGTCTACCTGGCCATCGACGCGGCGGCGTCCGAGCTGTACCGGGACGGGCGCTACGTCTTGGCCGGCGAGGGCAAAACGCTGACGGCGAGTGAGCTGGTTGACTTCTACGCCCGTCTGGCGGAGCGCTACCCGATTATCTCCTTGGAAGACGGCCTGGCGGAGGACGACTGGGAAGGCTGGCAGGAGCTCACGGCCCGGCTGGGCGGCAGGCTGCAGCTGGTGGGCGACGACATCTTCGTCACCAACACGGAGCTCATCAGCCGCGGCATCGCCCAGAAGGTGGCCAACTCCGTGCTCATCAAGGTGAACCAGATCGGCACCCTCACCGAGACCCTGGCGGCCATCGAGATGGCCAAGGGGGCCGGCTACACCGCCGTGGTATCGCACCGCTCGGGCGAGACGGAGGACACCACCATCGCCGACATTGTGGTGGCGGCGAACACGGGGCAGATTAAAACGGGCGCACCCTCGCGCTCCGAGCGTGTGGCCAAGTACAACCAGCTGCTGCGCATCGAGGAGCTCCTCGCCGGCAGCGCCCTCTTCCCCGGCCGCGCCGCGTTCCGGGTCTCCTCTCATTCGTAAGTCGTTAGTAGCCAGTGATTGGTGGACCCCCGAGGATCACGTTAATAGTTGACAACCCACTACCGACGACTCACGACCTCCTTGGTCGTGGGTCGTTAGTAGTTAGTAGGCGGTGGCGCAGGTAAAAACTGTGGGCCTGGACCGCCGAGGGTTGCCTTCATAACCAACAGCCAACCACCAACGACTCACGCCCCTTCGTTGCCATCTGTTTCGTTCTATGCTACAATAGGGTGGATGTAACGGCGTGGACAACCTGGCCAGGCATAAGCAGGGTAGGCCAGGGCAATAATGGAGGTGATGCGGGTGCTGCGAACCGTTCTTCTAGTGGTCTTTGTCCTCGTTTCCCTCGGCCTCATCGCTCTGGTTTTACTGCAGTCCGGCAAGTCCGCCGGCCTTTCCGGTAGCATTGCAGGCGGGGCCGAAACCTTCTTCGGCAAGAAGAAAGGGATCAACGAGAAGCTGGAGTCCTGGACCAAGTACATTGCCTTCGCCTTCATGGTTCTGGCGCTGCTTCTAACCATCCTTTAGAAGGGGCGGGCACTTACCTGAAGGTAGGTGCTCTTACTTTTCCAAGAAATCTCTTCAGGACGTTACAGAGGAGGCGAACTTAAGGAATGGAGTCCCTTGTTATCCTGGCACCGGCTGCCGGGCTGCTCGCGCTGGCCTTTGCGCTCTTTCTCACTCTGCGGGTGGTGAGGGCGGAGGCGGGCACCGCCCGCATGCAGGAGATCGCCGCAGCCATCCACGAAGGAGCCATGGCTTTTCTCATGCGCGAGTACCGGGTGCTGGCGGTCTTCATCACCGTTCTCTTCATCGTTCTTGCTTTTGCCATCAACATTCAAACGGCCGTCTGCTTTTTGTTCGGGGCACTTTGTTCCATCGGCGCCGGATTCATCGGTATGAATGTCGCCACCCAGGCCAACGTGCGCACTGCCAACGCCGCCCGGCAGGGGCAGGGGCAGGCGCTGACCATCGCCTTCTCCGGCGGCGCGGTGATGGGGATGTCCGTGGTGGGGCTGGGGCTTTTGGGTCTCGGGATTTTCTACATAATCTTCCGGGATCCCACCATCGTTAACGGCTTCGGGCTGGGCGCCAGCTCCATTGCTCTCTTTGCGCGCGCCGGCGGCGGGATTTACACCAAGGCCGCCGACGTCGGCGCGGACCTTGTCGGCAAAGTGGAAGCAGGTATCCCCGAGGACGATCCGCGCAACCCGGCCGTCATCGCCGACAACGTGGGCGATAACGTGGGCGACGTGGCCGGCATGGGCGCTGATCTCTTTGAGTCTTACGTTGGTTCGGTCATCGCCGCCATGTCCATCGGTGTACTAAGCTTCGGCCTCAACGGGGTTCTGCTGCCGCTCCTGCTGGCCGCCACGGGAATTGTCGCCAGCATTATCGCTACTTTCTTCGTGCGCGGCGGCGAGGGCGCCAATGCCCGCCTGGCCCTGCGCAACGGCACCTTTGGTAGCGCGGTCCTGGTGGCGGTGATCAGCTATTTTCTCACCCGGGCCGTCCTGGGGAGCAGCGGGCCCTTCCTGGCCACGGTGGCGGGCCTGGCGGCCGGCGTGGTGATCGGCCTCATCTCCGAGTACTACACCTCGGCCGACTATAAGCCCACCCAGGGTATCGCGCAGTCGTCGCAAACCGGTCCGGCTACCACCATCATCACCGGGCTGGCGGTGGGTATGGCCAGCACCGGCTGGCCCGTTGTCATGATCGCCGCAGCGATCTATGTGGCCCACGCCTTTGCCGGCCTCTACGGGATTGCCTTGGCCGGTGTGGGTATGCTTTCCACCACCGGCATGACGGTGGCGGTGGACGCCTACGGCCCGGTGGCCGATAACGCCGGCGGTATTGCCGAAATGGCGGAACTGGACCCGGGCGTCCGCCAGATCACGGACACCCTGGACTCGGTGGGCAATACCACCGCTGCCATCGGCAAGGGCTTTGCCATCGGTTCGGCAGCCCTCACCGCGCTCGGCCTCTTCGCCGCCTACGCTGCTTCGGTGGGGCTGACCGAGACCGGCCTCAGCATCCTGGATGCCCGCGTGACGGTGGGCCTTTTCATCGGCGGTGTGCTGCCGTTCCTCTTCTCGTCCATGACCATGCAGGCCGTCGGGCGTGCGGCCTTCCACATGATCGAGGAAGTACGGCGCCAGTTTAGAGAGATCAAGGGCCTTATGGAGGGCAAAACCCGCCCGGATTATGCCCGCTGCGTGGACATCAGTACGGCGGCGGCCCTCAGGGAAATGATCGTGCCCGGCCTGATGGCCGTGGTGGTGCCGCTGGCGGTGGGCCTGGTGCTGGGCAAGGAAGCCCTGGGCGGGCTGCTGGCCGGTGCGCTGGTCACCGGCGTGCTGCTCGCCATTCAGATGGCCAACTCCGGCGGTGCCTGGGACAACGCCAAGAAGTTCATTGAGAGCGGCAACTACGGGGGCAAAGGCACTCCCGCCCACGCTGCGGCGGTGGTGGGCGATACCGTGGGCGATCCCTTCAAGGACACCGCCGGGCCCTCGCTCAACATCCTGATCAAGCTGATGACCATCGTCTCGCTCGTGTTTGCCCCCCTGTTCCGCTGAGGAACGGTCCGGCACGGCCGGACCCACAGGCGGGGAGAAGATTGTTATAAAACTGATAAAAAATCTTTGGCCGGGCACTGATTGACGTAAACGTAACAAAGGTGCTACACTGAGGGTGAACTCAGGGTGGCACCTTTTTTCGCGTCGAATTCATTGTTGCAGTGCTGAGACACTTGACCGGAGCGGGGTAAAGGGGGATGGCCGGAAAAAGACGAGGCGGGAGGATCATGAAAACTGAGGGTCATAGCGCACCACGTATTGTCGAAAAGTTGACAAAGAGGAGGGACCCGGCCGTGCCTGATGAAGGCGTAACGAGTGGGCGGCGTTTTGTAGCGGTAAACGAGATCTTGGAAAAACACCGGCGCCGTCCGGAAGAACTCGTGGCCATCCTGCAGGAGGTGCAGGAGGTCTACCGTTACCTGCCGGAAGAGGTGCTCACCTATGTGGCGACCAGCATGGGGCTGACGCCGGCCCGGGTATTCGGCGTGGCCACCTTCTACGAGAATTTCTCCCTCGAACCTAAAGGCAAGTACGTCATCCGTGTCTGCGACGGGACAGCCTGCCACGTGCGGCACTCGGCGCCCATCCTGGCTGCGCTGCGCGAGCGGCTGGGACTGAAGGATGGCCGGAACACCACGCCTGATCTAACCTTCACCGTGGAGACGGTGGCCTGCCTGGGGGCCTGTGCCTTGGCACCGGTGGTGACCATCAACGGGAAGGTGCATGGGCAGGCCACGCCGGAGGCGATTGTGGCGCTCATCGACGAGCTGGCGAAGGGGGAGAGGGAGTCGTGATCAAGTCGGTAGAAGAGCTTAAGCAGGCGGCTGCGGCCTTCCAGAAAGCCCTCGGCCGCGCCTGGCGCCGGGTGCTCGTCTGTCACGGTACAGGCTGTGTGGCCAATGGTTCCCCGGCGGTGTATGAGGCGCTGCGCCGGGAACTTACTGCGCGTGGCATCACCGCCGACCTGGCGTACCTTTTGGAACACGAGGAAGAAGCCACCCCGGCGGACGTAAAGAGGAGCGGCTGCCACGGGTTCTGCCAGATGGGTCCTTTGGTGCGCATTGAGCCGGAGGGTTACCTTTACCTGCATGTGGTTCCGGAAGACGCTCCTGAGATTGTCGAAGAGACGGTCCTCAAAGGCAGGCTCGTCGAGCGTCTTACCTATGCTCTGCCTGGAACGGACCGGCACTTCGCCCGGGAGGAAGAGATCCCCTTTTACCAAAAGCAACAGCGGCGCACCCTGGCGGACTGCGGGCGCATCGATCCGGAAGACATCCGCGAGTACATCGCCTGCGGCGGCTACCAGGGGCTGGCCCGGGCGCTCACGGAGTTCACCCCGGAGACGGTCTGCCAGGAGGTGCTGGCGGCCGGCCTGCGCGGCTTGGGCGGGGCGGGTTTCCCGGCCGGCAAGAAGTGGGAGGCGGTGCGCCGGGCCCCGGGCGGGAAAAAGTACGTGGTGGCCAACGGCGACGAGGGTGACCCGGGCGCTTTCATGGATCGCAGCGTTATGGAGGGCGACCCGCATAAAGTCTTGGAAGGCATGCTCATCGCCGGTTACGCCGTGGGCGCCGGCGAAGGCTATATCTATGTGCGCGCGGAGTATCCGCTGGCCGTGGAGCGCCTTACCAAGGCCATTGCCGCCGCCGAGGAGTGGGGCTTTTTAGGCGACAATATCCTCGGCACCGGCTTTTCCTTCCGGCTGCACATCAACAAGGGTGCCGGGGCCTTTGTCTGTGGCGAGGGGACGGCGCTTGTCTCCTCCATCGAGGGGCAGCGGGGCATGCCGCGCACGCGCCCGCCGCGCCTGGCGCAAAAAGGCCTTTTCGGCTGCCCTACCCTGCTTAACAACGTGGAAACCCTGGCCAATGTGCCGTTCATCCTGCGGGAGGGGGCGGCGGTCTTCAGCCGGGTGGGGACGCCGACCAGCCACGGTACCAAGGCCTTTGCCCTCACCGGCAACGTGGCCAACACCGGCCTCATCGAAGTGCCCATGGGGACGACGCTGGGCGAGGTCATCTTCGACATCGGCGGCGGTATCCGCGGCGGCCGGAACTTCAAGGCGGTGCAGATCGGTGGGCCGTCCGGGGCGTGCCTGACCGCCGAACACTTGAATCTGCCCCTTGACTTTGAATCCCTCAAGCGGGCCGGAGCCATGATGGGCTCGGGCGGCCTCGTGGTGATGGACGACCACACCTGCATGGTGGAGGTGGCCCGCTTCTTTATGGACTTCACGCAGCGCGAGTCTTGCGGCAAGTGCATCCCCTGCCGGGAAGGCACGGGCCGCATGCTGGAGATCCTGGAAAAGATCGTCGGCGGCCGGGGGACGGAGGAGGACCTGGCCCTCCTGGAGGAACTGGCGGTAACGGTGAAGGAGACCTCGCTCTGCGGTCTTGGCCAGACGGCGCCGAACCCGGTGCTCTCCACGTTGCGCCACTTCCGGGACGAGTACCTGGCCCACGTGCGCGACAAGCGCTGTCCGGCGGGTGTGTGCCGCGCCCTGCGCCGCTTTGTGATTAACCCGGAGCAGTGCCGCGGCTGCGGCCGCTGCGCGCGGGTCTGTCCGGCCGGCGCCGTGAGCGGCCGGGTGAAGAGCCCCTTTACCATCGATCCCGATCGCTGCCTGCGCTGCGGAGCCTGCGAGAAGGCCTGTGCCTTCCATGCCATCGAGGAGGTGAACTGAGATGACGGCTGCCATGTGGGTTGACGGCCGCGAAGTGGAGTTAAACGGGGAGAAGAACCTCCTGGAAGTGGTGCAGAAGGCGGGGGTTGACCTGCCCACCTTTTGTTACCACTCGGAACTTTCTGTTTACGGCGCCTGCCGCATGTGCCTGGTGGAGGACGAGCGGGGGCGGCTCCTGGCCGCCTGTGCCACCCCGCCGGAGCCGGGGCTTAAGCTGCGCACCCATACCCGGCGCCTGCTGCACCACCGGCGCCTGATCCTGGAGCTTATCCTTTCCAACCACAACCGCGACTGCACCACCTGCGAAAAGAGCGGCGCCTGCCGGCTGCAGGAGCTGGCCGACCGCCTGGGGGTGAACAAGGTGCGCTTTCCTCAGAAGAAGGAGGCCGGCCCGGTGGACGTGGGCCCCGCCCTGGTGCGCGACCCCTCCAAGTGCATCCTCTGTGGCGACTGCGTCCGCATGTGCGAAGAGGTGCAAGGGGTGGGCGTGCTGGGGTTTGCCTACCGCGGTGGGCGCCTGGCTGTGGTGCCGGCCTTCGGCAAAAGGATGAGCGAAGTGGAGTGCGTCAACTGCGGCCAGTGCGCCGGCGCCTGTCCCACCGGGGCCTTGGTGGTAAAGTCGGACGTGGAGCGGGTGTGGGCGGCCCTGGCCGACCCGGCCAAGAAAGTAGTGGCGCAGGTGGCGCCGGCCGTGCGGGTGGCGTTCAGCGAAGCCTTCGGCCTGCCGCCGGGGACGTCCGGCGCCGGTCAGGTGGCGGCGGCCCTCCGGTGCCTGGGCTTTGACCGGGTGTACGACACCTGCTTCAGCGCCGACCTCACCGTGCGCGAGGAGTGCCACGAGTTTCTGGACCGGCTGCAGGCGGGCACCAACCTACCCCAGTTCACCTCCTGTTGCCCGGCCTGGGTTAAGTTCGCCGAGCAGTATTACCCGGAGTACCTGCCGAACATCTCGAGCTGCCGCTCGCCTCAGGCCATGTTCGGCGCCCTGGCCAAATCCTACCTGCCCGCCGAGCTGGAGGTGGCGCCGGAGAACCTGTTTGTGGTCTCCATCATGCCCTGCACCGCCAAAAAGTTCGAAGCTGGGCGCCGGGAGCTGGGGCGGGACGGGGTACCGGACGTCGATGCCGTACTCACCACCCAGGAGCTGGTACGGATGGTGCGCCAGGCTTCTTTGGACTTCAGCCGGCTGGAAGGCGAGGCCTTCGACCTGCCCTTCGGTCTGGCTACGGGTGCCGGCGTCATCTTCGGGGTTACGGGCGGCGTGGCCGAGGCCGTGCTCAGGACTGCGGCCCGGGCGCTCGATGGCAGGACGCCGCCCCTTGAGTTCCGGGCGGTGCGCGGCCTGGCCGGCTGCAAAGAGGCAGAGCTGGAGCTGGGCGGCCGGCAGCTGCGCGTGGCGGTGGTGCACGGGCTGGGCGAGGCGCGGTCACTGCTTCAGGCGCTGAAAGCCGGCGAAAAACGGTATGACCTGATCGAGGTGATGGCCTGCCCCGGCGGGTGCGTGGGCGGCGGCGGGCAACCCCTGCCGAACGACGCCGCCCACCGGGCCGCCCGCGGCGAGGGCTTGTACCGCCTGGATCGGGAGCACGAGCTGAGGCGGGCGGATGAGAACCCGCTGGTGGAACAGCTTTACCAGAAGCACCTGGGCGCCCCGGGCAGCAAGGAAGCGGAAGAGCTCCTCCACACCCACTACAGCCCGCGCCGGCGCATCAGCGGCGAAGAGGTGGCGGTGGCGCCCGGCGGCGCTGCAGTCAAAACCAGGATCCGGGTCTGCGTCGGCACCTCCTGTTATTTGAAGGGTTCCTACGATGTCTTGCAGGCTTTCCACCGGGCGATTGCGGCCAGCGGCCGCCCGGAGGAGTTTGACCTGGGTGCCACCTTCTGCCTGGAGAACTGCCCGGGCGGGCCGAGCGTCGAGGTGAACGACCGGGTACTGGGCCAGATGACGCCGGAAAAGGCGGCCGAACTGGTCCACTCCTTGAGCGCAGCGGAAAGAAAGGTTTAGCGACGTGTCCCTTCAAGCGCCGGCGCGCAGCCGGCCTATTTTTTTCGCTCCACTGCACCAAACTATAGCCGGCGGGTTTTCTTGACACGGCCGGCGGAAGGTCTTACCATAGTAATTATCAATGGACGAGTAGGGTGGGATGAAAGGAGGGGGAGCGGGTGCGCCTGGGCCTGGAGGAAGAGGTCTTTATCACGCAGCCGGCACGGCCGAACCTGCAGTCGCTCTACTACCTGACCCGGCTTTTCTGGCGCAACCCGGGCTTCTTTCTCAGCCACTCGGATTCCAACTTCGCCCGCGGCAAAGACCTCAAGGTCGGCCTCATGGGACCGGTGGAGATTTCCACCCCCACTGTGGATGGCCCGGCGGAGGTTGTAGCGGCCTTGGCTGAGCTGCGGCGCGAGCTGGCCGCGGCGGTGGGCGGGGAAGGGCTCCTGGTGGCCGCCGGGCACCTCCTGGACATGGATGCCCCCACGCTCACCGCCGGCCTCCACCTGCACCTCTCCGGCCTGACCGATGCCGAGCGCACCTACAACAACCTGGCGCACTTTCTGCCGCTTTTCGCCCTGGCCGCGGCCAGTTCCCCCGCGCGCCGGGGAGAGTACTTCGGACCCAGCTACCGGCTCTACGCTTCCTACGCGCTGGGGCCGCTCCGGCCCGGCGATCCCTACTACCGCTTTCAGGACCTCATTTTTTCCCTCCGCCTGGGCACCATTGAGGTGCGTCTCCTGGACCCGGTGGCAGACCTGGAGCGCCTTAAGGAGCTGGTGGCGGCCATCGTGGCGGTGGCCGCCTGCACCCGCCCTTATACCTGGGACCCGGTGACCTACCGGCGCCTGCGCCGGGAGGCGGCCACCGCGGGACTCACCCCCGGCCTGGCGACCCTCTGGACTGAACTCCAGGATGTTTACCCTCTGAAGCGCCGCCTGGTGGAGCAGCCGGCAGCGCTGGCAATCTGGGCCAGCTACCAGAACAAAGGCCTGGTGCCTACGTACACGGCCTTGGATAGCCTGTACCGCGACGGCAGCTTCAGCGTAAAAGAAGCGCCGCCTACGTCCTACAACCCCCTGAAGGCGGCGGCCGGCCTGGCGGGGTACTACGTTGTCCGCCTGCCCTACAAGCTGGCAAAGGTGAGGAAGGAGTGGTCCCGGTGTGGCTCTGGTTCCTGACCCTTACGGCCATTCTCCTCGGCGGCCTCTACTGGTACCTGCGTAACGTCTACTTCTTCCGCGACCCGGTGCGCCACCCGCCGGCCGACCCGGACGCCATTTTGGCACCCTGCGACGGTACCGTGGTGTACGTGAAACCATTTCGCGCCGGGCGGATCGAGGTCAGCAAACTGGGAGAGTCCGTCCCGCTGCCGGAAATCCACCGCTCCAGCCACCGTTTTGCCGACGGCTGGCTGATCGGCATTTACATGTCACCGCTCGACGTGCACTTCAACTACGCCCCGGTGACGGCGGCGGTAACCGACGTGGTCCATGCCCCGGCCGCCACCAACCTGCCCATGGTGGACCTTTGGGAATACGTCAGGCTGACCTTTCTGCGGCGGGCGGTGGACCTCTTTGCCCACCGCTATCGCCTGGTTAACGAACGGAACACCCTCTTTCTCCGCCCGGAAGGCAGGCCGCCGCTCGCCATGGTAGAGATTGCCGACAAGTTCGTCAACAAGATCTCCTGCTTTGTGCAGGCGGGCCAGACGGTGCAGGCGGGGCAAAAGGTCTCTTTCATCGCCCGCGGCTCGCAGGTGGACCTTATCATCGGTGAACCGGAGGTCGGCATCCTGGTGCAGGCGGGTTCCCGGGTCACGGGCGCCGAGTCCATCGTGGCGCGGTGGCGCAAAGCGGCGCCATGAAAGAAAACGGCGTTTTGGAGCTCCTTGCGGCGCCCGCCGGCATCGGGATGTATGCCCTCGTGCTTTTCCTGGAAGGAACCGGCCTGCCCGGTATACCTTACGAGGCCTTCTTTTTGGCGGCCGGCGTGCTCATCGCCGCCGGCCGGCTGGCGCTCGTTCCCCTCCTTGCCCTAGCTACGCTGGCCAACACCCTGGGCACCCTGGCGGGCTACGCGGCCGGCCGCTTCGGCGGACGGCCGCTCCTCGAGCGCTACGGACCCTTCTTGGGCGTGCGGCCCGGGGCAGTGGCGCGGGTGGAGAACTGGTATGCCCGCTGGGGCGGGGCCGCCATCATCATCTCACGCATCATCGGCCTGACCCGGACGCCGGCCATTCTGCTCGCCGGCATTGCCCGCATGGATCTTAAGGTCTACCTTTTCTACTCCGTCTTAACTTCACTGGGCTGGTGTACGGCCCAGCAGCTCGTCTACCTTTACCTGGGCCAAACGGCTGCCCGCTTCCTCAGCCCGCGGGTTTTAGAGCTGATTACCCTGGGGGGCGTACTTTTGGGCGTCTTTTACGTCCTGTTCTTTTGGCTTACCTGCCGCCGCCGCGCGCGGCCGTCTTAGAGAAAGGAGCCGCCATGCGCCGCGCCAGCAAAGGAGTCTTCTTGAGTTTACTGCTTCTTCTCAGCGGGCTGGGAGCCTACTTTTGGCTGCTCCCGCTGGAGACAGAGCCTAACCTGGAGGTGCGACCGCTTACGCCGGCGCTTACAGCCGCGGACCGGGTGCTCGTCTTTGCCCCCCACCCGGACGACGAAACGGTGGGGGCAGCTGGCTTCATCCAGACGGCCCTGGCGGCGGGCGCACGGGTCAAGGTTGTCTTTTTTACCTGCGGCGACGCCTTTCGTTATGCGGCCCAGCGGCGCCTGCGGCTTTTTAAGATCACCCCGGCCGGCATGCGCGCCTTCGGCCAGCTGCGCCAGAAGGAGGCCTTGGCGGCTCTGGGGGTTCTCGGCGTCCCGCCCGAGGCGGCGGTTTTCCTCGGCTTTCCGGACCGGGGGCTGGCCGCGCTCTGGCAGGAACACTGGTCTGCCGCCCATCCCTTCCGGTCACCCTACACCGGTGTCACCTCCTCTCCCTACGGTGTGCACCCGGTTTTCGCCACCACCTATGCCGGCGAGGTACTCGTGGCCAACGTCGAGGAGCTCATCCGGAGCGAAGACCCCACCGTGCTCATTTTCCCCAGCCCGCACGAGGGCCACCCGGACCACTGGGCGGCGAGCGCTTTTGTCAGCTACGCCTTGGAAGACTTAAAGCGCAACCGGGGGTGGAGCGGGCAGCCCCAGATTTACACCTACCTGGTGCACTACACGGGCTGGCCGCGCCCCTGGGGCGCCAACCTGGCCCGTAACCTGGAGCCGCCGCCGCCCATCGCCCCGGAGGGGATCTGGCTGCGCCTGGATCTTCCCTGGGCCGCGCGGGTACAAAAGTATAACGCCATCTTAAAATACCAGTCGCAGGTGGCGGTGATGCGGGGGTTTCTCACCAGCTTTGCGCGGGCCACGGAGCTCTACTGGGCTTATCCGCCGGCCGAGGTGCTCACCGCCGGCCCCGGTGGGGAGAGCCCCAAGGCCGTGGCGGTGGACGTGGTCGGCGACAGCATCATCGACCGCTGGGAAAAGGACGCCGACATTGTCCGGCTCGATGCCGCGTTGGACGGGGAAAACCTGCGCTTTTGGCTGCGCCTGCGGGGCCCCGTGAGCCGGGAAATCAGCTACCGCCTGGAGGTGGTGGCGCTGGAAAAAGGGGAGGCGGGCCGGGGCCGCGTGGCGGTAAGCTACCCTGGGCCGGCCGCTCCCGGCACGGGAGCTGTGCCGGCTGCGGACACCGTCAGCTACCAGGTGTCCCGCCGCCTCCTGGGCGACCCGGCGGAGATTTTTGTCAGCGCTGAAACCTACCAGGGCCGGGTGCGGGCCGACCGGCTCCCGCAGGTGCGCATCGTGCTCCATGAGTAGCAGCGTCGCTCGCCCGGCGGGCTGCCGCGGGCTTGT
This sequence comes from Gelria sp. Kuro-4, assembly GCF_019668485.1. NCBI lineage: Bacteria > Bacillati > Bacillota > Clostridia > Thermoanaerobacterales > Thermoanaerobacteraceae > Gelria > Gelria sp. Kuro-4. Next base: position 2,543,482 of record NZ_AP024619.1, on the reverse strand, counting down.
TGCAGCCGGCCGGTTGTGTTACAATAAAAGAGCAGGCAAATAAAAAATGTTGCGGGAATATTTCGGGTGGGCCGGTGAGGAAAATGGCGAAAGAAAAAAGGGCGGAGAAAAAAGGACAGCGCATTGTCACCGAAAACCGCAAGGCCCGCCACGACTACTTCGTGCTGCAGACCTACGAAGCCGGGCTGGCGCTGGTGGGCACCGAGGTCAAGTCGCTGCGCGAGGGCAAGGCGAACCTCAGGGACAGCTATGCCCGGGTTGAAAACGGCGAAATCATCCTTTATAATATGCATATCAGCCCTTACCAAAAAGGTGGTTACGTTAACCACGAGCCCAAGCGCCCGCGCAGGCTCCTTCTGCACAAGGGTGAAATCGGCCGGCTGGCCGGTGCGGTGCAGCAAAAAGGGCTGACGCTGGTCCCGCTCTCCGTTTACTTTAACGAACGGGGCCTGGCAAAAGTAGCCCTGGCTCTGGCCCAGGGCAAGAAGGTCTACGATAAACGGGATGACCTCGCCAAGCGCGAAGCGGCGCGGGAGATCGAGCGGGCCTTCAAAGAGCGCTCCCTGGGGGCGATTTAGGCTCGACGGGGGTCGTATGGGCACAGGAAGCGAGCCGCGGACCATGACCGCGCACCAACATGGAAAGGCATAACTGCCAACAACGATTACGCACTGGCTGCGTAACTAACGCGGCCCATCCGCCCGGCCTGCGCCTGCGGGGCCGGATCCGGGTGTCAGATTAGCAGGCTACCGCCGGGCAGGCACCCTGGAGCCAGGCGGGAAAGCTACGGGGTTAGCCCAAGCGGCATCCTGCTCCTGGGAGGCCGTGCGGGCGAACGCTAAAGCAGGAGCTACGCTCGTAGAGGCCTGTGTGGGTACACCTTCGGACGGGGGGTGCAATTCCCCCCCGCCTCCACCAGAACATAAAGAAAAGGCGCCTAAAGCGGCGTCTTTTCTTTATTCACAGCAGGCGTGTGAAGCCCCAGCCGTTCCACTGCCAGATGGTGAGCTGCCGGTTGGTCGGGTCGGTATAGCTGCCCTCAGTGACAACCAGCTCATTTTCCCCGTTGGCGTCCAGATCGGTGAAAGCCATTTCGCAGATGGGGCGGTCGAGGTTGGAGGACTGCCAGATCGGCTTGACGGCATCATCAACCAGGTCAAAGATGAAAAGGTGGTTCTTGACGCTGTTGTCGTCTTCAGTTATCCAGAAGGGCTTGTGCGGCCCAAAACTGCCCGCCTTCCAGACACTCAAGTTGAGGTCGGTCCGGCCGTCGTTATCGGCATCGGCCAGGGTGAAACCGTCCACCCACCATTCTGGGGGCGACTGCCACAGCGGCTGCGCCTCCTCCTCTACGATCAGCCGCCCGTTCTGCAGCCGGTAGACTTCCTGCCGGCCGTCTTCGTCCAGGTCGGCGTGGGCGGTTTGCCGCCGCCGAAAGGCCTCCAGTGTCTGGCGGCAGTAATGGACATACTTGGTGCCAAGGTAGTAGGAGGAGTCGCTTTCGCTCCAGGTGGCCAGCGGTTCTGCCTGCAAAGGCAGCTCGAGCCGGGCGGCGATGCTCTGTGCAGCGGCGCCCCGCACCGGTTCCGGTTGGGCGCGCTTATTGATGTACACCGGGAGGAACTCCAGTTTTTCCACGCCGCTCTTGTCCACCAAAAGCCGGACGACCACGCTCTCCCGGGTGGCTTCCGACCACCACTGGTCAAAAACGAAGTTGCCTAAGCTGTAGAGGATATACCCTCCCCGGTAGCGTTCCACCCGCTGCACCACATGGGGGTGGTGTCCCAGGACCAGATCCGCCCCGGCGTCGATGGCCCCGCGGGCGGCCTGGATTTGGGCTTCGTCCGGTTCGGCGGCGTACTCCCGGCCGCCGTGCAGGGAGACGACAATAAAATCCGCTTTTCGGCGGGCGGCTCGAACGGCGGCCGCCGCTTTTTCCGGGCTGAACAAGGCCGGGCCCGGTTGCTCCTCCCCGGTACCGTGGACTGCAGGAACTAGTTCCGGATCGGCAAAGGCCAGGAAGGCCAACCGGACCCCTTTGACCTGCACGCAGTACGGCTCGCCAGCCTGACGGGCGGTCAGACCGGCCCCGGTGCAGCCGATCCCGGCCTGGGCGAGGTACTGCCGGGTATCGCTGATCCCATGCGGACCGAAGTCGGGAAGGTGATTATTAGCCAGGGTGAGCAGGGTGAACCCGGCGTCGCGTAGAACGGCCTCGGTTCCCGGGTCGGCGCGGAGGCGCATTTCCGACGGCTCTATCTCCGGTCCCGGCGTGATCGGTCCTTCCAGGTTGCCGAGGACAATATCCCCCTGCAGGTAGGGTTTGATCTTGGCGAAGGGTAAGCGGCTGTCGCCGGCCTTTTTCATCTCCCGCGCCACGCCGCGCGAGAGCATGATGTCGCCCACCGCCACCAGCGCGATCGGGTCTTCTTGTACCGGCAGCCGCATTTCGCCGGCGCGGAAGGTGGCAAAGGTCTCCAGGCGGACAGTTTCCAGCCTGGGCGTGAGCGCCCCCAGTACGACCGCCAGCCCGCCGATCAGCAGCCATAGCCTTCGCCTAGGCATGGGGTGGAGCGGCAGCGGGCGGGGCGGTGAAGGACTTGGTCCAAGCCGGCTGAGGGGGAGCTTGGCCTTCGTTGATCAGCTGGTGCCACTTTTTATCCGTCAAACGCTCCGCGAGGGGCCAGGGGAACTCATAGTAGGAGTAGACGCCGCCGACGGCGATGCGCAGTTTACCGTCCACCGGTACGGCCACATAGATGGGAAAAACCGGGCCGGTGGCTTCTTCCAGGACCCGACCGCCGCCGATGTCGGTCGCCACATCGGCCACCAACGCCGCGGGCCGGTCGTTCTGGGCGGAGGGGTGGTCGACGCCTTCGTCCCGCAGGGCTTCGAGCCAGAAGTGTTCCAGGCTGGCCCCGTAAGAGCGGATCAGCTCATAATCCTCTGCGGCCAAGGGGGTGGCGTTCAGCTCTTTCTCGGCGATGGCCTTGAGAGCCAGGGCGAGCTCCTCCAACCGCTGTAAGTTGACCTGGTCCCGTTCGCTGATAAGCTGGCGCGCCATGAGTCCCTCCCGGGTCATTTGCGCCAGGGCGGCCAGCCGGGCGTAGACGTAGGGGTTGGGTTCCACATAGCCCCGGTCGTCGACCTGATCGCCGCCGCCGGCCTCGGCGTAGACCTGTTTGGCGTAGAGCAGGGTGTCGTGCTTCAGTTCCGTCCAGCCGGCCAGGTAGGTGCTGAGTTCCTTTCTGGCCCAGGCCGGGTTGCGCATGAAGGAAGGGTAGCCTTCCGGCTTTTCCCAGGTGAGAGGAAGGAGGGTGTACAGCCAGCCCCAGTACAGGTTCTGCGTCCAGGTCGTCGGGTCCAAACCGGCGATTGCCCGGCGCAGCCGCTCCATATTCTCCGGATACCGGGCGTAGTCGGTTTCTCCTTCCGCCTGAAGGATTTTGTATGCTTCTCGGGAACCCATGGCCGCAGCGATGTCCAGGCCCCGGGGCAGCATCCTTCTTGCACCGCAGCTGTTTTCCCCCACTTCGCGATAGACCAGCCGCTGAAAAATGGCGGCGTCCAAGGTGAAGCGTTGACCCAGGAGACGGAAGCCGCTGATCTCCCTGTCCCGGTCGGGCTGAAGACCGGCAGCAAAGATGGGCAGGGAATTAATGGCCGGAGGTTTTAAATCCCGCACGGCTGCCACGAGCTGGGACCATTTCGCGCGGTCCTCCACCAGGGTTTTCAGGCCGGCGGCGGGCCCGTAGACCTTGAGGAGGAGTTCCCGGTAAGCGGGATACGTAGGATCGTCGCTCTGGCCGACCAGAAACTTGGTCGGTTCATAGATTCTGGCCCAGAGCTCAGGGTTTCCCGCTTGATCGAGTGCCCGGGTCAGCAAGACGGCGGACCGGGTCTCATCCTCGCTCTGGGCCCGGAAGGTGAGCCGACCGTACCACATCATTGCCTTGAAATAGGACTTGAGCAGATCGGACTTGTCGTAGTGGCCCCGGGGCAGGTACTGGGAATAGTCTTCCTTCAAGCCTTCCACCAGGTCAGGGTCGCTGCCCAGGTTCATCACCGGGGAAAGGGCCCATTCCCGGTGCCGGTCAATCAGGGTAAGTTCAGCCTCAACTACCTTTCTTACTTCTCCCGGCACCGGCGCTTCCAGGTCCAAAAGCCGGGCTGCCACCGCCAGAAAGGCCACGTTGCGCCGGGCGGCGTTTTCCCAGGCCGTGCCTTTCAGGGCGGCAAGATCTTGAAGCGCTCTTTCCAGCAGGGACTGGGTCAACCTTTTCAGGTCCGGCGCGAGGCTTTCTTCTTCCATCACCCGCAGCAAATGGCTAAAAAAGAGGTGGTAGTTATGCAGCAGCGAATCGGTGGTGACAAAAAGCGGCCGCGGTGCGTACCGGTTCATCTCATAGAGGGCGAAGAACTCCTTGAAGTGGCTGTTCGGCACAACCACAAACCCGTTCTTGATGAAGAGGTTCCGGGCCGCGGGTGACAGTGTAAACATATCTTTGTTGGTGATGTTGCTCAGGTCCGGAGCCACTTGATAAGGTTTGACTGCAGGGCTGACCCGAACCGGAACCTCCGCGAAGCCGGCAAAGGCGCCGGGTGCTGTGGAAGTCCCCGGGTCAGGCTGCCCGCTCTCCAGCGCGACCGGTTCGCCTGCCGCGGGCCCACCGCCGCCCTGGCCAGGGGTGGGGGTGCAGCCGGCGAGGGCCGCCGCCAGCAGCAGTAGGGCCAGGCAGCTCACCCCTGCCCGGGTTGCTCCTTTCCCAGCCTGCACGCGCAGGCGGCAACGCTGTATGACCATCTTTCCTCTCCTCCTTGTCGGCTGCTCTTGGCCGAGGTTTCCCGCTGAGTTTTCCGGGGTAAAAGCCGCCTCCAATTTATAGACGAAGTGCACCATTATTTGGTTCCCCTATTCAAAAAATTTCCCATTCTGAGGACCGGCGGGAAGCGAGCAGGCAAAAAAACTCCAGCCCGCTTGCGCGGGCTGGAGAAGGCGAAGCGGCACGCTAGCAGGGCTCGCTTTCCGGGAATTCGCCCCAGAGGCGTACCTCCGGTACCAGGGTGATGCCGCGGGCGGCGGCTTCTTTCCGGACCAGCCGGATGAGGGCGTAGACGTCGGCGGCCGTCGCCCCGCCCAGGTTGACGATGAAATTGGCGTGATCGGGCGAAATCTGCGCCTGACCGATCCGTGTGCCTTTGAGTCCCAGTTCCTCGATCACCTTGCCGGCGTAGGTACCGGGCGGGTTGCGGAAGGTGGAGCCGCAGCTGGGCAGCCGCGGGTGGCGCCGCCTCTTTTCCTTGGTGGCGGCGATGCGCTCGAGGAGTTCGGAGCGCGGGCGCGCCTCTACTTTAAGGAGTGTCTCCAGGACGATGAGGTCCTTTTCTTGAAAGATGCTGTGCCGGTAGGAGAAATTGTGCTCTGCGTGGGGGAGGCGGCGGATGATGCCGCTGAAGTCCATAACGGTGCTTTCCTGGACGAAATCGCCCAGCGTAACGCCGTAGGCACCGGCGTTCATGAAGATACCGCCCCCTACCGAGCCGGGGATCCCCGCCAGCACCTCGAATCCACCCAGGCCTTCCTCGGCCAGCGCCGTCACCAGATGGTCGAGAAGAAGCCCGGAGCCCACCTGCACCACGCCGTCCTGAAAGGACAGATAGGCAAAGTCGGCAGCCACCCGGATGACGAGGCCGTTCACCCCGCTGTCGCTCACCAGGACGTTGGTGCCGCAGCCCAGGATGTAAACGGGAAGAGTATGCTCTTCGGCGAAGTAGAGGGCGTCTTTGAGCTGGGCGATGGAGTGCGGTTCACAAAAATAGCGGGCGGGGCCCCCGATCTTGTAGGAAGTATAATCCTTCAACGGGACCTGCTCCCGGATTTCTGCAGACAAAGACGGAAGCACCTCCTTCTTCTGGGTTAAGATTCGCGAGCGGGCGCCGTTTTCCTTCTGGCCGGCGAGAAAAAGGCTGTATCCTGGGAGCTGCAGGCGTTAGATTCACCCGGCGAAGATCACAATTGGATTACAGTTGGAAAAACCGGCTTAGGCACCAGGGAAAATGGGAGGGACGTCGAATATATTTATACGGGGAGGTTCAAAGGCATATAACCTAAGGGGGTGCCCCATGCATGGGACGAGGACGTCGCAGAGCCTCGTTCGTTCTGTTCACCCTGCTCGCACTTTCCCTGTGGGCCCTACCTGGTTGTGCCGAGAACATTGCTGTACAAAGAGAGGCGGCACCGCCGGAGCAGGCAGCGCCACCCGGCAGGCAGCAGCTGGTGACGGTGTATTATGAAACGCGGGCCGAAGATTACCTGGTGCCGGTGAACGCCACGGTAACGGCGGATGAGGATCTGCCGCGCCACGCTGTGGAGAAGCTCTTGAGCGGTCCTTTGGACAGGGAGCTGCTTACGGGTCCGTTCCCTGAGGGTGCCATGGTGCGGGATCTCTACATTAAAAACGGCATCGCCTGCCTTGACCTGGGCGGAGTGGCCGGCAAGCTGGCCGGCGATGCCGCCTGGGAGCGCGCAGTGGACAGCGTCGTGCTTACGCTGACGGAGCTGCCGGAGATTGAGGCCGTGCAGATTCTGCTCGACGGGCAGATAGTGGAGAAAGTCGGTGCGTTGGTGCTCAAGACGCCGCTGAAGCGGCCGGACCGGATCAACTTCATAGCCGGCGGCGACCCGGCCGGGCCGGAGGTCCGCCTCTACTTCAGCTACCACGATGCCTACCTGGTGCCCGTCACGGTGCGCCTGGGGCCCGAGACGAAAGACCCGATCCGCTCTACGGTGGAGCAGCTGATAGCGGGTCCGCAGGGGCTTCCGGGTTTGTCTGCCGTCTTCCCGGAGGGGACACGCCTCCTCAACTGTGAAAGAGTGGGCGAGCTGGTGCGCCTCGATTTTTCGCCGGAGGCGGTTCTGCGCGACACCAAAGGCAATATCCGGTCTGAGCAGAGTATAACCCTGGGGGCTCTAGCTTACACCCTGCGCCAATTTCCCCAGATCAAAAAGTTTGAGGTCCGCGTGAGCGGGAAGCCGCTGGAAGTTCCTCGGCTTAAGCAACCAATCGCCATTCCAGGCAACTACCGCGATTGGTTTGGCGCCGACGCATCGCGCGGCCTGCTGAGGCTCCTGGCGATATCTGGCTAGGAGCCTTTTCTTTCATTTTCTGCAGGATTATGGGGAAAAAAGTAGAAGTTAGGTGACGAACTCTATAGTGTGTGGTTGAATCATCCGTGCAGGGGGAAGGTTTGGTGCTCAGGAGATGCCTGGCGTTTTTTTGTTGCCTGCTGTGGCTTAGCGTGTCGGCCGTCGTGATAAGCGGCGTCCCCGCCCGGGCGGCGGGGAGCGCCATTAAGCTCGTCATCAACGACCGGTTGGTACAGCCGGACGCACCGCCCGTTCTAAGAAACAATCGGACCCTGGTGCCGCTGCGGGTAATCTCTGAAAACCTGGGTGCTCAGGTGGGCTGGGATAACAGGACGCGTACGGTTACTGTGGCAGGGCCCGGCCGTGAGATCCGGCTGGTTATCGGCCGGAGTGAGGCCTTGGTAAATGGCAAGGCCCAGAAACTCGATGCCCCCGCGGTTATTATCAGCAACCGCACGTTTGTGCCGCTGCGCTTCATCGGCGAGGCCTTGGGGGCTGAAGTCGGCTGGCAGGAAAAGACCAGGACGGTTTTTGTCAGCTCCCGGCAGGCTGAGATCACTGCCGTCCGCGTGCGCCGGGAGGTAGGCCGCGAGGTGGTGGCCATTGCCGGCAGCGGGCCGCTCAAAGGGAGCGCGATTCAGCTGGGGGCTACGATTACCCTCAAGTTGCCGGGGACGCTCCTGAAGATGGCCCCCGGCCCCGTGCCCGTGGGCGACGATCCCTTGGTAAAGAGCATCGCCGTGGCGGCCGCCGGGACGGAGAAGGAGCCGGCGGCCCAGGTGGTGATCGAGCTTAAGGAGGCAGGGCCCTTTACCTTAAGTTCGGGCCCGGGGGAGCTTACGGTGGGCCTTCCCCACCGCGTGACGGCGCTGGAATATGTACAGGTGCCGGGCGCGGAGGTGCTCAAGGTGCACACCAGCGGGCCGGTGGCCTATACCGTACAGCAGCTGGGGAGCCCCGACCGCCTGGTGCTGGACCTTCCCGGGACGGTGCCGGCGGCGGCTGCGCCGCGGGAAGTGCCGGCGGACACGGCGCTCACAGCGCGCGTGCGCCTGGGGGAGGGCGCGGGGGGAACCAGGATCGTGCTCGACCAGAACAGGGTGACCAAGTTCAAGGTCAGCGCCACTCCCGAAGGTGTGGAGGTGCGCCTGGCGGCGCAGATCACCGCTCTCTCGTACAACCGGGGGCCGGGCGGTGGCGAGGTGCACATCCAGGCGACGGGACCCTTGGCGTATCACGAAACGCGCCTGGTCAACCCCGAGCGGCTGGTTTTGGACTTTAGCGGCGCTGTTTTGGCGGTGGACAACCCTACGGTCAAAGTAGGCGATGCCACGGTGCGGGAGGTGCGGGCCGGCCAGTTTGCCGTGGATCCCGATGTAGCCCGCGTGGTGGTAGAGCTGGCTGCTTACGTCCGCCACGAGGTGGTGACCGGCGCGAATCCGGGCGAACTGGTCCTTCAGATAGTCTCCAGCCCGGTGGCCGGCCGTTACATCGCCGTGGATGCCGGGCATGGCGGCGCCGAGCCGGGGGCCATCGGGGCCGGCGGGCTCATGGAAAAAGACGTCAACCTGGACATCGCCCGGCGGGTGGCGGCGCTGCTTCGGACGGCGGGGGCGAAGGTGTACATGATCCGCGACGGCGACACCACCGTCGATTTCCGCGTGCGCCCGGATATGGCTAACAAGGCCGGCGTGGAGGCCTTCATCAGCATTCACAGCAACTCCTTTACCGATACCAGCAAGCGCGGCACCGAAGTGTATTATTACCAGGACGGCCGGGCCGGGCAAGAGCTGGCGGAGGCCATCCATGCGGCACTGATACCGATCCTCGGCCTACCGGATCGCGGCGTGCGCACGGCGAATTACAACGTGCTGCGCTACACGGCCATGCCGGCTGCCCTGGTGGAAGTGGCCTACATCTCCAACCCCACAGAAGAAAAGCTCCTCGCTGACCCGGCCTTTCGCGAAAAGGCGGCCCAAGGCATTTTTGCCGGTATCCTGGCGTACTTCCGCGGTAAGTAAAAACCGGCCGTGGGCGGAGTGAACTCTCAGGCGACTTGTCGTGCGCCCTCTTTCACGCTAGAATAAGAGGGCGGGGTCCGGAGCGCAGGAAGGAACTCCTGCCCCGGACCCCGAAGTATTATGAAAACCCGGCAGACCAGGCAGAAATTAAGGCAAGGAGGGGCACGTCGGTGGCGCTGGAGGGCATCGTGGGCTATCTCTTCATCTTCTGCGCGCGGGTCGTCGACATGTCCTGTACAACCGTGCGTACCATCCTGTTGGTACGGGGACAACGCCTGATCGCTGCAGTGATCGGTTTCTTTGAAGTCTCGGTTTACATCCTGGCCCTCAACCAGGTGGTGGGGAGGCTCAACAACCCGCTCAATCTCTTGTTTTACGCGCTGGGTTTTGCCACCGGTAACTATGTGGGCAGCGTGATTGAGGAGCGCGTTGCCCTGGGGTTTGTTACCGTGGAGATTATCCCGACGCGCCCGGATTCCAGGCTGCCACAGCTGCTGCGGGAAGAGGGCTTCGGTGTCACCTGCTTTCCCGCCGAAGGCAAGGAGGGGGAGCGGCTGGTGCTGCACGTATTGCTCAAGCGCAAACGGCTGCCCCATCTTTTGGATACGTTGATGCACCAGGATGAAAAGGCGTTTTATTCGATCATGGACGCGCGTTCAATTCACGGCGGGTTCTTCGGACGACAAGGGAAGTAGTGGGGGTGGGAAGGGTGACCTTCGTCATCGCACGCAAGAACGGTATCCCCATTTACGTACAGCTGAAAAACCAAATCAAGGACCTGATCCAGCGCGGCGTCTGGGCAGCGGGGCACCGGCTGCCCACCGAAAGGGAGCTGGCCGGCCAGCTGGGCGTAAGCCGTAATACTGTGAGCCTGGCCTACGCCGAGCTCGAGACGGAGGGTATCCTTGCCCGCCGGCAGGGTTCGGGGACCTATGTCCTGGCGGGAGAGGGCAGCGTGGGCTCGACCGGCCGCCGGGAACGCCTGCTCAAGATTATCGACCTGGCCATCGAAGAGGCGTCGCACATGGGGTTTTCCATCGACGATTTTACCGCCATCATGCTTCTCAGGGTGCGGGAGCGCAAGGAGGTACTGGGGCGTCTGCAGGTGGCCTTTATCGAATGCAACCGCGAACAGCTGGATTACTTTACCCGGGAGCTGGAGCTGGGGTCGGGTGTGTACATCCACCCGCTGCTTCTGGCCGACCTGCGTGCGGCACCGGAGGAGGCCCGCGAGCGCCTGGGCCGGATGGACCTGGTGGTTACTACCTTTTATCACCAGGATGAGGTACGCGAACTGGGGGTACCGGCGGACAAGATCCTCGGCATCGCCCTGGAGCCGGACGTGTCCAGCATTGTGCGCATCGCCCGCGTCCCGCGGACCAGTACTTTGCCGGTGGTCTGCCTGTCGCCGAGTTTCGGCCGCAGCATCACCGAGGCCCTGGCCGCTGCCGGCCTCAGCTTTGCAGCCATGCCGGTCATTACCACGCGCAGCAGTGAGGAGCTGCTGCCGGCCCTGAGCGACGTCGGGACGGTGGTCGTTTCGCCGGGGCGCAAGAAAGACGTGGAGGCGGTGGTGCCGGCGGGGACCGAGATCGTCGAGTTTGTGTTTCATCCCGACGCCGGATCCATCACCATGCTGAAAGCGGCGCTCCTCAGCGCCGGCGGCGCGTCGGCGGCCCCGACGGCGGTGCAGAGAAATGCTTGAGGACTTCTGCGCAGAGCGCCGGAAACTGGCGCGTTCTTTTCCCCTGCCGGAAAAGGACGAAGTCCTGGAATGGCTGAAGGCGCACCGGCCGCGGCAGGGGAGCGGGGCGCGGCCGGCCTGGGGCGTCAGGGTGAACGCCGGCGGCGTGCCCGGCGGGATCAGCCTCGCCGAGGGGTGGCGGCCGGGGTGTGCTTTTGTTGTCCTGGCCGCTCCCTGGGTGGACAGCCCGGCCAGCGGGACAGGGCTCAGCGCAGACCTGCTGCACGAGAGGATTAAGGGGCTGCGCGGCGGCGTCGCCGCCTTCCCCGTGGAGTGGGGGCTGGAGCTTACGGGTGCGGACCCGCGCCTTCCCGCAGAGGTCGCGGCGGCCGCGGGGCTCTTAACCTGGCGGGGCGGGCCGCTGGAGAGCTACCTGGTCCTGGGTCGTACGGGAACCTTTCCCCAGCTGGTGGAGCACTGGTCGTACGTGGAAGGCCTGGCCCAGTTTTACGGCGGAGCCGGTGCCAAGGTGCGGCGTGAGGTACGGGGACTGCGCGGCACGGCGCTGGTCCCGCCGGGCCTCGCCGTGGCGCTCGTCCTGATCGAGGCCGGCCTGGCCGTTGCGGCCGGCACCCGGGAGCTGAGCCTGGCCTACGCTCCCTGTGGCCACCTGCTGCAGGACGTGGCGGCCATGAACGCCCTGGCGCGCCTCGCGCCTCCCGGGCTTACGGTTGATGTCACCTGCCTCTTGTGGTCGGGCGGGGCCCTCACCGGTCACGGCGGCGCGGCGGCGGCCGCGGCCTGGACCGGCCTTACGGCCGTGCTCGGCGGAGCCGAGCGCGCCGAGATTGCTGCGCTCGATGGTCAGCGCAACCCGGGCGAGCCGCAGAACCTTCTGGCCCAGATGGCCGCGCTCGCCCGGCTGGCCGGCGACCAGCGCCGGGCCTTCCTTACGGCCGTGCAAAGGGAGGAGGAACTTATTGCGGCTGAGGCCGGCGCCATCGTGAGTCGGATTGAGGAACTGGGCGCAGGCGATTTGAGGGCAGGGGTTATGCCGGCCCTGGCCGAAGGCAGCCTGGACGTGCCGCTGGCGCCTTCCGGGGTCTGCCGGGGCCAGGTCCTGGCGGCGCGTGACCAGGAGGGCGCGGTGCGTTTCCTGGACACAGGTCACCTGCCGCTCCCGCCCGCGGCCAAGGAGTACCACCGCGCGCAGCTGGAGCGGCGGGCGCAGGCAGAAGGGCGCGAGCCGGGCGTTTCCATGGTTATCGACGACATTTATGCCTTAAACAAAGGCTTCCTGGTGGGGCGGCCGGAGTAAACGGGCGCATGCCGCAGGCGGCGGCGGTAAAGGCTAGAGGTGAGGCTGATGCTTTCGCAAAACCTTAAGGAAGCGGTCTATTTCGCCCCCCGGGGCAAGGAGCGGCTGCTCACCCTGGGAAACCACCTGGCGCAGCATTATCTAAACCCCAAGGACCGGCTGGTGGGCTTTATCGGTCTGGCCGGCACGGGCAAGTCGCTCCTCATCCGGGGCATGTTCCCCGGCCTGGAGCTCACCAACGATGACGAGAACGTGAACGTTCGTCCCCTCCCTTTGGTGCGCGATGTGCGCGAGGGGTCTTTCCGCAGCCACACCTACCACGTGGATGCCCACTTTGAGCTGGCCTTCGTTTCGCTCACCGAGCTGGTGGAGGCCGTCGCGACGGCGGTTCTGGCCGGGCGGCGGGTGGTGGTGGAGCACTTTGACATCATCGCCGCCGCCTTGCCGATGAATGCCGAGCTCCTCGTCGGCGTAGGAGAAGAGGTCATCGTCACCCGGCCGACCATTTTCGGCCCCCGGGCCGGCGAGATCGCCGGGCGCGTCTTCGCCTCCACCCGCTACCGCAAGATGGTGCACACGGCGGAGGACTTGACCGCTCTGGTCCTGGCGGATATGGGGGTGCCGCCGGCCAACTTTCACAGCGACATCTCCCACGGCTTTATCCTGGAGTATGTGGACAAATTGGAGGTAGACCTGGCTCAGGTGGAGCAGAAGGTGCACCAGTACATCGCCGCCGATCTGCCGGTGGCCTACCACGATGAGCAGCACATCAAGATCGGCGAGCGCCTTTTCCCCTGCACGGGGCCGCGCATCCATGTGGCGCGCACCGGTGACGTGCAGGGCTTTTCCCTCGTTCCCCGGTTGTACTTGGATCCGCTCAGCCGGCTTTACCTGTTGGTGGGTATGGTGGGCGGCGCGGAAAAAGGAAGAATGGAGGCAGCGAGCGATGCGGGCAGACGGCAGAAGGGTTGACGAAATCCGGCCGGTGGAGATTGTGCGGCACTTTACGCGGCACGCGGAAGGGTCGGTGCTCATCACCGCCGGTGACACCAAGGTGATTTGCACAGCCACGGTAGAAGACAAGGTTCCGCCTTTCTTGCGCGGCAGCGGCCAGGGCTGGATTACCGCCGAGTATGCCATGCTGCCCCGGGCCACTCCTGTCCGCACCGTCCGGGATGCCGTCCGCGGCAGGGTAAGCGGCCGCAGCCTGGAAATCCAGCGCCTGATCGGCCGCTCTTTGCGGCCGGCGCTGAACCTGCACGCCCTGGGCGAGCGCACCATCTGGCTGGACTGCGATGTCATCCAGGCGGACGGCGGCACCCGTACGGCGGCGGTTACGGGCAGCTTCGTGGCGCTGGTGGACGCTGTCAAGTACCTCTTGGGCCAGGGACAGCTTACCGCCTCACCCCTGGTGGACTACGTGGCCGCCACCAGCGTGGGAGTGCTGGAGGGCGAACTGCTGCTCGATCTTTCTTTTGCCGAAGATTCCCAGGCCGATGTGGACATGAACTGCGTTATGACCGCGAGCGGTACCATTGTGGAGCTGCAGGGCACGGCTGAGGCGGTTCCCTTTACCCGGGAACAGCTCGACCGGCTGCTGGACCTGGCGGCAAGCGGTATTCGCCAGCTGATTGCGGTGCAAAAAAGCGTCCTGGGCGAGGACGCGGCGCTGGTGGGAGGAGAGGGTTGATGGCCGGAGTACGCCTGGTACTGGCCACGCGCAATGCGGGCAAAGTGGCAGAGTTTCAGACGGCGCTTGACGACCTGGGCCTTACCATCCTCTCGCTTAAGGACTTCCCTGCGTGTCCAGATGCGGCGGAAGACGGCGATACCTTTGCGGCCAACGCCTTGATAAAGGCGCGGGCAGCCTTCACGTGCACCGGCCTTCCCAGCCTGGCCGATGATTCGGGCTTGGAGGTGGACGCCCTGGGCGGTGCACCGGGGGTCCACTCCCACCGCTTCGCCAGCCCGGCTGAGGACGATGCCGCCAACAATGCCAAGCTGCTCGCACTGCTTGCCGCCGTGCCGGAAGAGCAGCGCACGGCCCGCTTCCGGGCGGTGCTGGCCCTGGTGTGGGGCCCGGGGCGCGAGATCACCGTGGAGGGAACCTGCCCAGGCCGCATCCTCACGGCGGCCCGGGGAGCGGGCGGTTTCGGGTACGACCCGCTCTTTTACCTGCCGGAGCGCGGCCTTACCCTGGCGGAGCTGCCGGTGGCGGAAAAGAATGCGGTGAGCCACCGCGGGGCGGCCGTCCGGCGCCTGCGCCCGCTGCTGGCCGACCTGGTACGGAAAGGAGAACTCGGCTGAATGCGCATTGCCGTCGTCAGCGACAGCCACGGCTCTTGGCGGGAGGCCGAACAGGCGCTGGCAGCGCTGAAACCGCTCGACCTCTTGCTTTTTGCCGGCGACTACTACCGGGACCCCTGGCGCTGGGCGCAGCGGGAAAAGGTAAGGGTGGCGGCCGTCATAGGAAATTGCGACTGGGGAGCGCGCGGCCCGGAAGAAGAGCTCCTGGAGCTCGGCGGGACGCGCATCCTCCTTACCCATGGCCACCGGTACGGGGCCAAGTGGGGATTGGAGCGCCTCCTTTTCCGCGGGCTGGAGGCGGGGGTGAAAGCCGTGGTTTTCGGCCACACCCACGTCCCTGTGGCCACGTACGGCGAGGGCGGCCTGCTGCTTTTTAACCCAGGCAGCCCCAGCCATCCGCGCGGCGGGAACGGGGGCAGCATCGGGCTGCTCGAGGTGGAGCGCGGCCTTATCACTCCCCGCCTGTACAAAATCGACGAGCTTAAAGCCCGCCGGGCGGGACAGAGCGCGGCAAAAATCCACTTTGACGACCGCGACGAAATGAGCTATAATATATAACGCAGGCCGGGGCGTGGCGCAGTTTGGTAGCGCACATGGTTTGGGACCATGGGGTCGTAGGTTCGAATCCTATCGCCCCGACCATTTGGGATGTGAGAAGTGAGAGCGGTGGGAAGGGGAAAAGGCCGCTTCTCGCCGCGGTGAACGAGGAGAGCGCGGTGCTGCCGTTGGGTTGAGCACTTTGGGAATGAGCCATACAGGCGGGAGTAGCTCAGTTGGTAGAGCACCAGCCTTCCAAGCTGGGTGTCGCGGGTTCGAGTCCCGTTTCCCGCTCCATTTGCTTTTTCAGGGGTCCTGGTAGCTCAACGGATAGAGCAGCAGCCTTCTAAGCTGTCGGTTGGGGGTTCGAGTCCCTCCCAGGACGCCATTACCCTTGACGATAAAGCGCTTCTTTGCTATACTTACTCCGGTAACAAGCTTACATGGTGAATGTAGCTCAGCTGGTTAGAGCACCAGATTGTGGCTCTGGGGGTCGTGGGTTCGAATCCCACCATTCACCCCAAACAAAGTTGGCCAAGAAATCGCTGGCGCGGTTTCTTTCTTGGTCTTATACTGGGGCGTAGCCAAGCGGTAAGGCACGGGACTTTGGATCCTGCATTCGTTGGTTCGAATCCAGCCGCCCCAGCCAATTTTTATATCTTTGAGCGGATGTGGCGGAACTGGCAGACGCGCCAGACTTAGGATCTGGTGGGTGAGCACCCTTGGGGGTTCGAGTCCCCCCATCCGCACCACAGCGTGACCAGGTTCCCTCCCTTGGTGGAGGGTTTTTCTTTTGCACCAAAGGTGCATCCGGCTTTCTGCCGTCGCCCCACGCCCCTCAGCTCCTGATCTGCGGCCCGGCGCCGCCCCGGCAGGGCCGGGAGCGGCCGCAGCGGCCGCGATAGGCCGGGCGCTTGCCAGCGGCCCGCTCCCGGCGGGAATGTGCAGCCTTTCGCACCGTGCCCGTCGCAGGCGGGCCTTTTGGTGCGCTCCGCCCCTTCCTACTTGATTTGGGGGGCGCCGTTCGAACGGGCTCAGAGGGCGGCGAGGAAGCCGGCGGCGAGGGATGCCCGGACGGGGATGCCGAGATCCCGGCAGGCTTGGTCGAGGGCGAGGAGGCAGGTCAGGACGCGCTCGACGCGGGCGTTGGCGCCCATGTGGCCGATGCGCCAGACGCGGCCGGCCAGGCGGCCCCAGGAACCGGCAATCATGACTCCATACTTTTCCCACAGGTGCCGGCGCAACGCAGCGTCGTCCGCCCCGTCAGGGATGACGACGGCGGTGACGGTATTGGCCTCCGCGCCTTCCACCGGGTATACCTCCAACCCGGCTTGGCGCACGGCGGCGCGGGTGGCGGCGGCTATGCGGCGGTGCCGCTCGCTGAAGGCCGGCCCCTCGGCCAGCACGGCATCCAAGGCGGCGCCCAGGCCATAGATGTCGGACTCCGGTGGGGTGTAGGGGAACACGCCTTCACCGAGCCACTGCTTCTTCCATTCCAAGAGGTTGACATAAAAGCCGGGGATGGGGCTGGTGCGGCGCTCCATGGCCGCCCAGGCGGCCGGGGAAACGGAGAGCAAGGTGAGTCCGGGCGGGGCGGAGAGGCACTTTTGCGAGCCACCCAGGACGATGTCCAGCTTCCACTCGTCGGCAAAGACGGGGTCTCCGGGAGCGGAAGCCACGGCATCCACGATGCTGATGACGCCGCAGCGGTGAAAAATAGGCCCCAGCTCCGCCACCGGATTAAGGAGTCCGGCCGGGGTGTCGCAATGGACCACCGTGGCGGCCTTGATGCCGGGGTTTTGCCTGAGGGCGGCCTCCACCGCTGCAGGGTCGACGGGCCGGCTGTAATCGCCGCCCACGAGCACAGGCTCGCCGCCGTAGCGGCGCACAAAGTCGGCGAAGCCCTCCCCGAAGACGCCGTTGGTCACGCACAGCACCTTGTCGCCGGGTTCGACCACGGAGGCCACCGCGGCCTCCAGGCCCAGGATGCCTTCACCGGAGAGCACCAGCACATCGGAAGCGGTGTGCCAGACCTGCTGGATTTTGCTGCAGACCTCGCGGTAAAAAGCGGCAAATGCCGGGTCCAGGTTCGGGTTGGTGGCCGGTCGGGCCAGCGCGAGCCGCACTTCTTCTTCAATCATCGTGGGGCCGGGGGTCAGGATGAGACGGTTTTTCGGCAGCACTGCCAGCACCTCCTCAGACACTTCCAGTTATAATTCTTTCCTGCGGGCGGCGGTCCCTCCTTTGAGTAGCAACGTTTGCGGTAAAATTTTACCGGCCCTGCCGCCCAGCGGCAGGAGTTTCGGAAAACGGATAGAATACTGAATCAAAGCAAAAGGGAGTCAGAGGGAGAGCTTGAGCGGGAGGAGGCGAACTTGATGCCTGGCGAAAAGAAGCCAAAACCGAAACCGAAGGGAAAGTAATCAGGTAGGCTTCGCGATCCTTGAGCCCGCCGGCGTGCGGGCTTTTTTGGTCGGCGGGAGGGGAACTTTTTGCCGGGGAAACGCGTCATACTCTTGGAAGACGCTTGAGGAGGGAAGCAGCGTTGTGCGGTGGGGGCGGGGTTCGGGTTGTTGTCGGACGGCGACCGTGCTGGGGCCGCAGAGAAACTTTTGGGGCAGCCCCTGAAAACCCCTTGACCGGCGGCGCGGGTATGTGGTAAAATCACTCACAAATCCATCGGCGAAGACAGGGATAGTAGGCCGGGAAAGGGCTAAGAGAGCCGCCGGTTGGTGGAAGGCGGCCCCAGACTCCGCCGAACCTCACCCTGGAGCCCCCCACCGATACGTAGGCTGGGGCGCTTCTTCCCCGTTAGCGGAAGCCGGCCGGGCGTACCCGGGTACGCCCGGCCGTGATGAGCGGGCCGGCTCAGCCGGCCAAGCGGAGTGGTACCGCGGAGGATAAACCCTTCGTCTCCTTGGGAGGCGGAGGGTTTTTTGTACGGCAGGATGGGAGTGCGGTGCCGCCGCCGGCGGCTTCCGGGAGTCTTGTCCGGTGGGAAAGCAAGGACACACCCAGGAATAGACTACGGTTAAAGGTGAAGACAGGGAGTAACGACCAGGGGTACGGGTTTAGAGAGAGCCGCCGTTTTGCTGCAAGGTGGCACCCGCCCCAGCCGTGGCTCGCCCTGGAACTTCCGGGCTGAAGAAGTAGGTCCGGACGGCAGCCCCGTTAGCGGCCAGAGTGGTTCTGCGCGGTGGGCGTGAGCACCTTCCCGGTGCCCGGCTCAGCCCGCGCGGAGCAAAAAGAGTGGTACCGCGGCAAAGCCTCCGCCTCTTGACGAGGAGGCTTTTTTACTTGCATGAGGGAGGTGCTTCTTGATGGCGGACAACGGTAAACCCGTCATTATCTTTGACACCACGCTGCGCGACGGTGAGCAGTCGCCCGGCG
This sequence comes from Gelria sp. Kuro-4, assembly GCF_019668485.1. Classification (NCBI taxonomy): domain Bacteria; kingdom Bacillati; phylum Bacillota; class Clostridia; order Thermoanaerobacterales; family Thermoanaerobacteraceae; genus Gelria; species Gelria sp. Kuro-4. Next base: position 2,525,078 of record NZ_AP024619.1, on the reverse strand, counting down.
TGAGCCTGACTGTCTCCGAGAAACTGGAGATCGCCCGCCAGCTGGCGCGGCTGAAAGTGGACGTGATCGAGGCCGGGTTTCCCATCACTTCACCTGGGGATTTCGCGGCCGTCCAGGCCATCGCCGCCGAGGTGAGGGGGCCGGTGATCTGCGCCCTGGCACGGGCGGTACGGCCGGACATCGAGCGGGCCTGGGAAGCCGTTGCGGCGGCCGCGAAGCCGCGAATTCACACCTTTATCGCCACCTCGCCTATTCACATGAAGCACAAGCTCCGTAAAAGCCCGGGCGAGGTGTTGAAGGCTGCGGTGGCGGCAGTGGAGCTCGCCCGGTCCTTCACGCCGGATGTGGAGTTTTCTGCCGAAGACGCTACGCGTTCGGACCCGGAGTTTCTGATCGAGATCTTCAGCGCGGTAATCGCTGCCGGGGCCACCACCATCAATATCCCGGACACCGTGGGCTACACCACGCCAGAGGAATTTTACCGCCTGATAACCTACCTGCGGCAAAAGGTGGCCGGGGCCGACCGGGTGGCCTTCAGCGTACACTGTCACAACGACCTGGGCCTGGCGGTGGCCAATTCCCTGGCAGCCGTCGCCGCCGGCGCGGACCAAATCGAGTGCACGGTGAATGGCATCGGCGAGCGGGCGGGCAACGCTTCACTCGAAGAGGTGGTCATGGCCCTCCGGACGCGGGCGGATCAGTACGGGCGTCCGGCCGGCGTTCACACCCCGGAGATCTGCCGTGCCAGTGCGCTGGTGGAACGCCTCACCGGCATGCCCATCCAGCCCAACAAGGCCATCGTGGGGGCCAATGCCTTCGCCCATGAGTCGGGGATCCACCAGGACGGTGTCCTCAAGGAGCGGACCACGTATGAAATAATGCGCCCGGAGGATGTCGGACTTTCTGCCGGGCGCCTGGTCCTGGGCAAGCACTCGGGTCGCCACGCCTTCCGGGAGCGCCTGGCAGCGCTGGGCTACAACCTGAGCGAGGCCGAACTGGACCGCGCCTTCGCCCGTTTCAAGGAGGTGGCCGACCGCAAGAAGGAGATCGGCGAGCGTGATCTCGAGGCCATCTTACAGGCCGAACTTCCGGCCGAGACAAGCGAGCTTGTCCTGGAATCGTTCCAGGTGACGAGCGGCAACCGGACGGTTCCCATGGCGACCGTAAGCGTTTTGCTGCGCGGGGAAACGCGCTCTGAGGCGGCCACCGGCAACGGCCCTGTACACGCCGTTTACCAGGCCCTTAACCGCGCGGTCGGGCTGAGCCCTGAACTCCGGGAGTACGCGCTCAAAGCGGTGACGGCGGGCGGCGATGCGCTGGGGGAGGCCACGGTCCGGCTGGGGTGGGAGGGAGGTATCTACACCGGAAGAGGCCTCGCTCCCGATGTGGTTGAGGCTTCGGCCCGGGCCTACGCCACGGCTTTAAACAAGCTCCTTAACGCTCGCCGAAAGCCGGGCGGGAAACCTGCCGCCCTGGCGGAAGGGGCCCGCTGAGCAAAACACACGGGGAGAGGGGATAACCAAGTGGGTCTGACGATAACAGAGAAGATCCTGGCCGCCCACGCCGGGCGGGAGGAGGTCAGGGCCGGGGAGATAGTGAGCGTCAAGATCGACCTGGCCCTGGCCAACGACATCACCGGGCCGGTGGCCATCCAGGAGTTCTACGGTATGGGGGCCGAGACGGTCTTTGACCGCGAACGGGTGGTGCTGGTTCCCGATCACTTTGTTCCCAACAAGGACATCAAATCGGCCGAACAAGCCAAAGCCCTCCGGACCTTTGCCCGCGCCCAACACCTCACTCACTACTTCGAGGTGGGGGAGATGGGGGTCGAACACGCCCTGTTGCCGGAGCGGGGCCTGGCGCTGCCCGGCCAGGTGATCATCGGGGCGGACTCCCACACCTGTACCTACGGCGGCCTGGGGGCGTTCGCCACCGGGGTCGGCAGCACCGACCTGGCGGCCGCCTGGGCGTTGGGGGAGACCTGGTTCAAGGTGCCGGAAACCCTGCACTTCATCTATTACGGACAGCTCCCTCCCTTTGTGAGCGCCAAGGACCTCATCCTTTACACCATCGGCCGGATCGGGGTGGACGGCGCCCTCTACCGGGCCATGGAGTTCAGCGGCGAGGCCGTCGCACAGCTTTCGGTGGAAGGGCGGCTCACCCTGTGCAACATGGCGGTGGAGGCCGGGGCGAAAAACGGCATCGTGGCGCCCGATGCCACCACCTTGGCGTACGTCAACGCGCGGGCCGCCTGGCCGTTTAAGGTCTACGCCAGCGACCCGGACGCCAGTTACGCCGGCGTGTACGAATGGAACGTAACGGAACTGGAACCCCAGGTGGCTGTACCCCATCTCCCTTCCAATAGTAAAAACGTGCGCGAGCTGAGCGACGTGACCATCGACCAGGTAATCATCGGCTCCTGCACCAACGGCCGTCTGGAAGACCTTAGGGTGGCGGCCCGGCTCCTGGCCGGCCGGCGCGTTCACCCGGAAACGCGGCTCATCGTCATCCCGGCCACCCAGGCCGTTTACCTGGCCGCCCTCAAGGAAGGGCTGCTTGAGGTCTTCCTGGCGGCAGGGGCGGCCGTTTCCACGCCCACCTGTGGTCCCTGCCTGGGCGGGTACATGGGTATACTGGCGGCCGGGGAGCGGTGTCTCGCCACCACCAACCGCAACTTCGTCGGCCGCATGGGCCACCCCCAGAGCCAGGTGTATCTGGCGAGCCCGGCGGTGGCGGCGGCTACCGCCGTGCGCGGGCGGATCACCCACCCGGCGGAACTGTGACTCTGCGTCAGGCGATGGGAGGAGGAAATTATGATGCAGGAAAAGCTGAGCGGCCGGGTCTGGAAGTACGGCGACGACATCGACACCGACCGCATCATCCCGGCCCGTTACCTCAATACCTTTCAGCCGGAGGAACTGGCCCGGCACTGCCTGGAGGACCTGGACCCGGCCTTTGCCGGGCGGGTGAAGCGGGGCGACATTCTCGTGGCCGGCAAGAACTTCGGCTGCGGCAGTTCCCGCGAGCACGCGCCGCTGGCGCTCAAGGCAGCGGGCCTCGGTGCCGTCGTCGCGGCTTCCTTTGCCCGCATCTTCTACCGCAACGCGATCAACATCGGCCTGCCCATCTTTGCCTGTCCGGAAGCCGCCGAGGAGTGCGCAAGCGGGGACGAGCTGGAACTCGATCCTGCAGGCGGCACCATCTACAATAAAACCAAGAACGTCACCTACAAGGCGGCTGCCTTTCCGCCTTACATCCAGGGGATTCTGGACGCCGGCGGGCTGCCGGCCTACGTGCGGCTGCGCCTGGCGGAAAAAAGAAAGGAAGCGCGGCCCCCGCTGGCGCGCATTGCGGTCCTTAAGGGCGACGGCATCGGCCCCGAGGTGGTGGAGGCCGCCCTCCTGGTCCTCAGGCAGGCGGAGGCCCTGGCCGGGCGGGCGCTCTTCAGCTTCCGCGAGTACGCGGTGGGCGGGGCCGCCCTCGACCGGGAGGGTACGCCGCTGCCGCCGGCCACGCTGGAGGGTGCCCTGGCCAGCGACGCCGTGCTTCTGGGGGCGGTGGGCGGGCCGCGCTGGGACAACGAGCCGCCCGAGCGGCGCCCTGAGAAAGGGCTCCTCGAGCTGCGGCGTGCCCTCGGCGTTTTCGCCAACCTGCGCCCGGTCCAGGTGAGCCCGTACCTCAGCGCCTGCTCACCGCTCCGGCGCGAAGTGGTGGGCGCGGGGGTAGACCTTCTGTTTGTGCGCGAGCTTACCGGTGGCGCCTACTTTGGAGCCAAGGAACGCGGTGAGATCCGCCCCGGCGAACTCCAGGCCAGCGATGCGATGGTGTACACCGCCTCCGAGATCCGCCGCGTGGCGCGGCTGGCCTTCCAGCTGGCGCGCAGCCGCGCGCGGGAAGCGGGCCGCCGGCCGCGCCTTACCTCCGTGGACAAGGCCAACGTACTGGCCACCTCGCGCCTCTGGCGGGAGGTGGTGAACGAGGTGGCGGACGCCTTCCCCGAAGTGGAGGTGGAGCACCTGTATGTGGATGCCTGCGCCATGCGCCTGGTGGCGGCGCCGCAGGAGTTCGACACCATCGTCACCGAGAACCTTTTCGGCGACATCCTCACCGACCTGGGCGGGGCGCTGACCGGGTCGCTCGGGCTCTTACCCTCCGCCAGCCTGGGCGAAGGCGGCCCCGGCCTCTACGAGCCCGTGCACGGCTCGGCCCCAACCCTCGCCGGGCAGGATAAGGCCAACCCGGTGGGCACCATCCTGGCGGCCGCGCTGATGCTGCGCCACTCCCTCAACCTGCCGGCTGAGGCCGCCGCCATCGAAGCGGCCGTGGCCGCCACCCTGAGCGCAGGGATCCACACGCCGGACCTGGCCCTGGGGGCGGGTACCGGCACCGGCACCCAGGCCTTCGCCTGGGCCGTGGCCGAGCGCCTGGAGGAGTTCTGGCCGCAGGCCGGCCGCACCGCTCAGGCCTGATCCGCCCGGCAACCGCCCAAGCTGAGCGGAAAAGACCCGGGCGCCCATCTCATGGTCTGGTAGTGTAAACTTCTAGTAGGCGAACAGGAGATCGTGTGTGAGATGTAGAAAGAGAGATCTCACACAGGGTTGGTCTTGGAACCCTTGCAGGTTGGAGCGCAGAATGATAAAATTAGCTAGATACAGCGTTCAATGCCGTATCTCTCCGGACCTTTAAGTCCCGGTGCCCACCGGGACTTCGCTTTGTTCTGGCATGAAAAAGGCAGGCCCGCCGGGGAAGGCCCGCGGGTGGGACGGCCGCGGAAGAAGGAAGGGCCGGGTGTGGTGTGTACTGTGTTTCTTGAAGCGCCTAACTGAAGGAGAATTTTCCTACGCGTAGAAGTTATACTACGTGAGGTGAATTAAGAATTTGTCCCGGTGCCTCTGGCGCTTGTAGTACAATTGCAGGCTAGGAACATATAAATTTGGTGAGGAGGTTTCCCATTGGACGTCAGGCTGGAGCAGTTGGAGAAGAACAAGGTGCGCCTGGAAGTTGAAGTTGAAAAAGACAAAGTGAACGCCGCCATTGCAGCGGCGGCGCGTTCCCTGAGCCGGCGGGTGAAGGTGCCTGGCTTCCGCCCGGGGCGTGTACCGCGGCCCATTCTCGAAGCGCGGCTGGGCAAAGAGACCATTTACGACGAAGCCTTGGAGCTGCTCGTCCCGGAGGCCTACAGCCAGGCCGTGGAAGAGCAGGGATTGGACCCCATTGACAAGCCTGAGGTGGAAGTGGTTAAAATAGAGGAAGACCAGCCCCTGGTCTTTAAGGCGACCGTGGCGGTTAAGCCGGAAGTTAAGCTGGGCGGGTACAAGGGACTCCCGGTAAAGAAGAAAAAGGTGGAAGTTACCGAGGAGCAGGTGGAGGCCGTCCTTAAAGACCTGCAGGAACGACACGCCACCTTTGTCGCTTCCGAAGAGCCGGCCGCCCCGGGCGACCTGGTGATGGTGGACTTCAGTGCCACCGTGGATGGGAAGCCCTTTGAGGGGAGCCACGCTGAAAACATGCCGCTGGTGGTGGGCACGCCCGGCTACTTCCCCGGCCTGAGCCAGGGCCTGGAGGGTGCCCGCAAAGGGGAGACCCGCGAGGTGAAGGTTGCCCTGCCGTCCGACTTCCGCGTGGCGGAAGCGGCCGGGAAAGAGGCCGCCTTTAGCGTTACCGTTAAAGAGGTGCACAAGAAGAAGATGGCGGCGCTCGACGATGAGTTTGCCAAGGACGTCAGCGAGTTCAACACCCTGGCCGAGTTAAAAGACAGCATCCGCCAGCGCCTGACCGAGGTGGCCGAGCGCCGGGTGCGTGAAGATATGGAGAATCAGGCGGTGCGTGCGGCAGTCGCTGCTGCTGAGGTGGAAGTACCGGATGTCCTGGTGGCCCGGCGCGCCCACACGCTGCTGCACAACTTCGCCCACGAGCTGCAGCACCGGGGCCTCACCCTGGAGAAGTACTGCGAAATCAAAGCGACCACGCCCGAGAAGGTGGAGGAAGACTTCCGGCCGGCGGCGCTGGAGCAGGTGAAAACCGAGCTGGTGCTCGACGCCGTCGCCAAGGCGGAGAACCTGACCGTGAAAGCGGAAAAGCTGGAGGAGGCTCTGGACGCCATGGCGGCCGGCCAGAAGGAGCCGGAGAAGCTCAAGGCCCGGTGGGCGGGAGATGGTACGCGGGCGGCGTTGGAGCGCAGCCTCCGGCGCGAAGAGGCAGTGACTTTCCTGGTGGACCAAGCTCAGGTTACGGAAGTGGAGGCGCCCCAGGAGGCTCCGGGCGGGCCTGCCGCGCCGGAAGCGGCGGCGGAGGCCGGCGCAGCCGGGGTCGGCGATTAAACCCCGCTTCTTTCGGGTAAACTTGCGTTATGTCGGCAGAGGCTTGCCTTTAGGGTTTGTTAAGAACTCCCGGGGGGTGGACACATGACAACCTTGGTACCGATGGTGGTGGAACAGTCCAATCGGGGTGAGCGGGCCTACGACATTTATTCCCGGTTGCTGAAGGATCGTATCGTTTTTTTGGGCGATGCCATTGACGATGCGGTGGCCAACACGGTTATCGCTCAGCTTCTCTTCCTTGAGGCGGAGGACCCGGATAAGGACATTTTTCTTTATATTAATTCCCCTGGCGGGTCGGTGCCGGCCGGCCTGGCGATTTACGATACCATGCAGTACATTCGCCCGAGCATCAGCACCATCTGCATGGGCCTGGCGGCCAGCATGGGGGCGGTGCTCCTGGCGGCCGGCGCCAAGGGCAAACGCTACGCCCTGCCCAACGCGCGCATCATGATTCACCAGCCCCTAGGCGGCGTACAGGGCCAGGCGGCGGACATCGCCATTCACGCCAAGGAAATCCTCAGGATGCGTGAAGTGCTGAACAGTATCCTGGCCAAACACACCGGGCAGCCGCTGGAGCGCATCCAGCGCGATACCGACCGCGATTACTTCATGTCCGTGGAGGAAGCCAAGGAATACGGGCTTATCGATGAGGTGATGGTGCGGCGAGGTGTCAAGGTGTAAAGGGGGGAAACCATGTTCAAGTTCAACGACGAGAAGGGCCAGCTCAAGTGCTCCTTCTGCGGCAAAACGCAGGATCAGGTGCGCAAGCTCGTGGCCGGCCCCGGCGTCTATATCTGCGATGAGTGCATAGAGCTCTGCAACGAGATCATCGAAGAAGAGCTCTCGGATGACCTGGAGCTCGAGCTGAAGGACATCCCCAAGCCGAAGGATATCGCCGCCATCCTTGACCAGTATGTGATCGCCCAGGACCGGGCCAAGAAGACCCTTGCCGTGGCTGTTTACAACCACTACAAGCGCATCAACGTTGGTTCCCGGGTGGACGATGTGGAGCTCCAAAAGAGCAACATCATCATGCTGGGCCCCACGGGCTCCGGTAAAACCCTGCTGGCGCAGACCCTGGCCAAGATCCTGAACGTCCCCTTCGCCATTGCCGACGCCACCTCGCTCACCGAGGCGGGGTACGTGGGCGAGGACGTGGAGAACATCCTGCTCAAGCTCATTCAGGCGGCCGACTACGACATCGAGAAGGCCGAGAAGGGCATCGTTTACATCGACGAGGTCGATAAGATCGCCCGCAAGTCCGAGAACCCTTCTATCACCCGCGACGTCTCCGGCGAGGGTGTGCAGCAGGCGCTCCTCAAGATCCTGGAGGGCACCGTGGCCAGTGTGCCGCCCCAGGGCGGGCGCAAGCACCCGCACCAGGAGTTCATCCAGATCGATACCACCAACATCCTCTTCATCGTGGGTGGAGCCTTCGAAGGGATCGAGAAGATCATCCAGAACCGCATCAGCCAGAAAACCCTGGGCTTCGGTGCCGAAATCCGCGGGAAAAAGGACCTTAAGGTCGGCGAGATCCTGCGGCACATCCTGCCGGAAGACCTGCTCAAGTTCGGGCTTATTCCGGAGTTCGTCGGTCGCGTGCCGGTTATCGTCACGCTCGACGCCCTCGACGAGGAGGCTCTGGTGCGCATCCTCACCGAACCCAAGAACGCCCTGGTGCGCCAGTACCAGAAGTTCTTTGAGCTTGACGGCACGAAGCTCGAGTTTGATCCGGAGGCGCTCAAGGCCATCGCCGCCGAGGCCATCAAGCGCAACACGGGCGCGCGCGGCCTCAGGGCGATTCTGGAAGAGATCATGCTGGATGTGATGTACGACATCCCATCGCGCAGCGACGTGGTGAAGGTACAGATAACGCGGGACACGGTGGAAAAGCGGGAGCCGCCCGTGGTGGTGCTGCAGGAGCGCAAAGGGCGCAAGCGCGAAGCATCGGCATAAAAGGGTGGGAACAAGGGCGCGTTTGATCGCGCCTTATTCTTCTCGGCCGGTTTTTGCCACCCTTCTTATATTTCCCGGCGGCCGCGGTAATACTAACGCCAGGATGCGGAAGGGAGGACCGGCCATGGCTGTCAGCCCCGGTCTGGGCAGCTTCTTGGGGGTTGTCCAGATCTTTTTTGCCATCGTCATCGGCGTCTATTTCTGGAACCTCTTGCGCTCGCAGCAGGGGAGCAAGGTGGCGGTGGAGCGGGAGTCGCGCAAGGAAGTGGAGAAGCTGCAGCGCCTGCGCGAGATTTCGCTGAGTGAGCCGCTCGCCGAACGTACCCGGCCGACGAGCTTTGCGGAGATCGTGGGGCAGGAGGAGGGGCTCAAGGCGCTGCGGGCGGCCCTCTGCGGCCCCAACCCGCAGCACGTTCTCATCTACGGCCCGCCCGGCGTCGGCAAGACGGCCGCCGCCCGCCTGGTATTGGAGGAGGCGAAGCGCAACCCGCTCTCACCTTTTAAGAGTGCGGCCAAGTTCACCGAGATCGACGCCACCACTGCCCGCTTCGACGAGCGGGGCATTGCCGACCCCTTACTGGGCTCGGTGCACGACCCTATCTACCAGGGGGCCGGTCCCCTGGGCATTGCCGGAATTCCCCAGCCCAAGCCCGGTGCGGTCACCAAGGCCCACGGCGGGGTGCTCTTCATCGACGAGATCGGCGAGCTGCACCCCATTCAGATGAACAAGCTCCTTAAGGTGCTGGAAGACCGCCGGGTGTTCCTGGAGAGCGCCTACTACAACTCCGAGGACCCGAACATCCCCAGCCACATCCACGATATCTTTCAAAACGGCCTGCCGGCCGACTTCCGCCTGGTGGGAGCCACCACGCGCAACCCGGAGGAACTGCCGCCCGCCCTCCGCTCGCGCTGCGTGGAGGTGTTCTTCCGCGCCCTTCTGCCGGACGAGATCAAGGTGATAGCGGCCAACGCCGCGCAAAAGATCGGCTACCCCCTAAAGGAGGGCGTGGTGGATGTAGTCGCCGGCTACGCCAAGAACGGCCGCGAGGCGGTGAACATCATCCAGATCGCGGCGGGCATCGCCCTGGGAGAGAACCGCCGGGAGATCCAGGTAAAGGACGTGGAGTGGGTGGTGAACAGCGGGCAGTACAGCCGCCGCCCGGAGAAAAAGGTGCCGGCCACTCCCCAGGTGGGCTACGCGAACGGCCTTGCCGTCTATGGAGCCAACCTTGGCACCCTGCTCGAGATCGAGGTGACCGCCTTTCCGGTGGCCCCCGGCAGCGGGCGCATCACCGTCACCGGTGTGATCGAGGAGGAAGAAATGGGCAACCCGGGCCACGTGGTGCGGCGCAAGAGCATGGCCCGCGGCTCCGTGGAAAACGTCCTCACCGTGCTGCGCCACTACCTGCGCTTCAACCCGGCGGATTACGACATCCACGTGAACTTCCCCGGTGGCATTCCCATGGACGGTCCCTCGGCCGGCGTCAGCATGGCCACGGCCATTTACTCGGCCCTCACCGGCATTCCCATCGACAACACGGTGGCCCTCACCGGCGAAATCTCCATCCGGGGTTTTGTCAAACCCGTGGGCGGCATCACCGCCAAAATCGAAGCAGCCCGGCAGGCAGGCGCCCGCAAGGTAATCATACCGGCCGAGAACTGGCAGGAGCTGTTCGCCGGCTGCAGCGATATTGCCGTTGTCCCGGTCAAGACCTTGGCTGAGGTTCTGGACCACGCCCTGCACCTTGAGGACCGCACCCGGCCCGAAGCGCCTCTCGCCACGCTGCGCCGGGCCCTTTAGAGCCGCGCGGCCGGCGGAGACTTCTTTTTTTCTGCCCCTCTATGGTACAATAGAACCGGGGAGCGTTAAGGCAAAAGAGGTGAGAGAATGGCTGTCAAAGCTGTGCGGCGCCAGTTACCCCTTCTGCCGCTGAGGGGCATTCTGGTCTTCCCTTATATGGTGGTGCACCTGGACGTGGGCCGGGAGAAGTCCATCGCGGCCATGGAAGAGGCCATGGTCCAGGATAAACAGATCCTCCTGGCTACCCAGAAAGACCCGCGCATCGACGACCCCAACCCGGAAGACATCTACCCGGTGGGGACGATAGCCGAAATAAAACAACTCCTAAAAATCCCGGGGGGCACGATTCGCGTCCTGGTCGAAGGTATTTCCCGGGCGCGCACCCTCACCTACCTGGATAACGATAAGTTTTATCTGGTGGATGCCGAGGAGTACACCGAAGAAGCAGTGGCAAGCCCGGAGATTGAGGCGCTCACCCGCAGTGTCATCTTTCAGTTTGAACAGTACGTAAAACTCTCCAAGAAAATCCCCGCCGAGACGGTGGTGTCCATCGTTTCCGTGGAGGATCCCGGGCGCCTGGCCGACATCATCGGCGCGCACCTCAACCTCAAGCAGGAGGACAAACAGCGGCTGCTCGAAGCCGTCGACCTGGTCGAGCGCCTGGAGACCCTCTACAGCATCCTCAGCCGGGAGCTCGAAATCCTGGAGCTGGAGCGCAAAATCGGGGCCCGGGTGCGCAAGCAGATGGAAAAAACGCAAAAGGAATACTACCTGCGCGAGCAGCTCAAGGCCATCCAGAAGGAGCTCGGCGAACGCGGCGAGGAGGAAAACGAGGCCCAGGAGTTTAAAGAGCGCATCGCGGCGGCCTCCCTCCCGGCCGAGGTGCAGGAAAAGGCCGAGCGCGAGGCGGAGCGCCTGGGCAAAATGCCGCCCATGGCCGCCGAGGCTGTGGTGGTGCGCACCTACCTGGAGTGGCTCCTGGCCCTGCCCTGGGAGGTGCTCACGGAGGACAGGCTGGACCTGGACCGCGCCGAGCAGGTGCTGAACGAGGATCACTACGGCCTGAAAAAGGTGAAGGAACGCATCCTCGAGTACCTGGCGGTGCGCAAGCTGGCCGAAAAGATGAAGGGTCCCATCCTCTGCCTGGTGGGGCCGCCCGGGGTGGGCAAAACCTCGCTCGCCAAATCCATTGCCCGGGCCATGGAGCGCCGCTTCGTGCGCGTCTCCCTGGGCGGGGTGCGGGACGAGGCTGAGATTCGGGGTCACCGCCGCACGTACGTCGGGGCGCTGCCCGGCCGGATCATCCAGGGGATGCGCCAGGCGGGTTCCAAAAACCCCGTCTTCCTCTTGGACGAGATCGACAAAATGAGCATGGACTTCCGGGGCGACCCTTCGGCGGCCCTCCTGGAGGTGCTGGATCCGGAGCAGAACAACTCCTTCAGCGATCACTATATCGAGCTTCCCTTCGACCTCTCGCGTGTCCTCTTTGTCACCACGGCCAACAGTACCCACACCATCCCGCGGGCGCTCCTGGACCGCATGGAGGTCATCCACCTGCCCGGCTACACGGAAGAGGAAAAGGTACACATCGGCCGGAAGTTCCTCCTTCCCAAGCAAATCCGCGAGCACGGCCTGGAGCCTGGGCAGCTGGTCCTTTCCGACAACACCTTAAAGGCCGTCATCCGCGAGTACACCCGGGAGGCCGGCGTCCGCAACCTGGAACGCTCCCTCGCCACGCTGTGCCGCAAGGCGGCGCGCCAGGTCGTGCAGGGACGGCAGAAGGAGGTGCGCATCACCTCCCGAAACCTCAACACCTACCTGGGCCCGGCGCGCTACCGCTTCGGCCTGGCGGAAAGGTCGGACGAGGTGGGGGTGGCCACGGGCCTTGCCTGGACCGAGGTGGGGGGCGATGTTCTGAGCATAGAGGTCAGCGTGATGCGCGGCAAAGGCAACCTTACCCTCACCGGTCAGCTGGGTGACGTGATGCGTGAGTCGGCCCAGGCGGGGTACACCTACGTCCGTTCGCGCGCCCGGGCCGTCGGCATCCCCGATGACTTCCACGAGAAAGAGGATGTGCACATCCATGTGCCGGAAGGGGCCATTCCCAAGGACGGTCCCTCCGCCGGCATCACCATGGCCACGGCCTTGGCCTCGGCCCTCTCGGGACGGCCGGTGCGGCGCGAGGTGGCCATGACGGGAGAGATTACCCTGCGCGGGCGGGTGCTCCCGGTGGGCGGCATCAAAGAAAAGATCCTGGCGGCCCACCGGGCCGGGGTAAAGACGGTGATTTTGCCGGAGGAGAACCGCAAGGACCTGGAGGAAATACCGCGCCACGTACGGCGCCGCCTGCGCTTTGTATTCGTCAAGGACATGGACCAGGTGCTGGCCGAGGCGCTGCTGCCGGCGGCCCGCAGTGAGGCGGGCAGGGAAAAACCCAAAACCGTTTCCAAGGCAGCGGTCAACAAATAGGTACTGACGTCCGGAGTTACTCCCGGGCGTTTTTCTTACCCCTGTCGGGCTCGGCCCGAAGGTCCCGCACCGCCGCCGCCAGGTAGGTGAGCGCCGGGAGGAGCAGGGTGAAGGGGAGGGCGTAAAAAGGATAGATGGTCAAGTAAAAGCTTCTCATCTGGGCGAAGTTCTCGTAGATGATGACGGCCAAGCTGGTCATCAGGAGTGTCACGGGGAAGGCCAAAGGGCGGTAGTCCTTCAGCCCCAGGAGCTCGGCACTGCCCAGGCAAACGGTGTACTGCAGAACGGCGGCCTTAAGGAAGGTACCGAAGGTCCAGATGAACACGGCCAGGGCGTCCAGGCGCTGGAGGAACTCGCCCAGGTTGATCAGCTTGATGGCGGCCAGGGAGGGCAGGTTCAGGCGAGCGATCTCGACGGGCCCGAGGACGGCCAGGTTGCGCAGGTGCGTCAAGGCGAGAAGCACGGTGACGAAGCCCAGCGAACCCAGCGCGTAGGGGCGGGTGCGGTCGGGCTGGGTGAGGAAGGGCAGAATGATAAGGAAGACCACCGCTTCCCCGTAGGGAAAGATGAAGCTGAGCAGGGTGCCCCGGAGGACGTTCGGCCAGCCGCTCCCCAGGATGGGCTCCAGGTACTCCCAGTGCATCAGGCCGGGCGTGGCGAAGGTGAGGATGTTGAGCCCCACAATAGAGAGGACGAGCCAGGGAAGCAGGAGCTCGGCCAGGCGGCTGATCACCTCCAGCCCGCTGCGCACGGTGAGGGCGGTAAGGAAGGCCAGCATACCGATGAACACCACAATCGGCGTTTTGGGCATGATGGCTGTTGCATACAGTTCACCGAAGTTGCGCGTCACTCCGGCGCCGACGTGAAGGAAAAACCAGAGGTAAAGGACCACCACCGGGATCCCGAGGAAGTCCCCCAGGACGCGGCGTGTGTAATCCACCGGCGAGAGCCCCTGGAACCGCAGCCCCAGGGCCAGCCAGAGAAGAAAAACTCCTGCAGCGCAGAGTCCGCCCAGGAGAATGGCGAGCCAGCCGTCCTGGCGGGCGATCTCCACGGGCATAATGAGGGTGGAGCGGCCGATGAGGTAAGCGGTGAGGAGCGTGGCAAACTGCGCCAGCGAAAGGCGCCCTTCTTCCCTCACGGTTGTCTTTCCTCCTCGACGTGCGCCGCCGCCGGCGGTGTCTGCACGCCCCGCAGCTTTGCGCAGATGAGCATGAGGAGCGGTAAGACCACCTGGAAGGGGAAGGCGTAAACGGGGTAGAGGCTTATGGCCGTCACCACCATGCCGGCGAAATTATCATAAATGAGAATGGAGAGCGCCGCCATGATGACGCCCAGGGGGAGCACCAGCGGGCGGTAGTCGGCGAGCCCGCCGAGTTCAGCCAGGCCCAGGGCCAGCGCCCAGTAGCAGACGCAGATCTTGAGGAAAGTACCGAAGGTCCAGACGAAGATGCCGATGACCTCCATCCGCGTGAGGAACTCGGCCAGGTTTACCTGGCGTAGTACCGCCAGACCAGGGAAGTTGACGCGTGCAATGTCGGCGCCCAAGGTCGCGATGTGCAGAGCGGTGGTTCCCGTGAGCAACAGGCCGATGACGGTGGTGATGAGAATAAGCGACCGACCTGCGCGGTTTCTGTCGAGCGTAAAGGGTACGAGGTTAATGAACAGCACTGTTTCGCCAAAGGGAAAGGCGAACACGGTGAAGGCCGCCTGCAGGACCGGCACCGGTCCCCGTTCCAGGACCGGCCGCAGGTATTCCCAGTGCACGAGCCCGGGCGTGGCCATCACCAGGATGTGGCCGGTGAGCACGGCCAGGAACAGGAGGGGGAAGAGGAACTCGGCCAGACGACCCAGTACTTCCACGCCGCCCCGTACCGCAAAGCCGGCCAGGAGCACGATGACACCGATGAACACCACTATCGGCGTCTCCGGCATGACGGCGGTTACATAGATCTCACTGATGTTGCGCACCACCAGAGCGCCCAGGTGCAGGTAATACCAGAGGAAAAGCAGGGCCATGGGGGTGCCTAGATACGGGCCCAGGGTGCCCAGGATACCGCTTACGGCGGGCACTCCCAGCAGCCGGGCCAAGGCCAGCCACAGCCAGGTAACCCCCAGGCCCGCGACAAGCGCCGCCAGCACTGCCAGCCAGCTATCCTGGCGCGCCTTGACGGTGGGAAGGAGGATAGTGGAGCTGCCGATGAGAAACGAACCCAAGAGCACGGCAAGCTGCTGAAGGGAAATCCGCCCTTCTTCGCGCACGAGTTCTCTCCCTGCGCTTTCCGCCCCGGATGGGCAAAGCTGCGTCGCAGCCTTAGGCCCTAGCATGCCTCCTGGACGTGCGGGTTATGAGCACCGGCGCATGAAGCTCTGGGGTGACGGTGATACTAGGGTTCGACGTGGGGGCGCGATTCATCGCGCCCGGAGCTCACGCGAGGAGGGGGCCGGCCGGTGCTGGGTTTCTTGCGCCGCCTGTCAAAGCGCCAGCCAGAGCGCACACTTGACCTTCCGGAGCCCGAGGCCGTGCTCGGAGCACTCGCCAAAGTCTCCGTTCCGCCCGACCTGGCCGCCGCCGTCCAGCTTGTCAAAGAGGCCCTGGGCAATTGTCCCGATGTGGTGAGCCGCGAAGTGAAGCTTGACGGCGGGACTTTGGTCGCCCTCTATGTCGATGGGCTGGCCGACAAAACTGAAGTGGAAAAGATCCTGGACAGCCTCCTGCTGAAGCGGCCTTTGGCGGAGCGCGCAGGGCTTAAGCTGGGGACCAGCCTCCAGCGCTGGCAGGAGGCCGGCCTCCCGGTGGGAGAAATCCACACCGCCGGCACTGTGGGTGACGTGGTGACGGCCCTTCTCAACGGCGAGACCTGCCTCCTGGGTGAGGAGTGGGGTCAGGCGCTCCTCATGGACACCAAAGGCTGGGAGAAGCGGCAGATCAGCGAGCCCGACACCGAGGCTGTGGTGCGCGGCCCGCGCGAGGGCTACGTGGAAAACCTGCGCACCAACACTTCCCTCATCCGCCGCCGCCTGCGTCACCCCAACCTGCGCATTGAACACTTGGTGCTGGGCGATCTCACCAACACCCAGGTGGTCATTATCTACATCAAGGGTATCGCCAACGATAAGATAGTAGAAGAGGTCCGGCGGCGTCTGAAACGCATCAAGATAGACGGGGTGCTGGAAAGCGGCTACCTGGAAGAGCTCATCGAGGACGCACCCTTTTCTCCCTTTCCAACGGTGGGACACACGGAACGGCCGGACCGCTCGGTGGCCGCTCTCCTGGAGGGGAAGGTTACCATCCTGACGGACGGCACGCCCTTTGCCCTGTCGGTGCCCGCTACCATCAACGGCTTCATGCAGTCTCCCGAGGACTACTACGAGCGCTGGCCGGTGGCGCTGGGCATCCGCACCTTCCGCTACCTGGGCCTTTTCGTTTCCCTGCTCCTTCCCTCTCTCTACGTGGCCATTACCACCTTTCACCAGGAGATGCTCCCGACGGCGCTTGCCGTAAGCCTGGCCCTCCAGCGCGAACGGGTGCCGTACCCGGCCGTGGTGGAGGCTTTCCTCATGCAGATCACATTTGAGCTCCTGGTGGAAGCGGGCGTGCGCCTGCCGCGGCCTTTGGGGCAGGCCATCGGTATTGTGGGCGCGCTGGTCATCGGCGAGGCGGCCGTGCGCGCCGGGTTGATCTCGGCGGCCATGGTGATCGTCATTTCAGCCACGGCCATCTCCTCCTTCACTATTCCGTCTTTCGATCTGGCCATCGCCGTGCGCATGCTGCGGCTGCCCATGATCCTCTTTGGAGCGGTGCTGGGGCTCTTCGGCATCTTTACCGGCCTCCTCCTTATTCTGATCCACCTGACCACCCTGCGCTCTTTTGGGGTGCCTTACCTGGCGGGGATCGCTCCCTTCATCCCCCGCGACCAGAAGGACACCGTCTTCCGTTCGCCCTGGTGGGCCATGCGTACCCGTCCCGAGCTCGTCGGGTTCACAGACCTGAAGCGCCAGGCGGACGACTTGAAACCCCATGCTCCCGGTGACAGGCGTGCCATTGCCGAAGAAGCCGAAGCTGAGGCCAAGGGCGGAACGGGAACGGAGCAGAAAGCGGCCGCCGGCCGGCGGGACGAGAACGAGAAAGTACCTGGGAAAGCGGCGAGCCCCGGGCAGGCGACCCGGCGGCGTGTGCGGCGAGTGAGGAGGAAGCGGCAGTGAGGCGTACCCTGGCCCTCGGCTTAACCTTTGTTCTCCTCTCCACTCTTCTCGCCGGTTGCTGGGACCGGCGCGAGATCAACGAGCTGGCCCTGGTCTCCTCGGTGGGCGTCGACAAGGAGAAGGACCTCTGGCGACTCACCGCGGAGATTTTTCGCCCACCCGCCGGAGGCGGTGAAGGCGGCGGCGGGGGCGGCGGCCCCATACGCCAGGTCTGGGTGGCCCGTGGACAGGGCTACACCGTATTTCAAGCGATCCGTGACATGGCCGCGAAGGTGCCGCGGCGTGTGTACTGGGCGCACTGCACGGTGGTGATCGTAGGCGAGGAGACGGCTCGCGCCGGCATTACCGAGGTGCTGGATTTTTGGGACCGCGACCCGGAAGCAAGGCGCAGCGCAAACATCCTGGTTTGCCGGGGGCGGGCCGAGGACCTGATTGTGGACAGCCAGGGGAGCCTGGAGAAAACTGTAGGGCTGGAAGTGGTCGGGTTGAAGAAAGTGGTCCGGGCCAACGCCCATTCCCGCGTATCTTCCATCAACGAATTCCTCGTAGCCATGGCAGCCGCAGGCGCCGACCCCATAACCGGGGGCCTGGAGCTTAAGGCTGTCCCTGAACCGCCGGGACTGGCTCAAGGGGGCGGCGGAGGCGGCCAGGGGACGGCCGGCTCCGCCGGCGGCGGGGGAAGCGAAGGCGGCGGGGGCCGGCCGGTTCGCATCCTGCGGCTTAAGAGCATGGCCCTCTTTCGCAAAGACAAGCTGGTCGGCTTCCTGGAGCCTGCGGAAGCCCGGGGCTTGAACTGGGTGCGGGGGGACTTCGCCAGCACCATCATCAACGTCCGCTGCCCCCAGCACCCGGACAAAGAAGACGACCGCGTGGGCCTGGAGCTTTTCCGTGTCGCCAGCAGGCTCGAAGTCAAAGCCCGGGAGGGCCGCCCGGAAATCACCGTCAAAGTTAAGACAGAGCTGGCCCTGGCCGACCAAGGCTGCCAGGGCGACCTCACCAAGCCCGAGCCCCGGCGTTCGCTGGAGCGCCAGGCGGCCACGGTGATCCGCAACGAAATCGAAGCGGCCGTGGGCAGGGCCAAGAGCCTGGGGGTGGACCCCTTCGCCTTCGGCGAGGCCATCCACCGCGGGCAGCCCAGGCTCTGGAAACAGCTCGAAAAAGACTGGCCCCAGGGCCTGAAGGACCTGACCGTCAAAGTAGACAGCACAGCCAAAATCCGCCGCAGCGCCCTTTCCACCCAAGCCCCTTAATCGGGGTCAGGTATCAACTTTCCAAAGTTCTTTGCAGATTTGCACACGGGTGCCCGGCACCTGGCAGGAGGTGGAAGACATGATCGTTCTGCTCTTTTTGGTTTACCTCGCCATCATCGCCTTTGAAGTGCCGCGCCTCATCAAGAAGAAGCAGTGGCGGGATCTAATCGCCTTCTCCGTCTTTATGGCCCTGGCCGTCGCCATCAGCCTTCCTTTAGCCTTGGGTGTCAAGCTTCCCAATCCCACCAAACTCATCGCGGCCGTCTTCGGGCCTCTTTCGGAGAGGGTCCTCGGCGTTAAACCTAAGATCTGAACGAGGGTTATCCTCGGCTGCTGTGGCGCTGGAAATGAGGGGCACACACCGGATGGCGCGCACTTGACAGTGCCGGGGTACTGGGGTATCATAAAGGCAACGAGTTTTGGGAAAGGCTGCGAACGGGAGGAGTAGGTGGCTGGACCGGCCAGAGAGGGAAGCCCGCGGCTGTAAGGCTTCTCCGGAGAAGGCACCGAAGGTCGCCCGGGAGCCGCCGGGGCGAGGGTTAGCCCCGGCCGCACCGCCGC
Organism: Gelria sp. Kuro-4; assembly: GCF_019668485.1. Lineage (NCBI taxonomy): Bacteria > Bacillati > Bacillota > Clostridia > Thermoanaerobacterales > Thermoanaerobacteraceae > Gelria > Gelria sp. Kuro-4. Next base: position 2,506,515 of record NZ_AP024619.1, on the reverse strand, counting down.
GTTACGGCACAGAGCCTGGTACGGCTGTGCCTTGCCGGGGAAGTAAGGTGGTACCACGGGGCCTCCGTCCTTATCGGATCGGAGGCCTTTCTGCGTCTGGTACGGCTGGCGGTGCCGCCGGTGCGGCTGCGGCAGGTTGCCGGCACGCTCCGGCGGGCTGGCTGGAATGAGTCAAGGTATGGCGGACAAAGCAGCAAGAGCGGCGCGAAGCTTTGGTGGTGCGCGGACCATGAGCATATACAGCTTTAAGGAGGATGATGACGTGCCGGCGCAGGAGATTCCCACCGTCTACGACCCGCAGGCGGTGGAAGAAAAATGGTTCAAATTCTGGCTGGACGGCGGGTACTTTACGCCGCGGATTGAGCCGGAGAAGGAACCCTTTACCATTGTTATCCCGCCACCGAACGTCACAGGGGCTCTCCACATGGGGCACGCCCTGGATAACACCATCCAGGACGTCCTGATCCGTTTCCATCGCATGCAGGGCGACCCCACCCTGTGGCTGCCCGGCACCGACCACGCCGGGATTGCCACCCAGGCCCGCGTGGAGGCGGAACTGGCCAAAGAGGGCCTGAGCCGCTGGGACCTGGGACGGGAGAAGTTTCTCGAGCGCGTATGGCAGTGGAAGGAGCAATACGGCGGGCGGATCATCCGCCAGCTGCAGCGCCTGGGGGCTTCCTGCGACTTCACGCGCGAGCGCTTCACCATGGACGCGGGCTGCTCGCGGGCGGTGCGGGAGGTGTTCGTGAGCCTCTACGAGCGCGGGCTGATCTACCGCGGCAATTACATTATCAACTGGTGCCCGCACTGCCACACCGCCATCTCCGACATCGAGGTGGAGCACGAGGACACGCCTGGCAAGCTCTGGTACATCCGCTACCCGCTGGCGGAGGGCGAGGGCTACATCACCGTGGCCACCACCCGCCCGGAGACCATGCTGGGCGATACAGGCATCGCGGTGCACCCGGAGGATGAGCGCTACCGGCACCTGGTGGGCAAGGAGGCCGTTCTTCCGGTCGTTGGGCGGCGCCTGCCGATTTTCGCCGACGATTACGTAGACCCGTCCTTCGGCACCGGTGCTGTGAAGGTGACACCCAGCCACGATCCCAACGACTTCGAGATGGGGCGCCGCCACCGCCTGGAGGAGATCACGGTCATCGGTCTCGACGGGAAAATGACCGAGGCGGCAGGCAAGTTCGCCGGGCTGGACCGTTACGCGTGTCGCGAGCAGCTGGTGAAGGAACTGGAGGAGGGCGGCTACCTGGTCAAAATCGAAGACCTGGCGCATGCCGTGGGCCACTGCTCGCGCTGCGGTACGGTGATCGAGCCGCTCCTTTCCCGCCAGTGGTTCGTCAAGATGAAGCCCCTGGCCGAGCCGGCGCTGGCGGCGGTGCGCGACGGGCGCATCCGCTTCATCCCCGAGCGCTTCACCAAGATCTACATCAACTGGCTGGAGAACATCCGCGACTGGTGCATCTCACGCCAGCTCTGGTGGGGCCACCGCATTCCGGTGTGGTACTGCAGGGAGTGCGGGGCGGAGGCGGCGAGCCGCACGGACCTCACGGCGTGCCCGCGCTGCGGCAGCACCCGCATCGAGCAGGACCCTGACGTCCTCGACACCTGGTTCTCCTCCGCCCTCTGGCCCTTCTCGACCCTGGGCTGGCCGGAGGAGACGGCGGACCTGAAGTACTTCTACCCCACCTCGGTCCTCGTCACCGGGCGGGACATCATCTTCTTCTGGGTGGCCCGTATGATCTTCATGGCCCTGGCTTTTCAAGACGACGTGCCCTTCCGCAACGTGTTCATCCACGGCCTGGTGCTGGACGCCGAGGGCCGCAAGATGAGCAAGTCCCTCGGGAACGGCATCGACCCCCTGGAGGTGATCGAGAAGTACGGCGCCGACACCCTGCGCTTTATGCTCATCACCGCGAGCGTTCCCGGCTACGACCTGCGCTTCCACTGGGACAAGGTAGAGGCGACCCGCAACTTTGCCAACAAGGTCTGGAACGTGGCGCGCTTTGCCCTCCTCAACCTGGAGGATTTCGATCCGGCCGCGGTGAACCCGGCGGAGCTTACGTACACCCTGGCCGACCGCTGGATCCGGAGCCGTTTCAGCGCCACGCGGGACCGGGTGACGGAGCTCATCCAGGCCTACGACCTGGGCGGGGCGGGCAGCACCCTCTACGACTTCATCTGGGATGAGTTCTGCGACTGGTACGTGGAGGTGGCGAAGCTGCGCCTCTACGGTGAGGATAAAAGGGCGCGGCGGACTGCCCAGTACGTGCTCTGGGAGGTCCTGGAGCGGACGCTGCGGCTGCTGCATCCCTTTATGCCCTTCATCAGCGAGGAGATCTGGCAGCACCTGCCGCACGCGGGCGAGAGCATCGTGGTGGCGCCCTGGCCGGCGGCGCTCGCCGCGCGCGATGAGGCCGCCGAGCGGGACTTCGGCCTGCTGCAGCAGCTCATCCGCGGCATCCGCAACGCCCGCGCCGAGATGGAGGTGCCGCCCAGCCGCAAGGCGCGGGTTATCATCCAGGCGGACGACCAAGCCGCAGCCGCCTTGGAAGCCGGGCGGGCTTACCTGGAGGCGCTGGCCGCCGCCGGCGAGGTGGCCGTCGGCCCTGTGAGCGAGAAGAAACCGGCCCGGGCGGTGAGCGTGATCGCCAGCGGCGTGGAGGCCTACCTGCCCCTGGCCGACCTGGTGGACATCGAGAAGGAGAAGGCGCGGCTGGCGAAGGAGATCGCCGCCATGGAGGCCGAGGTGGCGCGCAGCGAGCGGCTGCTTTCCAACCCTGGCTTTGTGAACAAGGCGCCGGCCGAGGTGGTGGCCAAGGAGCGCGAGAAGGAGGCCGGCTACCGCGACAAGCTGGCCCGCCTGAAGCTGCGTCTCAGCCAGCTCGAGGCGTAAGGGCGCGGTTTAGCGCGTCCGCTGTTGAGGAATGGAGGGTGGGGCGATGGATTGGGAAGAAACCACGGTCTGGTTGGAGTCGCTGGCGCGCTTCGGCAGCCGGCCGGGCCTGGAGCGCATTGAGCGGCTGTTGGCGCTCTTGGGGCATCCTGAGCAGGGCCTTAAGGTGATCCACGTGGCCGGCACCAACGGCAAAGGCTCTGTCTGCGCCTTGATCAGCGCGGTGCTGGCGGCGGCCGGCTACCGCACCGGCCTGTACACCTCACCCCACCTGGTGGAGTACACCGAGCGCTTCCAGGTGAACGGTAGGGAGGTCGCCCCGGACGAGTTGGCGGCGCTCCTCACGCGTGTGCGTGCGGCGGCCGAGGCGGTGGCGGCCGCCGGGGGCGGGCAGGCGACGGAATTCGAGGTGCTGACGGCGGCGGCCTTTCTCTACTTCGCCCGTGAGCGGGTGGACTACCTGGTCCTCGAGGTCGGCCTGGGCGGGCGGCTGGACGCCACCAACGTGGTGGAGCCGCAGGTGGCGGTGATCACCCACATCAGCTACGACCACGTGGCCGTGCTGGGCCGCACCCTGACGGAGATCGCCCGGGAAAAGGCCGGCATCATCAAGCCCGGGCGCCCGGTGGTGCTGGCGCCCCAAGAGGACGAAGCCGCCCGGGTCATTACCGCCCGCGCTGCCGAGCGCGGCGCACCGCTATTCAGCGTGCGGGCCCACTGCACGGTGGTGCCCGGCCGGCAAGATTTAAGCGGCCAGCGCTTTGACCTTACGGCAGCCGGCCGCTCTCATCCGGATCTTGAGATCAGGCTTCTCGGCCCGCACCAACTGGACAACGCCGCCACCGCCGCCCTGGCCCTGACGGTACTCGGCAGCCAAGGTGCGATTATACCTGAGGACGCTGTACGCCGGGGCCTGGCCGCCGCCCGCTGGCCGGCGCGCTTTGAGGTGGTGCGCACAGCGCCTTTGGCAATCATCGACGGCGCCCACAACCCCGATGGGGCGCAGGCTCTGGCCCGCACCGTGCGGACCTACCTGCCCGGCCGGCGCCTCATCCTCGTGCTCGGCATGCTGGGCGACAAAGACGTGTCGGCGGTGTTAAAGACCCTGGGCCCTCTGGCCCAGGCGGCGGTGGTTACCCGGCCCGCGAGCCCGCGCGCCGCGGCGCCCGAGCAGGTGGCGGCGGGTCTTAAGGCCTGCGTGCCGGCGGTGTACGTGGAGCCTGAGATCCCGCGCGCGGTGGACCGCGCCCTGGCCTTGGCCGCGCCCGGCGACGCCGTGCTGGTGTGCGGCTCGCTCTACATGGCCGGCGCGGCCCGCCGGCACCTGGTTACTTGCCCCCCTCTTCCAGGGCGATGCAGATAAAGGCGGACGCGGCTTCACATTGCCGACAACCGTCCAACCAGCCCTTCAACCGAATTCATTGCGTGTTCTTCACTCCCGGCAGGCGCTGCACCTGCCGCTTTTTATGCCCGGGTTAAAGTGACCTTGAGCGCGCCGGTTTCCACTTCGGCCCGGGAGATTTTTAACCCGGCGGGAAGCGGGAGGGTAAGCGCCAGGTCCCGTCCGGCGAAAAGCAGCGCCAGGGTAGGGGTGGGAACGTCGGCTCCCGCCACGCGGATGCCTGCGGGTTTAAGCATAAGACGCCGTCCGTCGGGGGCGAGCTCCAGGCTTAGGGTGTAGGCCGGGCGCCCGGCCGCGGCGGGCCGCGTTAAGGTTAAGCGGCCGGGCAGGCAGGTAAGCTCCAAACTGTCGCTCGCGTCCTCGGGACTCTGGAGCAGGCCGGCCAGCGTGGCTTCCCGGTAGGCCAGGTGCGCCTGGCCGAAGAGGTAGTTCACCTCCAAGCTGTCCGGTTGGACACGCTCCCAGGGCACGGCTTCCAGGCGGGACAGCAGCCGGTCGATGTCCGGCAGCACCGTTTCCCAGGCCTGGCTTACCGCGAGGAGAGTGGCGAAGTCGGCCAGCTTTTTCTCCGCCTCGGCCAGCGCGCCGGCTTTGGCCCGGCGGAGCTCCTGCGCTGTTGCCAAGTTTCGGCTGATGGCGGCGTGTGCCTGGGCCAGCTCGGCTTGCTTTTGAGCCAGCTCCTCCTCTTTGGCTGCTACGGCGGCGGCCAGGGCCTTAAGCTGCTCCAGCCGGTCCACGTTGCTTTCGATAATGGTAAGCACCAGGTCCAGGCGCGTGAGGAAATCGCTGAAATCGGCCGCCCCCAGAAGAACGTCCAGGTAGGTTAGGGTGCCGTCTTCGGCCAGAAAGCGCAGCCAGAGGGCCACGTTCTCCTGCTCGCCGGCGGCCTGGCGGGTCAGGCGTTCTTTTTCCTGGGCGGTGCCGTTGAGGTCAGCCGTAAGCTGCTTGATGCGCTCCTCGGCCTGTGCTTGCTCGCGCTGGAGCAACGCCAACCGGGTGTCAAGCGCCAGGATCTCAGCGACGAGCCGCTCTTTTTCCGCGGCAGCGGGCGTAAGCGGCGGCGCCGGCGCCGGCGCCAGCGGCGCGGCCACGAGCGGCGACAGGACGAAGAAGCAAAGAACGAGGGCGGCCGAAACACCGACGTTCAGGCTTTTCATGCTGGTACGCCTCCGGACAGCTAGGCTCGCGGGCTTTCTCCCAAAAGATTCGCTACGGCCCCCCATAATCCTTCCTGGTGCAAGTCTGCAAAAGGGCCACAACCTGGACGAGCAGGGTGGCCTGGGCCGGGTAAGTGCTCCTGACGGCCGCAGAAGACGTTTGGCGCCCCTGGACGTCTCCATGTTGTGGGTCTATAATTAAGGTGCCACTACATATTGTGGGTTGGGCCCGACATCCCGGCTCTGGTGGTGGCAGCAGCACTGGAAGGGAAGGTGGAAAGATGCTGGAGAGAATCAGAAAACGCGATGGCCGTTTGGTGCCCTACGACCGTTCCAAGATAGCCACGGCCATCTTCAAGGCCGCACAGGCGGTGGGTGGCGGCGACCGCGGGCGGGCGGAAAAACTGGCGCTGGAGGTGGAAGAACTCCTTAAGGCCCGCTATCAAACGGAGATCCCCGAGGTGGAAGACATCCAGGACCTGGTGGAGAAGGTCCTCATTGAGCGCGGGCATGCCCGCACGGCCAAGGCCTACATCCTCTACCGGCAGCAGCACGCCGAGTGGCGCAGCTTGGAGCACCTGGTACTGGACGTGGAGAAAACCGTTCTCCGCTACCTGGAGGGGGAGAGCTGGCGCGTCAACGAAAACAGCAACATGGATTACTCGCTCCAGGGGCTCAATAACCACATCATCGGTGCGGTGACCTCGCGCTACTGGCTGGAAAAGGTCTACCCGCCGGCGATCCGCGATGCCCACGTCAGCGGCGACCTGCACCTGCATGATCTTTCCCTGCTTGCCCCCTACTGCTGCGGCTGGGATTTGGGGGACCTTCTGGAACAGGGCTTCAAAGGCGCAGCGCAAAAAGTGGAAAGCGCGCCCGCCAAGCACTTCCGCACGGCCCTGGGGCAGATCGCCAACTTCTTCTACACCCTGCAGGGCGAGGCGGCCGGTGCCCAGGCGCTGGCCGGCTTCGACACCTATCTCGCGCCCTTCATCCGCTACGACGGCCTCTCCTACAAAGAGGTCAAGCAGGCCATGCAGGAATTCATCTTTAACATCAACGTACCGACCCGCGTGGGCTTCCAGACCCCCTTTGTCAACCTCACCATGGACGTGCGGGTGCCGCGCCACATGCAGGGTGAGCCGGTGATCGTGGGCGGCAGGCGCCAAGAGGCCGTCTACGGCGACTTCCAAAAAGAGATGGACATGGTGAACATGGCCTTCTGTGAGGTCATGACCGAAGGCGATGCCAAGGGCCGCATCTTCACCTTCCCCATCCCCACTTACAACATCACGCGTGACTTTCCGTGGGGGACGCCGGTGGCTGATAAGATCATGGCCATGACCGCCAAATACGGCATCCCCTACTTCGCCAACTTCATCAACTCAGAGATGAAGCCGGAGGACGTGCGCTCGATGTGCTGCCGGCTCCGCCTCGATAACCGCGAGCTCAGGCGGCGCGGCGGCGGCCTGTTCGGCGCCAACCCCTTAACCGGTTCCATCGGGGTGGTTACGATCAACCTGCCGCGCCTCGGGTATCTCGCCCGGAGCGAGGAAAAATTCTTTTCCCTCCTAACCCGGCAGATGAATCTGGCTAAAGAGAGCCTGCTTCTGAAGCGCAAGGCTCTGGAAAAGTTCACCGAGCAGGGGCTTTACCCTTACTCCCGTTTCTACCTGCGCCATGTGAAGGAAACCTTCGGCCACTACTGGGAGAATCACTTCAACACCATCGGCATCGTCGGCCTGCATGAGGCAGCGTTGAACCTCTTGGGCGCGGGGATCGAAACGCCGGCGGGCCGGGAGTTTGCCCTGCGCGTGCTGGAGTTCATGCGGGAAAAGCTCCGGGACTTCCAGGAAGAAACCGGGCAGCTCTTCAACCTGGAGGCCACCCCGGCGGAAGGCACCAGCTACCGGCTGGCCCGGCTGGATAAACAGCTGTACCCGGATATCATCACAGCGGGCGAAAGGGAACCGTACTACACCAACTCCACGCAACTGCCCGTCAACCACGGGCTGGACCTCTTCGCCGCGCTGGAGCACCAAGACGAGCTCCAGGTGCGCTACACCGGCGGTACGGTGTTCCACGCCTTCCTGGGTGAGCGCCTCACGGACATCAAGACCTGTGAGCAGGTAATCCGCACTGTGTTCGAGCACTTCCACCTGCCGTACTTCTCGCTCACTCCCACCTTCAGCGTCTGCCCGGAGCACGGCTACCTCACCGGCGAGCGGCCGAGCTGCCCGGAGTGCGGCGCTGAAACGGAGATCTGGAGCCGGGTGGTGGGTTACTACCGGCCGGTGAAGAACTGGAACAAGGGCAAGAAGGAAGAGTTCCGCCAGCGCTCTACCTTCCAGGTGGAGCCGGCGGGCATCGCGCAGGCGGCGGCAGGGAGCGAGTAGGGCGTGGGGATCAAGGGCTTCGTACCCGTAAGCCTGGTGGACTACCCGGGGAACATCTGCAGCACCGTCTTTTTCGGCGGCTGCAACTTCCGCTGCCCGTTTTGCCACAACGCCGGCCTGGTGCTAGAGGCGGCCGCAACCGCTGATGAGAGCTTGGAGGAAGTTCTGGCCTTTATCCTGAGGCGGCGTCGGCTGGTGCCGGCGGTCTGCGTCACGGGAGGAGAGCCCACCCTGGCGCCGGAGCTGCCCGCGTTTCTCCGCCGCCTGAAACGGGCCGGCCTGAAAGTGAAGCTCGACACCAACGGCACTCGCCCGGAAGCGCTGCGCACCCTCCTGGCCGAGCGGCTCCTCGATTACGTGGCCATGGACGTGAAGGCGCCGCGGGCGAAGTACGGCCTCCTGGCCGGCCGCCCGGTGGACCTCCAGGCTGTCCGGGCGAGCATAGAACTGATCCGGTCGGTGGCCCCGGCCTACGAGTTTCGCACCACGGTGGTGCCAGGGCTCCTGACGGCGGAAGACCTCCTCGCCCTCGGCGCAGAGCTCGCCGGCAGCGAGAAGTACGTGCTGCAGCCCTTCCGGCCGACGCACCCGCTCATCAGCCCGGAGCTGGAGGCGACGCCGCCCTGTGCGGCTTCCTTCCTGGAAGAAGTAGCGGCCAAGCTCCGGGAACAGATTAAAGTAGTGGAAGTGCGCGGCTGACCTGGGTGAAAGACCCAGGTTTTCTTTTTGTTGCTTTGGCCCCGGCGGGATTTGCCGCCCGGGGCCTCTTTTTTGCTTGGTTCCTGGAGTTTCAAAACAAATTTCGCTATAGCCGAACAAAACCTGCCCGCCAGTGGCAGGAATACCCCGGTGGACCGGAGAATAGTTGCTGTGTTTCGGTAATGCAGAATAGTATTCGGCATTGCCGAACAAAACGCCCTTATGAAGGAGATTGCCATGAGGGAAGTTGCGAGAAAGGAACTGGAAAGCGCGAATCACATTCAGTCGGTGGTCAAGGCAATAAACATACTGGAGCTCCTCGCCGCCAAGGGGAGGGAGCTTTCCTTGAGCGAAATCGCACGAGACCTGGAACAGGCGAAAAGCACCGTGCATGGCATTCTATCGACCCTGAGGGATTACGGCTACGTAAGGCAGTCTTCGCATACGGGAAAGTACACCTTGGGAATACGCTTGTTTGAGATCGGTAACAAGGTCACCGCCATCGCCGACGTTAGAACGGTGGCCTCCCCCTATCTCATCAAGCTGGGTAACGAGGTGGGGGAGACAGTGCAGCTGGCTATCTTGGATCAGGGAGAGGTTCTTTACATCGACAAGAAGGAATCTCAGCAATCCATTTACATCGCGACCAAGATTGGATCACGTTTGGCGCCGCACTGCAGCGGATTGGGGAAAGTCTTGCTCTCGGAACTTCCGGTTCAGAGTCGGCGGCAGCTTATTTCCGAAAGGGGCTTAGTTCGGCTGACGAAAAACACAATAACTGATCCAGACAAACTGGAACAGGAGCTGGCCAGGGTCCGGGAGCAGGGCTATGCCATCGACAACGAAGAGTCAATGAACAACCTGCGTTGCGTCGCAGCGCCCATCCGGGATCATGAAGGCAAGATAATAGCAGCGCTCAGCGTGTCCGGTCCTGTCTTCCGACTAACGGATTCCAGGGTGATGGAGTTGGCCGAGGTTGTGGTGGATTATGCCCTGCAAATCTCCAGCGCGTTGGGCTATCGTGCCCAAAGCGTATAAGCCTAACGGCAGAAGGGAGGTGCTTAAGTGGCGGGATTTCCGGCCTAATCTTGGGGTTGCTGACAGTGGTGATATCGGGTCTCTTCTGCATACTGGCAGACAGAACGGTCCTTAAACGTCCCGGTTATGCCGGGGCAGCGGTGGCCAGCTCCGCCGGCAACTCGGTGGCTACGCCGGCAGCCGTGGCGATGGTCGATCCTTCCTGGCAGCCTTATGTGGCCCAAGCGACGGCTGCGGCAGGTGCTTCGGTTGTCATAACCGCTATTCTGGTACCGATCCTTACCACGTGGGCCGCAAAACATTTTGGCTCTGCAAAAGACCTTACACCGAAGGGGGGTTCGCCGCGCATCGAAGAACAACCCAGGCAGGCGACGGCGTAACCGACTTAGTTCTTGGAGGTGGCTGAGATGGCCGAGAGAAAACACGATGCTTTGCTTATCAACCAGCGGGACAATGTTGCGGTGGCAATCAGAGACCTCGTAAAAGGGCAGCGGGCGCTGGTTAAGGGTGAGGGTTTTGAGGAGGAAATAGAACTACTGGAGGACATTCCGTTCGGACATAAATTTGCCGTACGCGACCTGGAGACAGCGGACAAGGTTATCAAGTACGGCCAGACGATCGGTAAAGCAAGTCGAAAGATAAGAAAGGGCGCCCATGTTCACGATCACAACATTGAAGGCATCCGGGGAAGAGGAGACACGGCGGCGAAGGAGGATGTAAGGTGAAATTTAAAGGTTATACCCGGCCGGACGGTACGGTAGGTATTAGGAATTACTTACTCATAATACCGTCGGTCGTCTGCGCAAACAACACGGTACAAAGGATTGCCCAGCAACTTCCGGGAGCGGTGGGTATCACCCACCAGCACGGCTGCTCGCAGTTTCCCATCGATGGCGAACAAACAAAGAGAACGTTGGTCGGCTTTGGTACCAACCCCAACGTCGGAGCCTGCATCGTTGTCGGTTTAGGGTGCGAAAATGTTCAGCCCCAGGAAGTTGCCGCAGGCATCGCAAAGTCAGGTAAACCGGTGGCCTGCATTGTCATACAAGAGGCGGGTGGAACGATCAACGCCGTAAGTGAAGGCGTTAGGATCGGGCGCAAGATGCTGGCCGACTTGTCACTGCAGGAAAAGGAAGAACATGACCTGTCCGAGATTATCCTCGGTTTGGAATGTGGCGGGTCGGACACAACATCAGGCATTGCGGCGAATCCGGCGGTCGGTGTGGCCAGTGATCTGCTGGTGGAACACGGCGGTACGGCCATACTCTCTGAAACCCAGGAATTGATAGGCGCCGAGCATTTGCTGGCGGAGCGGGCGGTCAGCCCGGAAGTGGCAAAGCGGGTCATTGAGATCGTCAAGCGGGCAGAAGAAAGTGCCTTTCGCATGGGAGAAGACATCCGCCTGGCGAATCCGTCACCAGGCAACAAAAAAGGCGGGCTCTCCACCCTGGAGGAAAAATCCCTGGGTTGCGTCCACAAAGCCGGTTTGGCCCCGGTCCAGGAGGTCATTGAATACGCCTACAAGCCGACGAAGAAAGGCCTTGTCATTATGGACACACCCGGTAACGACATCGAATCCATCACCGGCATGGCTGCGGGCGGGGCACAGATAATTGTGTTCACCACTGGACGCGGCACGCCCACGGCCTGCCCCATCGCACCGACAATTAAGGTGTGCGGCAACGGCAACACCTGCCGGACGATGGAGGACAACATCGACATCAGTGCTGCCGGGATTATCGAGGGGACGAGCACGGTTCGCGAAGTAGGGGAGAGGATCTTTGCCGAGCTTGTAGAAGTATGCCGGGGAAAACTGACCAAAGCTGAGCAATTGGGTTTCGGCGATTTTGGCATCAATCGCATCGGACCGACCCAATAAAAAGTGGCCGCCAAAAGAGCACCCCTGCCCCTCCTTTAAGAGGGGCAGGGGGTCGGTTATCCATAAAACAAGTGTTTCATTAAGATAAGGAGCGTGAATTGATGTCCGGCACGAGATTCCATGGGGTTATACCGCCAATGCTGACGGCTTTCAAAGAGGATGGAACTTTTGACTGGGAAGGCAATGAAAAGCTCATTGATTTCCTCATCGGCAGCAGGGTACACGGCATCTTTATTCTCGGCAGCATGGGTGAATTCAGCCGCCTCGACGCCCAAGAAAGAAAATCCTTCAGCGAGTTCGCCGCAAAGTACATCAACGGGAGAGTTCCTTTGCTGGTCGGCACGGGAAGCTGCAACACACGCGAAGCGATCGACCTGACCCGGCATGCCAAGGACGTTGGAGCGGATGGTGTACTGGTTGTAACTCCTTACTACTGGGGCCTTACCGAGGAGAACCTGTACGACTATTTTGCGGCCATTGCCCAAGCCGTTGACATTCCTGTGCTTATCTATCATTTTCCCGCCCTGACGGGCCAACAAATGTCGCCCCAACTTGTGAAGCGCCTGGCGACCGACTTCGCAAATATCGTAGGCATAAAGGCGAGCGTAGACAGCATAACCTATGTCCGCCAGTTAATCTTGGAGGTTAAGGCCGTTAAGCCGGAGTTCTCGGTGTTGGTCGGCTTCGATGACCATCTGTTCAATACCCTGGCCATGGGCGGGGATGGAGCCATTCCAGGAACAGCCAACTTCTATCCAGAAGTTACCGTAGGGCTCTATGAGAGCTTTGTTAAGGGGAATCCGGCCGAGAGCCTGAAGTGGCACAGAACCCTGCTTCCGCTGCTTGAGGTCTATGCCTTGGATAATCCTCCCATTGGCGTCATTAAAGAAGCATGTAAGCAGCGGGGCGTTGGCATAGAATCGTTTGTCCGCCAGTCCGCCGGTTCGCTTAATGAAGAAAGGAAGAAGCAGGTAAGTAGGATCTTGCAGAAGGTCAAGGAAGCAACGGCCGTCAGCAGACAATAAGGCGTAGCGGCGTATCCGTTGTTATGTGCAGCGGCATGTGGTGGGTGCCTGTCGTCCCGGTATTTTCTTGGCGGCGGGCACGCGACGGCTGGAATAATTGCCCACATGCCCGGTCACTGAAGCCGGAGTCCGGCCTGCTTCAGGGCTGCCCGGGCGCGCTGTTCCTTAATGAGGGTGGTAACAACGGAAACAAGGGCCAGCCCCAGCATGACGAGACTGATGGGGCGCGTCCCAAAGACCCGCCAATCGCCTTGGGACATGATCAGGGTTCGCCGCAGGTTGCTTTCCGCCATGGGGCCAAGGATCAGTGCAAGCAAGATGGGCGAAGCCGGGAAGTTGTACTTGGACATCAAGTAACCCAGAATACCAAACCCCAAGGCCAGCCAAACGTCGAACAAGCTGTTGCGCATGGCAAAAGAGCCGACGAGGGAAAGCAGGAATATAACCGGCAGTAAAATCCTTCTGTCCACGTTGATGATCTGGGCCACGTAGCGGGCGCCGAACATCCCGACAAGAAACATAACCAGGTTCGCCAGTATCATGCCGGCGAAAATGCCGTACACAAGATCCAGGTGCTCGCGGAACAGCATCGGCCCCGGCTGCAGCCCCTGTAAAATGAGTGCCCCCAGCAAGACGGCCGTTACCGCGTCCCCGGGCACCCCCAGGCTGAGCATCGGAATCATGGCCCCGCCGGTGCAGGCGTTGTTCGCCGCTTCTGCGGCGGCAACCCCTTCGAGAGTGCCGGTGCCGAAAAGCTCCGGATGCTTGGAGTCACGCTTGGCCTCACTGTAACCGACAAAAGCGGCGATGTCCGACCCGGCTCCCGGGACGGCGCCGATAAAGGTGCCTAAAATAGTGGAGCGGAAGATCGTCTTGAGGCAGGGGGAGAGTTCCTTGAGGCTGAGCGACATGTCGGTGAGCCTGCCGCCGACCTCTTGCGCTTTGAAGAGCGTCTCGATATTGAGAAAGACCTCAGATAACGCGAAAAGGCCGATCAGGGTGGGGATAAAGGCAGGCCCGCCGTAAAGATCCATCGAACCGAAGGTGAAACGCGGGTACCCGGAGGTGGGATCCAGACCAACGGTAGAAAGCAGCAGGCCGAAGAGGCCCGCGATGAGTCCTTTCACCAAGGACCTGCCCGATACCGAGATGATGATACTGAGCCCGAAAACCGCCAGGGCGAAGTACTCCGGAGCGCTGAAAGCGAGTGCCGCCCGGGAAATCGGGGGTGAGAGGAAGGTCATGATCAAGGCGCCGCACATTCCTCCGATGCCGGAGGCCACAGTGGACATGCGTATCGCCTTCCCTGCTTTGCCCTGCAAAGCCAGCGGGTAGCCGTCGAGAACCGTCGCCGCGGCGGCCGGGGTGCCGGGAGTATGGATGAGAATGGCGGAGATGGAGCCGCCGTAGATGGCGCCGCAGAAGATCCCCAGCAACATCACCATGGACTGTAACACCGGCCGGCCGAAGGTAAAAGGCACCAAGAGCGCCACGCCCATGGTTGCGGTCAGACCCGGCAAGGCCCCGACGACAACCCCGCCGACCACCCCAAGAAGCACCACCAAGAGGTTGCTCACGTGAAAGACCTGAAGAAAGCCCCGGCAGAGAAGATCAAAGTCCATCTTTACCTCCCCCCAACTAGCGCGCCAGGAGCCCCAGGGGCAACGCGATTTTAAGCACTGTATGGAACACGAAGAACACGGCCGCTGTCACCGCGATGGAAACGCCGAGCACCTTCACGTAATTTTTCAGCTGCAGCAAGACCATCAGATAGATGAGGAAGAGGATGCTGGCCGGAACAAAACCCAAACCGGGCAAGAGCAGCGTATAAACTCCGGCTCCCACCAGCGCCAGGAGCGCCCGCCGCATGCCGCCGCCGGCGAAGTCAAACTCTGGTCCTGTGGAGGAGGATCTACCGGCCAGCGCCATCCCGATCAGTGCGGCGGCCAGTATGCTCAGCCCGCCGGCCAGCAGGCGCGGAAAGAAAGCCGGTCCCAGAAGTAACACTGAGTCCGGGGGAAAATGCGCGGTCTCGAAAAAAACGTAGGTTGCCAACGCAAGGGCCAGGAATCCGGCCGCGATGTCCGGCTTCTTCATGTGACCACCTCATGTTGATTCCGGTAGGGTGCCTGTTCAGGCACCCTACCTCCTTTGACTATTTCTTTACCATACCCAGCGCATCCATTACCTCTGCCACGCGCACGGACTGTTCGTCGAGGAACTTGGTGAATTCGTCGGCCGGCTGATAGGCGAGCCCGAGACCGGCCTTCTTGGCAAACTCCTCAAAGGACGGTTCTTCGTAACCCGCCTTAAAGGCCGCCCCCAGGATGTCCTTGACGGCAGCGGGCGTTCCCTTGGGAACGGCTAGGCCGCGCCAGGTCCCAAAGACCACGTCCAATCCCGCCTCTTTTAAGGTCGGGACGTCCGGGAATTGTTCGATGCGCTCATCGCTCATGATCCCCAGGATCTTCAGGTTACCAGCCTGAACCTGCCCCGCAACCTCGGCCGGGCTCACAGTAACCGCTTCGATATGGCCGCCGACCAGCGCCGCCACGGCTGGTGCCGCCCCATCGTAGGGCACATGGGTGAACTTGACACCTGCTTTTTGTTCCAGGAGGCCGGCGGCAATATGCCACACCGAGCCCGGGCCCGAATTGCCCACCTTCAGTTCGCCCGGTTCAGCCTTGGCCGCTTCGAGAAACTCCTGGACCGAATTCCAGGGGGCGTCCGCCTTTACCGTCAGCGCCGACGGGTCCATATTCACGCGCATCAGCAGGTCAAAGTCCTTGTAAGTAAAGGGAACCAGCCCCTGTGGCGGGAGGGACAACAATTCAAAGGTGATTATCGTGGCCGTGTAGCCGTCGTTCTTGGCCGAAACGCCCGCGCCGTGCCCGGTGGCACCGCCCCCACCGGTTTGATTCACGACCGTGATCGGCTGGCCGAGGTGGGCCTCCGCCGCCTTCGCCAACCCGCGCGCCACCGCGTCGGTTCCTCCGCCCGCAGCCCAGGGGCAAATAATGGTCACTGGTTTCTCCGGAAATTTTGTCTCAGCCGGCTGCGGCGAACTGGAGCACCCGGCAACCAGGGCAACAATCATGACCAGAGAGGGCAACACCCAAACGATTCTTTTTTTGCCTGACACAACCTTCTCCCCCCTTCACTTTTGACCGTCAGTACGCTGTTCCAAGCCGGGAACTCAGCTCACCTCCTTTCAGCGGCGCGGCGTTCCAGAACCCATGACCGATCTCAGGCCGGGCAAACAACCAGCCCAAGATTTCTACATGGCTTTTTTGCAGATGGTAATAAGATCCTCTACCGTAGGCCGGCGGGGGTTGATAGGGATGTTGACGTTTTTCATAGCCTCTGCGCAAACCTCAGGCAGGCTTTCTTCCTTGACTCCCACTTCGCCGAGCCCCGCCGGCAGCCCCACATCCTTCGCCAGCTTCTTCACGGCTTCCACCGACCTCCCGGCCGCTTCCACCGGCGAAAGACCCTGCACATTTTCACCCAGGGCCGCCGCTATCCGGGCGTGTTTTTCCAGGTGGCCGATCAGGTTAAACTCCATGGCGTAGGGCAGGAGGATGGCGTTGACAACACCGTGCGGAACAGGGAAATACCCCCCCAGGGGCGAGGTGATGGCGTGCACGATACCCAAGCGGGTGTTGGCAAAAGCCAATCCGGCCATAAGGCTGGCGAGCAGCATCCGCTCGCGGGCCGAGAGGTTATCACCCTTGGCTACCGCCGGCCGCAGATTGGCGCCGATGAGCCGGATCGCTTCCAAGGCCAGCGCCTCCGAAATCGGCTCCGTGCTGGTATTGGTGTAGGATTCAACCGCGTGCGTCAGGGCGTCGAGCCCGGTAGAGGCGGTAACATTCGCAGGCATGGTAGTGCTGAGAGCCGGATCACACAACGCGACCGCCGCCGCCAGGTTGGGGTGGCCGATCCCCATCTTGACCTTGCGCCTGGCATCCTTGATTACTGTAACCCAGGTGACCTCGCTGGCCGTACCCGCGGTAGTCGGCACGGCAATCACGGGTACGGCCCGGTTGGCCGGCGCCCTGCCCCAGTAATCGCTGATGGAGCCGGCATTGTTCAGCATAAGGCCGATCGCCTTAGCCGAGTCGATAGAGCTGCCGCCGCCCAAACCCACCAGCAGGTCACAGGCGAATTCCCGGGCCAGAGTAAGGCCCTGTTCCACCACCTCAATGGTGGGATTGGGTTCTACTCCATCGTAGATGGTCACGGCCAGGCCGGCTTCCTCCAGGTACTTTCGCGTTTCCTCTATCGGTCCGACCCGGCGCAGGACAGGATCGGTAACCACGAGTACCCGTGTTCCCCCTAACGCCCTGGCCTGTTCCCCGATCTTACGGACCGCGCCGGTGCCAAACACAACTTTAGTCGGCAGCTGCCACGTAAAGCTCTGCCCCGGCTCCATCACAAAGACTTCCCCCTCGCTGCAAGTGATTGACTCTTGTATAATTCTATGCTCTTTTTGTAATTCCTTTCCACATTTCCCGTATTCTTTCTTTTTAGAAGATTAGTCAGGCGATTGCCAACTGCCTGCCCTGGCGGAAATCGAAACCCTCGTTGTTAATGCTCGCAGATCAAGGCCGTACCTGGGCGCAAGACCGATGTCAAGGCGGCGAAGTGGATGGCCGGCTAAGTTATAAAGCGACCCGCCTGGGTCCGCGCCCTCTGCCTGCGCTTCGCGGCCGAGGTGCGGGGTGAGCCGTTGCCCGAGCCCGCGAGCGTTCTGCGGAAGGTTATCTCGCTTCGATCTGCAGGGTGCAAACCGGAACGGTGGATCAGTCATTCGCCGGATTATGTTTAGCCCGGTCTTGTTTAGTGATGCCGTACTTTTGGAGTTTACGCACCACTGTGGACTGGTCCACCTGCAGCACTTGAGCCAGCTTGCGGGTGCTGCCGAGCGACGAGTAGAGGTTTTCCAGAAGCCGCCTTTCCATGCTGTCGAGATAACCCTGAAGCGAGAGAAACTCGAAGCTCGTAATCCCACCGGGGTTTTGCTGGGCCAGGGATGACAATGTGACTTCCGAGGAGGTGGAGGTAAGGAGCAGGCGCTCCACAGTGTGTTCCAGTTCTCTTACGTTGCCGGGCCAGTCGTAATGAAAAAACGACTGCAGTACCTCCGGAGAAATGGACTTGTTCAGCCCGTACTTGGCGTTGCATTTAGCCACGAAGTGGGCCACGAGGGGCGTTATGTCCTCCTTGCGCTGGCGCAGCGGCGGGATGGTGATGGGGACCACGTTCAGGCGATAATAAAGGTCTTCGCGAAAGGCACCTTTTTGCACCTGGTCGGCCAAGTTCTTGTTGGTGGCGGCGATGACCCGCGTGTTTACTTCAAAAGTGCTGGTGCCGCCTACGCGGCGCACCTTTTTGTCTTGCAGAACCCGCAGGAGATCAGCTTGGGTCTTCGGGGCGAGTTCGGCCACCTCGTCCAGAAACAGGGTTCCTTTGTGCGCCACCTCAAACAGGCCTGGCTTACCCTGCTTTCTGGCTCCAGTGAAGGCGCCTTCCTCGTAGCCGAACAGCTCGGCTTCAATGAGTTCCGGCGGTATGGCAGCGCAGTTGACCTCAACAAAGGGTTCGGCAGCGCGCGGGCTGAGATCGTGGATCAGCCGGGCCATGACTTCTTTGCCGACACCGGATTCGCCGGTGAGAAGGATGGTGGTATCAAACGGGGCAACCCGCTTGACCAGTTCGATTACGTGAGACATGACCTTGCTCCGGTAAATAACCTTTTCTACCTTTTGCTGCCGGCGGAGAATATCGAGTTCCGCTTGGTACACCTCTGACTCACGACTTCGCTTCTCCAGTTCCTGCTTTAAGTGGTTGAGTTCGGTCATATCCCTTAGTGTTGCGATAATCAGAACCAAATCCCCTTGCTTATTAAACAAGGGGTTTCCAGTTATCAACAATTCCCTGCCTGTACGTTTAAATTTCTGCATGCTGCTGATGCTTCTCTTGGTTTTCTGAATGAGCTGGCTGACCGAAGGAGGCGAAATATAGCCTTGGTCTAACAGGAACTGAACATTACGTCCGATGACCTCTTCGGCCTTGATTCCCGCAAGTGTCTCATAAGCACGGTTAACTAGAAGATAATTTCCCTGGGCATCGGTGACAGCTATACCATCAGGAAAGTAATCCAGTATTTGGATCAGGGTGTCTTTCCCAAGGATGTCTTCCTTTATCACCATGCTACCACCTCACTATTCCACGACAATGATGCATTTCTGCATCACAAATCAGGTTGCATCACTAAAGCACCTAATAGGATTTTGCGGCCCTGCCTAAGTTGATGCCTGCTAGCTTGGCACAGTAATTGCAACTAGGTTTTTCAAACGTGAGTAATGCGAAGAGGTTAGGTAGCACAAAAAGCAGGCTTAAAATTTGTTTTACAACTTTGACCCCACAAATTCGTCGTTCCTGGGCTGAAATCCTCTAGAAGAATGAAAAAACATTTGGCATAAGGGGGTGAGCGCTGCAGCTCAACTAGGTCAACTTTTGAACTGGAGGTGGAGGAGAAGCTGTTTTGGAACCCGCTATCAGACGTTCATAAACACATAGAAAGGATGTGAAGCGAATGAAAGTTAGGCTGGCACTTTGCCAGTATGCGACGGAACTGGGGGACAAGGAGAAAAATGTTTCACTTAGTTTGGAATGGTTGGAACGGGCCGGAAAGGAAAAGCCAGATCTAGTTGTTCTCCCGGAATTGATTACAACAGGATATGCTGCTGGCGAAAAGCACCTAGAGTTAGCTGAACCTGTACCTGGGCCGGTTACGGACAAATGGGGCGCTGTTGCTCAGCGCTACGGTTTTAATCTGATCGCCGGGATCTGTCGCCGCGATTCAGAACTGCCGGGTGTAGTCTACAATTCAGCCGTTCTGATCAACCGACGTGGTGAGGTGGCCGGGATCTATTCCAAGGCAGTACTGCCTCTCTATGTTCATACTTGGACCGATCCTGCAGGAAATCCTATTTTAATCGAAGAAGCGGAGATCTTCCGTCGCGGGGATGATCTCCCGGTATTTAAGACTGATATCGGGAACATTGGCATAGAGGTTTGCCAGGACGCCGTTTATGCTGAATTCATCCGGGTTTTTGCTTTCCGGGGTGCTCAGCTGGTAGTCCAGGTCTTTAACCACCCATCGCCTGTCACGGACATCGAGCACGATATTCTTAAAGATGTAACCAGGGTCCATGCTTGGGAAAATGGCGTTTTTGTTATAGCTGCCAACAAGTGTGGTACAGAAAGATTCGAGTACCGGGGTATTCCGATGGAGGCAACTTTCCAGGGCGAATCCCACGTTGCTGATCCATTCGGGCGGTTGGTCGCGATAGGGAAGATCCAGGAGCCTGATCTCGTTGTGGCAGAAATTGATACTGATTTGGTTCGTCAAGCCCAGTGGGGAGCTAAGTTCATTCGTGACTTCCGCCCCGAACTACTGACGCCGTTAACGAAAATGGGTGTAAGCCTCGGGGATAAACGCTAATTACTCTCACCTAGTTGCCCCCCCAGGTAGCAGTAGCTTCCGTAACAGTGGAAAGGAGGTTAGTATGTGCCTACCACTCATCAAAAGGTAACCCTGGCAGATGTTCTTGGTACGTTGAAAGCCACCCGTGGAGACTGGGACGGTGCCATGTTTCTCTTCTTCGCTCAGTATGCGATACCTATTGTCTGCGCAGCTCCTCTGCTAGCGGCCGGCTTTCCAGCCAAGATTATCATGTTCTATCTCCTCCCGGCTTTTGTTTGGCAGCAGGTAGCCTGTGAGCTGTACTGTACCTGGATGGGATTGAGGCTGGCTCGTAAAGAAGGCCGTACCGATGTAACTGCGCTCCCTGGTACAGGCGTGGATTTGGTAGGTAGTCTCACCATTACTTTCGCTGTGGTACTTCCCACTTGGCTGTCAACTAAAGATGCCAATTTAGCCTGGGGGCTTGGACTCGCCTGTAATCTTCTCTACGGGATAATAAAGATCGTCATGCTGCCTTTTGTGGAAAAGTTGCGCAGTCTTTTGCCTCGGGCGGCTTTACTAGGGTTTATCGGCGGAATTCTTCTGGTCTTCGTCGGAACGACATACGGCATAACATTGTTTACGCAGCCGTACGTGGCCTTCGTAACCCTGGCCATAGTCCTTTTGGCTATGTACGGTGGTTTGCGGACACCCGTCCCGCCCCTGGCCATCGTCATGATCCTCGGTGGGATCATTGGGTACGCGGTGGGCTACGTACCGGGGTTCGGCGAAGGGTTTCCGGGTTTCTACTTCTTCCGGTTTACCCCTATCGGGTTGTTCCATCTTAAAGATGCGTTCGTCAAGTTTGCTCCACTCATCATACCTCTTACCGTCGGATATCAGATGATGTGGACCCTAAGTAACCTTGAAGCTGCTGAAGCGGTAGGTGATAAGTATTCTCTACGCGAAGTGCTTATAGCGGATAGTCTGCTCACCACCATTGGCGGAGCCCTTCTAGGCAGCTGGATGCCGACGTTCGTTTTGACAGGGCACCCGGGATGGAAAGCTGCTGGAGCGCGTTGTGGCTACACTACCCTGGCAGCCATAATCTACCTCGTTACCGGATTAACAGGCCTTCTCTGGGCCGGTATGAATCTGATCCCTAGCGGTGTTATTGCTGGAATCTTCATCTGGTTAGCCATCCTGCTCGCAGAAGTAGCGGCTACGGAAAGTCCTAGACGGCATCTGCCAGCGGTATTCCTTACCTTTATTCCTGCCGGGGCTTATCTGGTTCAGTCACAATTCAATCCCGTATTTACCGCCTTGAATATTGACCTGGCAAAGGTTGGAACACAACTGGCAGGAGCTGGAGTCTTTGTAGACGCTGTAAACACTTTGGCCTGGGGCTTCCCGTTAACCTGCATTGTTTGGGGCTCGATTTTAGTTTCAATTATAGAACATCAACCGGTTAAGGCTGGACTCTGGAGTTTCCTTGGAGCTGCTTTGTCCCTGATTGGTTTGATGCATGCCCAAAACATCACTTTTCTGGCGGCACCTATACCGGTGATTTTGAGTTACGTTATATTTGGGCTAGTGATGATCATCAGTAAACCCTTGGTTCCGCCGCTTGATCAAATACAGAGCTAAGTGCAGATAAGAATAAACGAAAGGAGAGGGAGTCATGACTAACATAAAAAAGGTTAGAGGGAGTCTGGCTCAAGACCGCATTCCTGAGACCCCAGCCAAGCTCATGGGTTTTCAAGAAAACCTTACTCTTGCACTGTGCCAACTTAGCTCAGAAATCGGTAATGTTTCAGCAAACCTGGAGAAGGCCTTAGAATTAATAAAAGAGGCGGCGGCTGAAGGCGCAGATCTGGTAACCTTTCCGGAAATGTATCTTTCTAATTACACCGGTCAGTATGAGAGCCGATACGTAGCTGAGCCTGTGCCGGGACCTGTTACCGACAAACTGGTAAAGGCTGCGAAAGAGAATGACATTTATATCGTCATGGGCATGCCGGTAGCCGTTCGCGAATTCCCAGGATTCATCACGAACTCTGCTGTCGTCGTCGGACCGCAAGAAGGCGTAATGGGTGTTTACAGCAAGATTACACTGCCGACTTTCCGTATCGGTGATCTTCTGGTTACTGAGGGCAACTACTGGTCCCCGGGAACCAGGTTTCCAATCTTCAAGATCAAGGGTTGGGATATGGCTATTAATATCTGTCAGGATGCTTGGCTACCTGAGATTCCGCGCATTCAAGCGCTTCAGGGGGCGCAGATCATTCTTACTATCTCTGCTGGTCCTACGGAGTTCAAGGCTGGCTGGCCGCTGCTTCTCAAGACCCGGGCGATGGAAAACCGCGTGTTCCAGGCCTACTGCAATGTGGTCGGGTCTTTCCGAGGGGCGAGCTTCTTTGGTGGCAACTGTGTCGTAACTCCTGACGGCGAAGAAATTGTTGGTGGTGTAATCGACGAAGAGGCCATGGTTATCGGGACGTTAAACATTAACTCTCTCTATAATGCCAGAACGCAATTCCCCGGTCTGCGTCCTGGCTATGACCTGCAGCCTTACTTCTATGAGCATTTGGTGAAACCAGTTCGGTACTGATATCCTAGTTGTCCCTGCTGGCCGCTGTGGCCAGCAGGGACTTCTTGAAAGGAGAACAACGATTGCTAGATGTCCTGGTAAAGAACGGTCAGGTCATCGACGGCAGCGGTAACCCCGGGTTTAAGGCGGACGTTGCAGTTCAAGGGGACAGGATTGTTCGGGTGGGCCATGTCGTCGAAGTGGAGGCTGCCCGCGTTATTGATGCCAGTGGGTTAATCGTCGCTCCCGGTTTCATCGACATGCACACTCACTCGGACCTCAGGGTGTTTAAGCACCCTGAAGAAGATGCCAAGCTGATGCAGGGCATCACCACGGCCCTCCTGGGCCAGGACGGCCTGTCCGTGGCTCCGCTGGATGACGCTAACAAAGGGCCGATGATGCGGCGTGTTTCAGGCCTCTTGGGCACCTACCTTACCGAGTGGCCCTGGAACTCTATGGCGGAATACTTGGCTGCGATTAATGCCGTGCAGCCGGCGACGAACTCCCTGATGCTGGTGCCGCACGGTGCCGTCCGGGCCATGGCCCTGGGTTGGGAAAACCGGCCCGCCACGCCCGTGGAACTCGAGCGCATGAAGGCTATCCTAGCTCAGGCCATGGAGGAGGGCGGAGTCGGTTTCTCCACCGGGCTCATCTATCCACCGGGTATGTATGCCGACCGCACTGAACTTGTGGAACTGTGCAAGGTGACGGCCGGCTACGGTGGTTTCTTTGTGGTCCACATGCGCAATGAGGCCGACTACGTGCTCGACTCCATCCGCGAAGTGACGGGGATTTGTCTCGAGGCCGGCTGCCCGCTGCACATCTCACACCTGAAAGTCGCCGGACGGCGTAACTGGGGCCGGGCGGGCGAGGTGTTGGCCCTCCTGGACGAGGCGCGCGCCCAGGGCCTGGAGGTCACCTTCGACCAGTACCCCTATATTGCCGGCAGCACCATGCTGGATGCGGTCATCCCACCCCGCTTCCACACCGGGGGCACGACCAAGCTCCTGGAAAACATCAAAGACCCCGCCTTCCGGGAGGAGATCCGGCAGGTGCAAGAGAACATCAAACCGGAGCGCTGGGAAAACTGGGTGGACACCTGTGGCTGGGAGAACGTGATGGTCAATGCCGTGCAAACGGAAAAGAACCGCTTTGCTGAGGGCAAATCCGTGGCCGAGATTGCCGCGCAAACCGGCAAGACCCCGTTGGATGCGGTCTGCGACCTCTTGATCGAAGAGGACGACGCGGTAACCATGACGATCTTCTACGGCTCTGAGGATGACGTGAAGGAGATCATGCAGAGCGAGTACATGACCCTGTGCTCCGACGGGATCGTCGGCGGCAAGCCGCACCCGCGGGTCTATGGTACCTGCGCCCGCTTCTTGGGCAAGTACGTGCGGGAGGAGAAAGTTCTCTCCCTGCCCCAGGCAGTGAAGCGCATGACGTCTTTGCCGGCACGGCGGCTGGGCCTGCAGGACCGGGGGCTGATCCGGGAAGGCATGGTGGCCGACATCACCATCTTCGATGCAGAGGCCGTCCGTGAGAAGGGCACCTTCGCCGAGCCGAACCGGTACCCGGAAGGCATCGCTCATGTCTTGGTGGCCGGCCGGGTGGCACTGGAGAAAGGCAAGCTAACCGGTGTGCGGGCAGGCAGGGCCTTGCGGCGCAGAAATTAGTGTCTCCGGGTGCCCGGCACCTGGGAGAAGAAGGTAGGGAACGAGATGCTGACGCAGTCGGCCCCGGCGATGGTGACGGGGCCGCGGGCGGCTAAGGCGGCGACGGCCAGGGCCATGGCCAGGCGGTGATCGCCGTGGCTCTTGACTTCGCCGCCGTGGAGGGGGCGGCCGCGGATGATGAGGCCGTCGGGGAGTTCGCGGATGTCGGCGCCCAGAGCGCCCAGTTCCCGGGCCAGGGCGGCCAGGCGGTCGCTCTCTTTCACGCGCAGTTCGGCCGCGTCGCGGATGACGGTCTCGCCCTGGGCGTAGCAGGCGGCCACGGCCAGGGCGGGGATCTCGTCGATGAGGCGGGGTATGAGCGGCCCGGCGATCTCGACGCCCTGAAGCGGCGCGGCGGCAACGGTGATATCAGCCAGCGGTTCGCCGCTTTCTTCGTGCCGGTCGGTCAGGGTGACCGGGGCGCCCATGCGCGCCAGAACATCGAGGACGCCCGTGCGGGTGGAGTTGACGCCCACCCCTTTGATGGTGACCTGGCTGCCGGGAAGGATGGCCGCGGCGACGAGGAAGAAGGCCGCAGCGGAGATGTCACCGGGGACGGAGACGGTTTGCGCCCGCAGGCGCGGGCCGGCTGGGAGAATAACGCTGCTTCCTGCCCGCCGGAGCGGCACGCCCCAGGCGGCGAGCATCCGCTCTGTGTGATCCCGTGAGGGCGCGGGCTCGGTGATGCTGGTCTCGCCTTCGGCATTGAGGCCGGCCAGGAGCAGGGCCGACTTCAGCTGGGCGGAGGCCACGGGAAGGGCGAAGTGGCCGCCCCGGAGTCTACCGCCCCGGACGGCCAAAGGAAGCAGGCTACCATCTCTGCGCCCCAGGATCTGCGCGCCCATGCGCGCGAGCGGTGCCGTCACCCGCGCCATGGGCCGGCGGCGGAGCGAAGCATCGCCGGTGAGAAGGGCGGTGAAGGGCTGCCCGGCCAGGATGCCCAGGAGGAGGCGGGCGGTGGTGCCGGAGTTGCCGGCGTCCAGCACATCTTCCGGCTCCGCCAGGCCCTGAAGTCCCCGGCCGGCGACGGTAACCGGGCCGCTTCCCTCCAGGCCCTCAATCCCAACGCCCAGCGCCTTGAGGCAGCTGGCGGTGCTCAGGCAGTCGGCGCTGCGCAGCAAGTTGTGGACGGTGGTTGTGCCCTCGGCGAGCGCACCCAGGAGGAGGGCGCGGTGGGAGATGGACTTGTCGCCGGGCACGGTGATGGTGCCCCGGAGTGGGGAAGAGGCGGGACAAACGGTTACGTTCATACCAGGTCCCTCCAGAGCTGCTCTACCGCGCCTTCCGGCACCGGGACCACCCGGCCCCGGCCCAGGCCCTGCGGGAGGGCGAAGATGAGGCGGCCGTCCCGCACCTTTTTATCCCGGTAGAGGAGGGGACGGGCCTCTTCCCAGGACAGGGCGGGGGAAAGAGCGGTGGAAAGGCCGGCGCGGCCGATGAGCTCCTGCAGGCGCTGCACCTCTTCACTGCTCAAAAGCCCCAACCGGCGGGCGAGCTCCGCCTCCACCGCTATGCCGCGCGCCACGGCTGCGCCGTGCGGCAGGGTGAAGCCGCTGGCGGCCTCGAGCACGTGGCCCAGCGTGTGACCGAAGTTGAGGAGGGCGCGGCGCCCGGTCTCCCGTTCGTCTTCCTCCACCACCTGGGCCTTGAGGGTAAGGCAGCGCTCGATGACGGTGCTGAGCTCGGCCGGATCCCGAGCCAGGAGGGCCGGGAGATGCTCCTCCAGGTGGGCGAAGAACGCCGCATCCAAGATAGCGCCGTACTTCACAACTTCGCCTAGGGCGGTGCAGAACTGGTCCTCGGGGAGGGTGGTCAGCACCTCGGGATCCACCAGGACCAGGCGGGGCTGGTAGAAGGCGCCTACCAGGTTTTTGCCTTGGGGCAGGTTCACGGCCACCTTGCCGCCGACGGCGCTGTCCACCTGGGCCAGCAGGGTGGTGGGCACCTGGATGAAGGGAACGCCGCGCAGGTAAGTGGCGGCGAGGAAGCCGGCGGCATCCCCCACCACGCCGCCGCCCAGAGCCAGCACGGGGGAGGAGCGTTCCAACCCGGCGCTCACGGCGGCGCTGTAGAGGTGGGCCAGCCAGCCCAGGGACTTGGCTTCTTCCCCGGCCGGCAGGGTGACGAGGGCCGGGTTGAACCCGGCGGTGGCAAGGTTCTCACGCACCTTCTCTGCCCAGAGGGGGGCCACGTGGGTATCGCTTACGATGAGGGCGCGCCGGCCCGGGTTGAGCCCGGCGAGAGCCGCGCCCAGGCCGACCAAGGCGCCGGGACGGATGATGATTTCGTAGCTGCGTGCACCAAGCTCGACCAGCATAGGGATTCCACCTTCTTATGTAGCTTATTGGGGCGGGTAAGGCCCCCTGCCGGGACGGGAAGGCCGGGCGGGTCACCGGGGCCAGTCTTGGAGGCGGGCTTGGTAGCGCTCCCAGGCCGCCCGGATCTCATCCAGGGTGTCGCCGCCGAACTTTTCGAGCACGGCCCGGGCCAGTTCCCAGGTCACCGCCGCTTCTCCCACCACGCAGGCGGCGGGCACGGCGCAGGTGTCGGAGCGTTCTACGGCGGCGCGCGCCGGTTCCCGCGTGCGGATGTTAACGCTGGGAAGCGGGTCCTTCAGGAGGGTGGGTATAGGTTTAACGGCGGCGGTCACCACGAGGGTCTCGCCGTTCGTTATACCGCCCTCCAGGCCTCCGGCCCGGTTGCTGGCGCGCCAGTAGCCGCGCCTGGGCGCATAGAAAATGGCATCATGCGCAGCGGAACCCGGCTCCTGCGCCACGGCGAAGGCGTCACCGATGGCCATGCCTTTGACCGCAGGGATGGAGAGGAGGGCCTGGCCGAGGCGCCCGTCCAGGCGCCGGTCCCACTCCACGTGGCTGCCCAGCCCGGGCGGCAGGCCAGAAGCCAACACCACGAAAGTCCCCCCCAAAGTGTTACCGGCTTCTTGAGCGGCGGCGATAACCTGGAGCATGGCGGTCTCCGTCTCCGGGTCGGGGGTGAGCACGGGGGAGGCAGCGGCGCGGCGGGCGATTTCTTCAACCGCCGCTTCGGCCACGCGTTCCGCCGGCAGCCGTACTGTGCCGATACTGGCCACGTACCCGGTGATCCTTACCCCCAGCTGGGCCAGGAGCTGCCGCGCCAGTGCTCCTACCGCCGTACGGGCGGCGGTGGAGCGGGCGCTGGCGCGTTCCAGCACGTTGCGCAGGTCGGCGAAGCCGTACTTTTGCCCGCCGGCCAGGTCGGCGTGCCCGGGGCGGGGGCAGACCAGCTCGCGTCCCCGCTTTACTTCTCCGGCAGGGGAGAGGTAGGGCTCCCAGTGCGGCCAGTCGCGGTTTTTAATCTGAAGGGCGATGGGGCTGCCCAGGCTCAAGCCGCCGCGCACGCCGCTTAAAATTTCCACCTCGTCCGCTTCAATCCGGGTGCTGCGCGCGCCGCGCCCGGCGACGCGCTGGCGGCGGGCCAGTTCCCCGTCGATAGCCTTCTTGGCGATGGGCACGCCGGCGGGAAAACCCTCGACGATGGCCGTCAGGGCCGGGCCGTGGGATTCGCCGGCGGTGAGAAAGCGCATGCTGTTCCCTCCCTGGCACTGGTAAGTTGGGAGCGGGTCTCCCGGACCACGTTGAAGAGTTCTTCCAGCTGTGCCGCCTTTCCTGCCGCCACCAGGGCGCGCACGGCGGCCAGGCGGCGGCTGAAGCAGTCGAGGGCGGCCAGGATGGCGTCGCGGTTGGTGAGGCAGATGTCCCGCCACATCACCGGGCTGCTGAGGGCGATGCGGGTGGTGTCGGCGAAGCCGCCGGCGCTGAGGCCCAGGGCTCCGCCGGCGAGCTCGGCGGCGGCGCTCACGAGAGCGACGGCGCTGAGGTGGGGCAGGTGGCTGGTGGCGGCCACCAGGGCGTCATGCCGCTCCGCCGGGAGAAACACCGGCGCAGCCCCGGCCAGGCGCACCAGGGCGGCTACGAGCTCCGTGGCGCGCGCACTCGCGCTGCCGCCCGGCGCAAGGACGTAGGCCGCGCCCTGAAAGAGCCCGCGCCGTGCCGCCTGGGGGCCGGCCTTTTCCGAGCCGGCCAGGGGGTGCCCGCCGACGAACTCCACCCCCGGTGAGCAGGCTCGTTCCCAGGCTGCCAGCACGGGTGCCTTCACGCTGGCGACATCGGTTACGATCTGGCCGCTTTTAAGCTGGGGTCCGAGGCGGGCGGCCAGGTCGCAGGTGGCCTTGACCGGCGCCGCCACCAGCACCAGGTCCGCCCCGGCTACAGCTTCCTCCGGGCTTGCGGCCGCCGCCTGGATAATACCTTCGGCCAGGGCCAGCCCTACGGCCGCCGGTACGACATCCCAGCCCACCACCTCGCGCACGGCCCCCGCCGCCTGCCAGTCCAGCGCCAGGGAACCGCCGATGAGGCCGGTGCCGAGGAGCGCCAGCCGCTTCACCAGGGTCATCGGCCGCTTTCCCCCTCGGCGCCGGCGATGCTGCGCTCCATGGCCGCCACCACCGGGCGGAGCTTCAACATCAGGCCCTGGAAGCGCTCCGGGGTAAGGGACTGCGGACCGTCGGAAAGCGCTGCGGTGGGGTCAGGGTGTACCTCGATGATGAGTCCGTCGGCGCCGGCCGCCACCGCCGCCAGCGACATGGGCGCCACCAGGCGCCACTTGCCGGTGGCGTGGGAGGGATCAACGATCACCGGCAGATGGGAGAGGCGGTGCAGCAGCGGCACCGCCGCCAGATCCAGGGTATTGCGGGTGGCGGTATCGAAGCTGCGGATGCCGCGCTCGCACAGCACGATCTGGCTGTTGCCCTCGCGCATGATGTACTCGGCCGCCAGCAGCCACTCTTCGATGGTGGCCGAAAGGCCGCGCTTTAAGAGCACCGGGAGCTTGAGCAAGCCCACCTCCCGGAGGAGCTCGAAGTTCTGCATGTTGCGGGCGCCGATCTGGATCATGTCCGCCTGGGCGGCCACCGTCTCCAGGGTGCGCACGTCCAGCACCTCGGTGACGATGGGCAGGCCCGTCTCGGCCCGTGCCAGGGCGAGAAGGCGCAGCCCCTCTTCGCCGAGCCCCTGGAAGCTGTAGGGCGAGGAGCGGGGTTTGAAGGCGCCGCCGCGCAGGATGCGCGCCCCGGCCGCCTTTACCGCCCGTGCCGTGGCCAGGATCTGCTCTTCGCTTTCCACGGCGCAGGGACCGGCGATAACCACCACCTCGGGCCCGCCGATGGCCACGCCGCCCACCTTCACTACCGTAGGCTCCGGCTTCAACTCGCGGCTTACCAGCTTGTACGGGTGGAGCACCGGCACCACCCGCTCCACGCCGGCAAGGGCCTCCAGGGCCTGCTGGGCCAGGGCCTCGCGGTTGCCGCCCAGTGCGCCGATGATGGTCCGCTCGGTACCTTCTGAGAGATGCACGCCAAAGCCAGCCTCCTTCAGCCGTGAAATCACCTGCTCTATGTCTTTTTGTGTGGCATCCGCCTGCATGACGATGACCATGTTCCAGCCTCCTCTGAACCCTCAGCTTGAGCCCCGGGCAGCTCTTTCATGCTAGCAAAAAAGCCTTCTTCCCCTAAGGGACGAAGGCTTTACTTCGTGGTACCACCCTAATTGCATCATGCCGCTCTTCAGGGTACAGGGCTGCCCCGATACCCCCTTCCTTTTAACGGCGGAAGTTCCCGGCGGAGCCTACCGGCCGGCGCCTGGCTTTCGGTCCGCACTCCCGGGCGTATTCAGCCTGAGCCTGAAGTCCGGTTTGCACCGCCCACCGGCTCTCTAAACTCCACGCTGCCGACCTACTCTTCCCGGTCATCGCGCTCGCGCTGTGGTTTGTTCACGATAATAACACCTTAAGCTGCTCCTGTCAAGAGTTTTTCTTTAACAGGCGATTTGAGTTATTCTCCTTTAATCTGAGGCAGGAGCGAACTCATCTCGACGGCCGTAAGAGCGGCCTCCCATCCCTTGTTGCCGGCCTTAGTTCCTGCCCGCTCAATGGCCTGTTCAATGCTGTCCGTGGTCAGCACACCGAAGATCACCGGAATCTCTGTCTCCAGCGCCGCCTGGGCTATACCTTTGGCGACTTCAGCACTGACGTATTCGAAATGCGGAGTGGAGCCACGGATCACTGCGCCTAGGCAGATCACCGCATCATACTGCCCGCTGCCGGCCAGCCGCTTGGCCACCAGCGGAATTTCAAAGGCGCCGGGTACCCAAGCAACGGTAAGATCGTCGCCGGCAGCCCCATGACGCGTTAAGCAGTCGACAGCACCGCTCAAAAGTCTGTTCGTTATAAACTCATTAAATCTTGCTGCCACCAGGGCAAAACGTTTCCCAGATGCGTTTAATTGTCCCTCAATGGTTTTCATTTTCTTGCCCCTTTCCTTAAAGATTTAATAAGTGACCTAGTTTGGTGCGCTTGGTAGCCAGGTAATGACGGTTTTCAGCGGTGGGCGGTATAACCAACGGTACACGATCGACTATCTCTAAACCATAGCCGCTTAAACCATGAATCTTGCGGGGGTTATTGGTCATCAAGCGGATCCTCTTTAGGCCCAAATCCGCCAGGATCTGAGCACCAATTCCGTAGTCCCGCAGGTCCGGCGGATAGCCCAGAGCCGTGTTGGCTTCTACGGTATCGAGGCCTTGGTCCTGGAGAGCGTACGCATGGAGCTTGGCTTCCAGGCCGATTCCCCGCCCTTCCTGCCGCAGGTATAAGACAACTCCCCGGCCTTCTGCTTCGATACTGCGCAACGCCTGCGCCAACTGGTCACCACAGTCGCAGCGGAGAGAGCCCAGCATATCGCCGGTCAGGCACTCAGAGTGCACCCTGACCAGCGTCGGTTCGTCGCCTCCAGGTTCCCCTTTGACAATGGCCAAGTGCAGCAGGCTGCTAATCTCATCCTTGTAAGCTTTAAGCGTGAAATCGCCGTACTTGGTAGGCAGTCGGGCCTCAGCGACCTTGCGCACCAGCTTCTCCGTGCGACGGCGAAAACGAATGAGATCGGCGATGGTGCAAAGTTTCAG
This sequence comes from Gelria sp. Kuro-4, assembly GCF_019668485.1. Lineage (NCBI taxonomy): Bacteria > Bacillati > Bacillota > Clostridia > Thermoanaerobacterales > Thermoanaerobacteraceae > Gelria > Gelria sp. Kuro-4. Next base: position 2,475,234 of record NZ_AP024619.1, on the reverse strand, counting down.
CCCATGTTTCCTGGTGAACTCCATGAGATCCGGCAGGCGGGCCATGGTGCCGTCGGCTTTGATGATTTCACAGATAACCCCGGCTGGGTAGAGGCCGGCCGAACGGGCGAGGTCTACCGCGGCTTCGGTGTGTCCGGCGCGCCTCAAGACCCCCCCCTTTTTTGCCCGCAGGGGAAAGACATGCCCCGGCCGGTTGAAGTCGGCGGGTGTAGACTTGGGATCAATGACTTTTTTAACTGTCAATGCCCGTTCGTAGGCCGAGATTCCCGTAGTTGTACCTTCACGGGCGTCGATGGAGACGGTGAAGGCTGTTTTCATAGGATCCTTGTTATCTGTTACCATGGGTTTCAGGTCAAGTTCATCCGCTCTTTCTTCAGTCACGGGCAGGCAAACCAGACCACGACCATAACTGATCATGAAATTTATAATCTCAGGGGTGATTTTTTCAGCGGCAGCCACCAGATCCCCTTCGTTTTCCCGGTTCTCGTCATCCACAACCACCACCGGCCGCCCTTGTCGCAACTCTTCCAGAACCTCTTCAATGGGCGCAAAGGTGAAAGTCTCCATGCACGTTGTCTCCTTTAAAGCGTGATTCTCAGCTTAGAAAGCCATGTTGACCGAGAAAATCCAGGGTGATTCCTCCGGGGCTGCCGGGAGCAGGCCGCTTCAGGTACCGGAGCACATATTTCCCGATCAGGTCGGCCTCCAAGTTGACCTTGTCGCCGGGCCGGCGATGCTGCAGCACGGTATTTTCCAGAGTATGGGGAATGATCGAGACCCAAAATCCCTTTGGCTCGAGGTCACCAACGGTCAGGCTGATCCCGTCTACAGCCACCGACCCTTTCTCAACCAGGAGTGAGGTCACCTCTTCGGGAGCGTGGATGGTAAAGATGATGGCATTACCCTCTGTGCGCCGGGCCGACACCTGCCCTACGCCGTCGATATGGCCGGTCAGCAGATGACCGCCCAAACGGTCGCCCATTGCCAGTGCCCGCTCCATGTTGACGTAGTCTCCCCTTGTTAGGGAGCGAAGATTTGTCTTTCTTAATGTCTCAGGCATCACATCAAAGATCAACCGGTCGCCTTCGCATTGCACGACGGTCAAACATACACCGTTGATGGCCACGCTGTCCCCCAACTTAACTTGCTGGGCGATTCCCGGTTCCTCGATCACAAGCTGGTTTCGCCGGCCGAGCAACCGAAGCTCCTTAACCTTACCCATGGTTTCAACTAATCCAGTGAACATGTTCCTTCTCCTTCACCTGATTTGGGGTAGGCTTCAATAAGCAGATCTTCGCCGATGAAGCGGGTCCCATGAATTCTGGCCAACCAGGCCGTGTTCATCAGACTGCGGCCCCGGCCTCCCACCGGGGTGGGGGCAGAAGCGCCCCCTACCAGCTTCGGGGCTATCAGGCAATAGATCTTGTCAATCAACCCCGCCTGCAAGGCGGCGTGGTTGACTGTGCTGCCGCCTTCCAGGAGAATATGAGTTAATTTACGCTCTGCCAGTCTCGTCAAGAGAACCTGCAGGTCAATGCGGCCGTCCTTCGCCGGTACCGGCAGCAGTTCAACACCCGGGATTTGTTGCAGAGGGGAAGACCGATCCACAGCGGACTCCAGGCAGGCAATCCAGGTAGGCGCCTTCGAACCGCTGTGGAGGAGCTTTGCTGTCGGCGGAGTGCGCAAGTGACTGTCGAGAATGATCCGAATCGGGTCCTTCTTATCTGGTTTGGTAAGACGGGTGGTTAAAAATGGATCGTCGGCGAGCACCGTCCCGATACCGACCATGATTGCGTCTACTTGGTCGCGAAGTTCGTGAACCCACCGGCGGGCTCGAGCTCCTGATACCCAGCGGCTGTCACCACTGGCGCAGGCGATCTTGCCGTCCAGCGTCATGGCCCACTTGGCTGTTACAAAAGGTCTCCGCTTAGTAATGTAAGTAATAAATGCTTCGTTCAGATAACGTGCTTCCTGCTCACGGACACCGACAATAACTTCGATGTTTGCTTCTCGCAGGCGTGCGAAGCCTTGGCCCGATACCAGGGGGTTAGGGTCTGTCATGGCGGCTATGACCCGTTTGATTCCAGCAGCAACAATGCGTTCTGTGCAGGGAGGGGTGAGTCCGTGGTGACAGCAGGGCTCTAAGGTAACGTAAAGATCAGCCCCACGGGCTCGGTCCCCTGCCTGCTCCAGGGCGAAAACTTCGGCGTGGGCTTGTCCCGCTTGGGGATGAAATCCTTCACCGACTACCTTGCCGCCCTGAACAACCACGGCACCCACCAGGGGATTGGGGGATGTGCGTCCCCGGGCAGTAGCGGCCAGTTCAAGCGCTCTGTCCATGTATTGCAGCTCAATTCCTTCCTGCTTCACGGTCAAACCTCCCAAAATACAAAACCCCTGAGGAAGAACCCTCAGGGGTAACAAAAGCAAACGGACGACGAATTTCTTGCACCCTTCTTCCATCCAGACTTTACTGTCGGCTCCGGATCTTCCCCGGATCTGCCTTGCGGCTCGCGGGCTTAGGCCGAGAACGGCCATCACCGCCGGTGCGGAATTGAGGATAATATCTCCTCTCACCAGCCCCTGAAGGACCTCTATGAAATTCTTACCCATTGTAGCACATTCTCGTTGAAATGACAAGGCGGAATTTGGCGCTGCCTGCGTTATTGCAGCCGCTGCCAGTGGTCCATCTTCCGCCGGGCGGCTAAAAGGCACGAGTATTTACTCCACATCGCGTTACGCTCCCCTCGAACTCAGCCCAGCAGGCGGCGAAGTGGCCGGGGGTTTTTTCCACCAAAGGGGGAGTCTCTTCGCGGCAAACAGGGAGGGCACAGCGGCACCGCGGCCGGAAGCGGCAGCCGGGCGGCGGGTCCACCGGCGAGGGCACCTCGCCCGGGAGGATGTGCCGGGGGCGGCGCAGCGCCGGGTCTTCCACCGGCACGGCCTCAAATAGGGCTTCCGTATAAGGGTGGTAACGGCGGACGAAAAGCTCTTCCGCCTCCGCCGTTTCTACGACCTGCCCCAGGTACATCACGGCGATCTGGTCGGCCAGAAAGCGCACCACGCGGATGTCATGGGAGATGAAGAGGTAGGTGAGGCTGCGCTCTTCCTGCACCTCAAGGAGGAGGTTGAGCACCTGTGCCCGCACCGAGACGTCCAGGGCGGAGATGGGCTCATCGGCCACGATGAACTCAGGGCTCAGCGCCAGCGCCCGAGCGACCCCCACGCACTGTTTCTGGCCGCCGGCCAGGGTGTGGGGGTACTCGTGCGCCAGCTCCGGCTTAAGCCCCACGGTCTTTAAGAGATCCGCCACCCGCTCCCTCAGTTCCGCTCCACGCGCCAGCCGGTGCACCACCAGCGGTTCCCCCACGATCGCTCCCACCGTTTTGCGCGGGTCAAAGGAGCTCATGGCGTCCTGAAAGATGAGCTGCGCCGAGCGGCGGAACCATACCAGCTCTCGGCGATTCAAGGAGCAGACGTTCTTTCCTTCAAACCACACTTCACCCCGGGTGGGTTCGATGAGCCTTAAAAGCAGCCGGCCGATGGTCGTCTTGCCACAGCCGCTTTCGCCCACCAGGCCCAAGGTTTTCCCCCGGGCGATGGCCAGGTTGACACCGTCCACGGCGTGGACGAAAGAGCGCCGCCGGCCCCTGCCCTCGGTGCGGAGAGGGAAGAGTTTCACCAGATTCTTGGCACGCACAAGTTCCTCTGCTGCGCTCATGGTTCCACCCCCACTAGCGGCGCCCCAGGAGCGGGTCGAACTCTTCCCGGACCCAGTTGCCCACCAGGTTCAGGCACAGGATGGTGAGGGCGATGATGAGCCCTGGAAATACCACCAGCCACCAGGCACTGGTGATGTACTCCCGCCCCTCGCCGATCATCAGGCCCCAGGAGGCCAGGGGCGGTTGAATCCCGTAACCCAGAAAGCTCATGTTCGCTTCCGCCCCGATCATGTGCGCCAGCTCCAGGACGTAGGTGGTGATGAGGGGTGAGATGATGTTCGGCAGGATGTGCCCGAACGTGATGCGCGGCATGCTGCAGCCGATGGCCCGGGCGGCTTCCACCATGGTGCTCTCGCGCAGGGCGAGCACCTGGCTGCGCGCCATCCGGGCGTGCACCATCCAGCCGTTGATGAGGAGCGCGATGGTGAGATTCCGCTGGCCCGGCCCCAGGACCATGACGAAGGTGAGGGCCACCAGGAGCCCGGGGAAGGAAGACTGGATGTCCACCAGCCGCATCAGCAACAGGTCGACCTTCCCGCCGAAGTAGCCGGAGACAAGGCCCAGCACGGTGCCGAGGCAGCCGGCTAAAGCCACCACGGTGAAGGCTACGCTGAGGGACACGCGGCCCCCGTAAGTGAGACGTGACAGGACGTCGCGCCCCTGGGCGTCGGTGCCCAAAAGGTGCGGGAAACCTCCGTCCCGGGGGGGTGCCAAGGAAGGCGGCAACAGCCGTTCCGCCAGCGAACCCTTGGTGGGGTTGTAGGGTGCGATCCAGGGGGCGGCGAAGCTGGCCAGAACGATGATCAAGAGCACAAGCAGGGCCACCAGGGCCACGCGGTTACCGGCGAAGCGCTGCCCCCAGGCGTGCCAGGGCTTTGCTGCCATGCTTTAGCCCCCTTCGCAGCGGATGCGCGGGTCGAACAGGCCGTAGGAGAGGTCGACCCCCAGGTTGATGAGGCAGATAATCGCCGCCACCAGGAACACTTCCACCTGCAGCAGGGGGAAGTCCTGGCGGGCGATGGTCTGCACGATGAGCGTGCCGAATCCGGGCCAGCCGAACACCACCTCAATGGGCGCGGCTTCGCCGGCCAGGAGGCGCCCCAGGTCCATACCGCCCAGGGTGACGATTTGGGTGGCGGCGTTCCTGAGGGCGTGCTTAAAAATGACGTCCCAATCGCTGGCTCCTTTCATGCGGGCGGTGATGGCGTAAGCGGTATTGAGCTGTTCCGCCATGGCGAAGCGCACGATTTGGGTCAGGTGACCGGCGGGCACCACGGCTAAGGTAAGTGCGGGGAGAACCAAGTGGCGCCAAGTGCCGTAACCGGAAGTGAAAAACCAGCCCCAGCGGACCGCGAAGAGGAGAATCAGCATCAGTCCCACCCAAAAGGGCGGCAGGCAGATGCCGACGAGGGAGGTGGTGGTGAGCAGGCGATCCAGCACCGTGCCCGGGCGGTAGGCCGCCAGGATCCCCAGCGGCAGGGCGATGAGCACCGCCAGGGCCAGCCCCGTGAGGACGAGAAGGAAGGTGGCCGGCAGCTTCGCGGCGACCAGGGGCAGGGCCGGTACCTGCTGCCACCAGGAAACCCCGAAATCAAGGCGCAGCATGCCCTGGAGAAAGTCCGCCAATTGAACGCTCAGCGGACGGTCCAACCCCAGTTGGTGGGCCAGCTCCGCCCGCTGCGCGTCGGTGGCCTGGAGCGGCAGCATGGTGTCCACCGGGTTACCGATGACATGGGTGATCACGAAGACGAGGATGGAAACCCCCAGGATGACGATGAGGGTGTAGAGCAGGCGCTGGGCGATGTAGCGCTTCATGCCTTTGCCTCCTCACGTGCGGCGGGAGGGCTGCGGCCCTCCCACCCTAGCGCCGGCGGTGCCGATCACTGCGCCTGGGCTCCCGCCAACCTCATTTCGTACACGGTGATCCGTGAATCCTCGCGCGGGGTCCACTCCAGGTGCTTGGCCAGGCCGTAGATGTCCTTCAGGTTGAGCAGAGGCGCCCCGAAGTTGTAATCGTACACCGCCTGAATCAGTTCTTCATACAGGGCCTGGCGTTTCGCCGGGTCCATTTCCGTGCGCGCGGCAACGATCTTCTGGTCGATGGCCGGCACGGACATGGCGCTCTGCGGGGCACCCGTCTGGATGCAGGCGCTGAAGAAGCGGTCAAAGTCGAAGAGCTCGTTGCCGTTACAACTGAATATTATGGCCGGCGCCTTCTCAACGTTGAAGAGCGTGTCCAGCCACTCCTGCCAGCTGAGGAACTTGATCTTGATATTGAACCCGACCTCGCTCAGCATGGCGGCCACGGCCTCCGTAAGCTCACCGTCCTTGAGCCAACGGCCGCGCTCGGAGACGAGCTCAATGGGTTCGCCCTTGTAACCGGCCTGCTTAAGGAGAGCCTTGGCTTTTTCCAGGTCGTGGGGGATGGGAGGCAGCCGCTTGTTAAACCCGAAGTAGCCCTCTTTACCCATCTGGTAAGCGGGGAGAGCGTAACCCAGGAAGAGGTCGCGCGCCAAGGCTTCGCGGTCGATGGCCAGGTTGGCCGCCTGCCGCAGGAGTGGGTTGGTCATCGGTCCGCGCAGGGTATTGAAGCGCAGGAAGCTGATTTCAATGCCGGGTGAGGTGACCACCTTGGGTGCTTGGTTTACGTACTCGGGGAGCAGGTTTACCGCCAGGTCGATCTCGCCGGCCTTGAGGGCGGCGAGGCGGGTGGAGCCTTCCTGGATAAAGCGGTACTTAACCTCTGTGATGGCCGGCTGGGGTCCCCAGAACCCGTCAAACCGTTCCAGGGTGATGTCGCTGCCGCGGTTCCAGGCGACGAACTTGTAGGGGCCGGTGCCCACGGGAGCTACCGCCGCTTTGTCCGGGTTGGCCGTGACGTAGTTTTTGCTCACAATGTCAAGGCGTGTCAAGCGCTTGGGCAGGATGGGGTCCGGGCCGCTCGTAATGATGCGCAGCGTGAGTGGGTCCACCGCCTGGGCGTCTTTGATGGTGGCGAAGTTCCCGGCGATTTGGGACTTGTAGGCCGGGTCAATGATGCGCTTGATGGAGAAGGCGGCGTCTTCCGCACTGAAGGCATCGCCGCTGTGGAACTTCACATTGGGGCGCAGTTTTAATTCCCACGTGGTTGAATCTACGGCCTTCCATTCCACGGCCAAACCGGGGACAGGGGCCAGGGTTTTCCCGTCGAGTTCCAACAGGCGATTGAAGACGTTATCGGTCACGGCCCGGCAGTTGCCATCGTCGGGAAACTGCGGGTCGAGCGAAGTGGGTTCGCCCTGTAAGGCGATCACGATGCCGTCCTTGGCCGGTGGCGGTGGGGACGGAGTGCTCCCCGGCGTGGGTGCCGGCGCCGTTGGGCCGGCGGGTTTACAGCCGGCGACCAGGGCCAGTAAGACTACGAGCGCCAGGACGAAGCAGACTCTCCTGCGCAGCATCAAACTGTCTCCTCCTCTCAACAGAATACTGTGCGCCTAGGCGAGCAGCGGGTAATGACAACGGAACCAGCGTCCTGGTGCACCCGGGACGGGCGCGTACCCGGGCGTTTCGTGCCCACACACCTCCTTGGCATACACACAACGAGGGTGGAAGCGACACCCGGCGGGTAGGTTAAGGGGAGTGGGCGGCTGGCCGGGGATTACGCTCAGGCGACGTCTACATCCCTTCAGCTGTAGGGTAGAGCCGACAATGCCCTGGGTGTAAGGGTGAACTGGCTGGTGAAAAAGCTCCTTGACACCGGCGGTTTCTATCACCTGCCCGGCATACACCACCACCACGCGGTCGGCCATCTCCGCCACTACACCCAGGTCGTGCGAGATGAGGATGACGGTCGTTCCCACCTCCTCCTTGAGCTGTTTGATGAGCTCCAGGATCTGCACCTGAATGGTTACGTCCAGCGAGGCCGTCGGCTCGTCGGCGATGAGGATCTGGGGGCGGCAGGCCAGCGCCATGGCGATCATCACCCGCTGCTTCATCCCCCCCGAGAGCTCATGCGGGTAGCTGCGGAAGCGGCTTTCCGGCGCGGGAATCTGCACCAGGCGCAGCATCTCCAGGGCAAGGTCGCGCGCCGCCCGGCCCTGTTTCTTCTGGCCGAGTTCGACGGCCTCTATGATCTGCTGGCCCATGGTGAGCGTCGGGTTGAGAGAAGACATGGGTTCCTGGAGGATGAGGGCGATGCCGCTGCCGCGCACCCGGCGCAGCTCCCCGCCCTTGAGTTGCAGCAGGTCCTTCCCTTGAAAGTAAACATGCCCGGAGACGATCCGTCCCGGTGGGCTCGGAACCAAACGCAGGAAGGAGAGGGCCGCCACCGTTTTGCCGCTGCCGCTTTCCCCGACAATGGCCAGGGTTTCACCTTTCTTCACGTGCAGGTCGAAACCATCGACCGCCCGCACCACCCCCTTGCGGGTAAAAAAATAGGTGGCCAGGTCCCGCACCTGTAAGATGGGTTCTCCCGGCTGAAGCTCTGCCGCTACGGCCATGCCATCGCCTCCCGTAACCGCTTCAGTCCTTACTATATGACTATGCCTTAAGTTCGGTGCCTGACGATGAGAATTGGCCAACCCTGGAACCTCTGGACACACCGGCATAAGAATGCTAAAATACAAGCATGGAGGTGAGTCCGCGTGCGCACCACCATCGAGCTCGATAATGAGAGCAGGGCGAAGCTCATGGCCCTGGCGGCCAAGCGCGGTCTACGCGGCTACTCAGAGCTGGTGCAGGAAGCGGTGACCGAGTACCTGGCGAAAGAAGAACAAAGGGAACAAGCCGTGCAGGAGGTCATGGAGCTGAGCGGCTCTCTTTCCGCGGACGAGGCCAAGCAGGTGGAAGAAAGGATAGAAGCGACGTGGAAACGCTGGTCGTTGCCGACACGTCCGTAATCGTCGATTTTCTGCAAGGCCGTGCCCCAGCCCGTCATTTCATCGAAGAGACGCTCGCTTACGGGCGGCTGGGCCTCACGAGCATCACCGTCTTTGAGCTTTGCGTAGGCCTTAACTTCACCGACAAACGGCAACAGGCTTTAACACAGCTCTTCCGGTTGTCGACTATCCTCCCCCTCGACTACAAAGCAGCGCGCCTGGCCGCTGAGCTGGAGAACGACCTGCGCGCTCGGGGCGAGGTGATCGGCCTGGCGGATACGCTTATCGCCGCCATCTGCCTTGCACAGAAAAGGCCCTTGGTATCCAGCAACACCAGGCATTTTCAACGCGTCCCGGGCCTAAAACTGCTGACGCCTGAGACGGCCTAGGAGCGAAAAAAAGAGGCCTCCACCGAGCAAGGCCCCTCGATTCTACGAAAACCCCGGGTCAGGGCGACCCGGGGTTTGGTGCTACTTAATGAGGTTAAGCCGACGTGGCACAGCAGTTGCCGAACCGGCCGCGGGCGGCATCCGGGCGTAAAGGCAAACAAGCTAGCGCAGCGTCGCGCAGTAGGCGCTGAGGTGCTCGAGGCCGGCGGCGAAGGCGTCGGGGTCGCCGCCGAAGCCGATGCGGAAGTGGCCGGGGCAGCCGAAGGCCTCGCCCGGCACCAGGAGGACGCCCTCTCGGTCGAACGCTCCCTGGCAGAAGGCGGTCCCGGAAAGGCCGGGCTTCTTCAGCCAGGGGAAGGCGAGGACCCCGGCGGCCGGCGCGACGTACCCGATCAGGTCCTGCCAGCGCTCGAACCAGGCGGACAGGCGTTCCCAGTTGGCGCGGGCGATGGCGGTGTTGCGGGCGATGACTGCTTCTTTGTGGGTGAGGGCCAGGCGGGCGAGAAGGTCGGACACGGGTGAGTTGGAGATGGTGGTGTAGTCCTTCCAGCTCCAGGCCTTTTCTACAAACTCCTCCGGTCCCACGAACCAGCCCAGGCGCAGGCCGGAGAGGCCGAAGGCCTTGGACATGCTGCCGACGCTGACGGCGCGGCTGCTCAGGGTGCGGGCGTAGGGGGCCGCCGCGCCCGGCCCGGCGGCCAGGTCGTGGTAGACCTCGTCGCAGAGCACCCAGAAGCCCTGCTCCTCGGCCCAGCGGAGGATGGTCCTGAGGTCCGGTTCGTCAAGAACGGCGCCGGTAGGGTTGTGCGGGGTGTTGAGCACCACCAGTTTGGTCTTTTCGTCGATCAGGCCCTGCAGGCGCTCCAGGTTGGGACGATAACTTTCCTCAGCCTTCAGCTCCCAGCGCTTCACCTGGGCTCCTCGGGCCTCGGCCACCGAGTACAGCACCTGGTAGGCCGGGTACTCCACCACCACCGTGTCCCCGGGTTCCACCAGGATGTTGGCGAGCAGAAAGTCCGCCTCCATGGCGCCGGTGGTGACGAGGACGTTCGCGGCCGTCGCACCGGGGTAAAAGCCGGCGATGACTTCCCGCAGGGCGTCTGAGCCCAGGGTGGGGTTGTAGGAGAGGCGGGTGTCGAGCAGAAAGTCCGGACTCGCGCCTGTCACCGCGAGGAGCTCGCGCACGGTGAAGGGTTTGGCGTCGGTTTCGGCCAGGTTGTAACGGGCGGTGAGCTCGTGGGTGTTGAGCCAGTGCTCCACCTGAAACGGGGCGAGGTGCATGGTCTCATCCTCCTTCGCATTGGGCGGCCCCGGGGGCTTCCCCTGCCGCGCAGAGTGGGCTTTATGTTCGCGCTTGCGCGCAGCAAGTGACTTTCCTTTTGAATTCGTGGCCGACGGCCAAAAACCCTCCGTGCCTGCAGACGCACCAGCCCGCCCCTGCGGGTTGCCTGGGCGGTCTACCGCACCTTAACATTCATCGGCCCTTCCCAGGGGCATAAGAACGCCCGGGCGGGGGGCCCGGGCGTTCTGCGGCGGCGGCTTACTTCGCAGCCAGGAAGTCCAGCGCGAACTGGGCGTAGACCGCAGCGCCCACCTGCAGGGCGTCCTCGTCGATGGTGTAGTGCGAGTGGTGCTGCGGCCAGCAGGTGCCTTTGGCCGGGTTGCAGACGCCGAGGAAGGCGAAGGCGCCGGGCGCCTTTTCCTGATAGAAGGGGAAGTCCTCACTGCCCGTGAGCAGCGGCATCGGCGCAAGCCCCTCTTCACCGTAGAGTTTCTTCACCGCGCCCTGGGCGATCGCGGCCAATTCGCCGTCATTGATGGTGGGCGGGCAGCCGAAGTGGTACTCCACCTGGGCCGTGGCGCGGAAGGTGGCCGCGGTGTTTTCCGCCACGCGGCGGACGATTTCCGGCAGCTTGCGGCGGATTTCCGGGTTGAAGCAGCGGTTGGCCCCCTCCATGAGCGCCCGGCTGGCGATGATGTTGAAGCGATCGCCGGCCACCACCTTACCCACATGAACCACCACCGGCTCCAGCGGACTGAACTCACGGCTGACGATGGTCTGCAGGTTCATCACAATGGCCGCCGCCACCACCACGGCATCCACGCCCTGATGGGGGGCGGAACCGTGACCGCCCTTACCCTCGACGGTGATGGTGAACATATCGGCCGAGGCCATGCGCGGCCCGGCATCCACGCACACCTTGCCCGCCGGCAGGTCGCCCCAGACGTGCATGCCGAAGATGCCGTCCACGCCCTCCATAGCGCCCTCTTCCACCATCAGCTTGGCACCGTGGGCGATCTCCTCGGCCGGCTGGAAGATGAACTTTACTGTGCCGGGAATCTCGTCCTTGAGTTGGGCGAGGATCTTGGCCGCGCCCAGGAGGCAGGTGATGTGGGCGTCGTGGCCGCAGGCGTGCATGAAGCCCTTATTCTCCGAGGCAAAGGGGAGCCCCGTCTCCTCCTGGATGGAGAGCGCGTCGATGTCGGCGCGCAGCGCCACGGTACGGCCGGGTTTGCCACCCTTCAGGGTGCCCACTACCCCTGTCTTGGCCTTGCGCTCGACGCTGATACCGAGCTTCTCCAGCTCCGCAGCGATACGCTTCCCGGTGTTCACCTCTTCAAAACTGGGTTCCGGGTGCTGGTGAAAGTACCGCCTGAGCTCCACGAGCTCCGGCTGGACCCGGGCAGCGAGTTCCTTGACCTGCATAGACTATCCCTCCGCAATTTGCAGAATTGTCCCCAGGAGCACGTCAACGCCCTTCTTGAGGGCGGCGTAGTCTGTCCATTCTTCAGGGCAGTGGCTGCGCCCGCCGCGGCTGGGAACAAAGACTAAACCAACATCAGTAAGGCCGGCCATTACCATGGCGTCGTGCCCGGCGCCGCTCTGCATCACCCGGGTGGAGGTGCCGCGCCGAGCGGCCTCCTTGAGCAAAAGCTCGCGGATGGCCGTCGAGAGAACCACCGGCGGTATGCTGAGCTTTTCCGTCAGGGTAAACTTGACATCACCCCGGCAGGCTTCCTCCAGAGCAGCCTTGAGTCCGGCCACCAGGTCGGCCAGCACCCGGCTGTCTTTGGCCCTAAAGTCGACGGTGAAGGAGACCCGCCCGGGTACGATGTTGGCGGCTCCGGGGGTAACTTCCAAGCGGCCCACGGTGCCCACCGCGCCGCCCCCGGCCCGGCGGGCCAGCCCCTCCACCGCCTGAACCACGCGGCCGGCCGCCAAGAGCGCGTCGGCGCGCATATCCATGGGGGTGGTGCCGGCGTGGTCCGGGCGGCCGGTGATCTCTATCTCGTACTCTGCGATACCGACAATGGTTTCGACGACGCCCACGTCGATTCCTGCCGCTTCGAGCACAGGCCCCTGCTCAATGTGGAGCTCGAAGAAGGCCTTCAGCTCCTCGGGCCGGCGCCGGGCGGCGGCGATGTCCGCGGGCGGGAAGCCGAAGGCGGCCATGGCCTCGGCGGTGCTTACGCCCTGCGCGTCTTTGTTGCGCGCCAGCTCTTCCCGGCCCACCTTTCCGGCCATGGCGCGGCTGGCGAAGAGCCCGCCGCCGAAACGCCCGCCTTCTTCCTCGATCATGGCGATGAATTCGATGGGGTAGCGGGTCTTGACGTTATGTTCCTTGAGCACACGGGCGATCTCCAGCGCCGCCACCACCCCGGCCGTACCGTCGAAGCGCCCGCCGTGTTTCACCGAGTCGAAGTGGGAGCCCACCATCACCACGGGTCCAGGCGCCGCGCCCTCCCGGCGTCCGATCACGGTGCCGGCTGCATCCTCGCGCACCGTTAGGCCGGCGCGGGCCATTTCGGCCTTGATGTACTCGCGTGCCGCCCGGTCCTCCGGGGTAAAAGAGAAGCGGGTGACGCCGGCGCCGGGCGTGGCGGTGAACTCCGCCAGGGCCGTTATGTCCTGCTCCAAGCGTTCAACTTTGGTTTCCATAGGCCTGTCCTCCCTGTGTCATGCTAAAGGGGCGGCTTTGCCGCCCCTTGTCCTTACAGCCACTTGGCCATGAAGCCGGCCAGCACAACGGAGGCGATGGTTACGGTGGTGAAGCCGCCTACCAGCATCTGCGGCAACATCTCATTCATGAGGAATTCTTTCTCTTCCGGCGTCTCAGCCAGGGCCTTGGCCGCCTCTTCTGTCAGTATATAGTTGGGGGGGAACCCATAGAGGGCGGTGAGGGTGACTGCCAGGGCCATCTCCTTGGTAAAGCCGAGCCGGGTGCCTAGGAACATGCTGAAGAGGGCCATGCCGGCGACACCCAGGATGATGATCCCGACCAGGGGAACGACGATTTGCCCGAGCATGGCGGGGGTCGCCTGGGAGAAACCGGTAAAGACGTAGGCCATCAGCGAAAGCATCAGCCAACCGAACGAGCCGGAGAGATTAAGGGGCCGCCGTTCGATGAACCCGGTCTCGGCGGCCGCCACGCCGGCGAGCAGGCAGACCACGAAGGGCGAGACGGCGTTCTTGGTAAGCCCCGCAGCCCAGACGGCCACCCAGGCTACGACAGCCAGCTTGGCCAAGAGGACAAAGGTGGTCTGGTACTCCGGCGGCGTGGCCGGGAAAATACGCCAGCGGGCATCATTCTTGCTCGTGGCCGCCGTCTGGGCATTGGCCCGGGCCTGCTCCTTACCGCCGTGGTGGTGGTAGAGGTCGAGCAGGCGCTGCCCTTCCTTGCGCAGGCAGACGGCTGTCAGCGGGTAGCCGGCGAAACCCTGCATCACGTACATTACCAGGGCCAGCACGCTGATGGCCATGAGGCCCTTGGCCTTAGCCGCTTCCGACATCATGAGCGCCGCCACGATACCACCGGCGAGCGGCGGGGTGGCGGCGATGGCCGCCTGGCGGCCGAAGAGGGCGGCGCCGGCGGTGAGGGTGAGGGCGCACATCCCGACCAGGCCGAAGAGCGCGATGGCCACAGTTTTCCACTGGGCCAAAAGTTCCCGCACGCTCATCATGGTACCCATGTGGGTAAGAAGCATATACATGGACATGAGAGCGAGCGGCATGCCGAGGCCGGGGATGTCAATGATGTTCTTGGGGAAGAATGTCCAGTAGCCGGCCAGAAAGAGCACCGCGGCGACAAAAACGGAAGGTATGAAGGCCTTGCTCTTGGTTGAGACGATATCGCCGATGGCGAAAATGGCCGCCACCAGGACAAAGGCGGTAATGGGGCTCATTTCTCCACTCCCTTTGCACGAGAATTAACGCGTAACCGTATTGCGCAAATTCCCAGTCCCACCCCCAAAGACCAAACTCCCCTCCGGCACCCGCGCCGGAGGGTATCATAGGGCATCATTAAGAATGAGTATAACAGATGACCCTGGAAAGTCAACCTCGCGGGGTCAGGTATCAACTTTTCACTGTTTTTATCAACTCTGCGACAACCGGCCTGGTTACTGGCTTTTGCAGCCGGAAGGAAGTGAGCAGGAGGAGGGAGCGGGGAACTGGTTGGGGATGCTGCCGGGTGTCAGGCTTTGTCCGGCTCGGGGACGTGTTGTCCCAGTTTCGTGACAGCTTTGCCCTTCCAGCCGCCGTATGACCAGTAGGCGCGGCTGAGAATCATGCTGAGAACGGAGCTCGTGGCCATGGCGATCCAAATGCCGCGTTCGGCCAGCGCAGGTTGCCGCGAGAGGAACCAGGCCAGCGGTACGCGCACCAGCCAGAGGGTGAAAAGAGTGATGAACATCGGTACTACCGTATCGCCGGCCCCGCGCAGCGCGCCGTTGGTGACCCACATCCAGCCGAAGGGCACGTAGGAGAGGGCCAGGATGCGCAGGCACTGCGTGCCGGTGGCCAGCACGGCCCGGTCCGTGGTGAAGATGCCGAGTAACTCTTGCGGGAAGAAAAAGATGAACACGCTCAAGACGCCGGTAATGACGGTGGCCAGCACGGTGCCCCACCATACCACCTGGCGCACCCGCTCCTCTTGGCCGGCGCCGATGTTTTGTCCGGTGAGCGCCGAGGTGGCCAAGCCGAGCGACATGGACGGCATGAAAGTAAAGGCATCGATTTTAGAGGCGGCGCCCCAGGCGGCCACCACCATGGGGCCGAAGGTGTTGATGACTCCCATGATTACCGTGTTGCCTAAGGCGACAATGGTCTGCTGCAGTCCGGCTGGGAGACCGACCCGGATGGTCAGGCGGGTGAGAGCCGGGTCGAACTTGAGCTCCTTCAGGTTCAGGGCGACGAGGTGGCTGGTACGGTTAAGAAAGCGAATCGCCAACCAGAAAGAAATGGCCTGGGAGATGATTGTGGCTAGGGCTGCACCTTGGATTCCCATCCGGGGGAAGGGCCGGACGCCGAAGATCATGAGGGGATCAAGGATAATGTTTATCCCGGTGGAATAGAAGAGAAAACGAAGCGGCGTACGCGAATCCCCGAGGCCGCGTAGAATGGCGCTGATGGCGTTGTAACCGAACATGAAGACGAGGCCGATGAAGATGACGTTCAAATAGCTCGAAGCCTGGTCCATGAGGTCGGGCGGGGTTTGAATGAGACGGAGAATAGGACGGTGCAGAAGGACACCGATGATGCTCATAATGACAGCCAACACGAAGAGCAGGAGGAAGGAGTTGTGAACAGTCCTCCGCACCTGGACGGTGTCCTTGGCCCCGAAGTACTGGGCAACGAGTACCGTGGTGCCCATGGTGATCCCCATAACAAAAGAAATCAGGATAAAAAGCACCGGGAAACTGACAGAGACAGCCCCCAAGGCCTGCGGCCCAAGGAAGCGGCCCACCCAAAACGTGTCCACTGTGTTATAAAGGGTTTGCAGGAGGTTACCGACAAGAAGCGGCCAGGAAAAAAGCAGCAGGTGCCGCGGGATGCTCCCCCGGGTAAAATCGCTGGCCAGTCCGTGTGTTTGAGCTTGACTCATTGTATCACCTCTTAATCAGAGGTAATTATAAAGGTAAAAGGTTAGGATGTCAAAGCATTTTCGAGCGGGTCTCTTTACGGAAAACCGCAATAAACTGGTAGCAGGGTCTGAACCGAGATTTAACACCGGGGAGGTGGTTGTTGTGCCGCGGATTTTTCTTGATCCCGGCCACTAGACGGCGGGCGGGACCCAGGTGCGGAAGGCAATGGTTTGGTTGAAAAGACGCTCAATCTGGCCCTGGCGTTGAAACTTGGCGCGGAGCTGCGCCGGGCCGGGCAGGAGGTGCTTTTGTCGCGGGAGGCCGATGTCGAGGTTCCGCTGAAGCAGCGCCTTGACCTGGCGCGGCGGGCGGGAACGGCGGCTTTCGTCTCGCTGCATCACAACTCGGCCTCTTCTCCGCTTGCCGCCGGCGTCGAGACCTACCATCAGGCCCGGCGCGCCGAAAGCCGCCGCCTGGCCGGACTGCTGCAGGGCGCCTTGGTGGAGGCCACCGGCCTGGCCGACCGGGGGATCAAGGTCCGGCTGCGCGAGGACGGCCAGGATTACTATTACGTTCTCAGGGAAGCCCCCATGGCGGCGGTGATCTGCGAGGTGGGTTTTCTCACCAGCCCGGCCGATGCCAAGCGCCTGGCCCTGCCGGCCTTCCAGGACGAGGCGGCCCGGGCGTTGGCCGGCGCCCTGGTCCGCTTCATCGCCCCTGCCGCGCCGGGACCTTTTCCCGATGTTCCCGCCGACCACTGGGCCGCAGCGGCGGTGGGCTGGGCGGCGCGCACCGGCATCCTGAAAGGGTATCCCGACGGCCGCTTTCACGGCCCGGAACCGGCGACGCGCTTCGAGCTGGCCGCCGCCCTTTACCGTCTCTACTCAAGCCAGAACCTGCCGGATGACCAGCATCAAGGCAAAACCGGCGAGAAAGCCGAGGGTTGAGAGCCGTTCAAAGCCATGGCCATGGCTGTCCGGTATGAGGGTGTCCGAAACCACGTAGAACATGGCCCCGGCGGCAAAGGCCAGAAAGAAGCCGAGAATGCCGCGCAGCGCCTCCACGAGGAGCATTCCCGCCAGCGCCGCCACCGGCTCCGCCATGCCGGTGGCCAGGGCCAGGCCCACCGCCCTGGGACCCGAAGCCCCCTGCTCCCGCAGCGGTAGGGCGGCCAGCAGGCCCTCCGGTGCGTTCTGGATGCCGATGGCCAGCGTCAGAATAAGTCCCACCTGGTCTTCACCCGAGGCCAGACCCACGCCCATGGTCAGCCCTTCCGGTAGGTTGTGCAAGATAATCGCCGCCAGGACCAGCAGCGGCTGCTGTGGGCCCGGGGCGGCGTTTTTTTGCGGCGCGCGCGAGTGACGGTGGGGAAGCAGTACGTCCAAAAGGGCCAACAGGCCGGCTCCCGCCCCCAGCCCGAAGAGCACCTGCCCCAGGCCGCCCTTAGCCACCGCCGGAGGGATGAGGGAGAGGGTGGCCGCGCCGATCATCATCCCGCCGGCGAAGCCCAGCAGGCCGTCCTGAACCCACAGCGGGACACGCCGCAGCCAAAGGAGCGGGAGGGCGCCCAGCCCCGCCGCTGCGCCCGCCGCCAGAGCCGCGAGAAAGCTGTGCCGGAGGATCATGGTGCTTCACTTCTTATCTTTCCTGGCTGTTCAGCGGATAGAAAGGGCGTCCACCAGTACGCAGCGACGCCTGCGGGTGAAGGTGCGCGCCGAGGTGAGGCCTTCGCCTGTGGGCCCGGCGATCGTGAAAGTGGTGAACCCTTCGCCGCCCACCCCGATGCCGGCGTACGACGGCCCGTTCTTGACGAAAATGGTGGTCTTGATGGCCTTTGCCAGGTAGGTGAGGTGATCGATGTTCTTGGAATGCATCACCGCCGTGTGGCGGTTGGCGTGTTCCACCTCGACGGCGAAATCCATGGCTTCTTGGATTTTGTCGATGCGTACAATGGGCAGGAGCGGCATCATCAGCTCCTCCTGGACAAAGGGGTGGTCCCGTTCCACCTCCATGATCAGGCAGGGCACGTCCCGGGCGGGCGGTTCAATCCCCGCATCGCGCAGGAACACCTTGGCGTCGCGCCCTACATACTTGCGGTTCAGCTTTCCGTCAGGGGTAAAGGCCAGCTTCACCAGGCGGTCGATCACCTTCGGGTCCTTAATGCGGTACGCGCCGGCTTTTTCCATGTTGAAGATGAGGTAGTCGGCCACGTTGCTGAGCACCACCACTTCTTTTTCCGCGATGCAGGGCAGGTTATTGTCGAAAGCGGCCCCGGCCACAATGTGCTCGGCCGCCGCCTCGATATCCGCCGTGTCGTCCACCACCGCCGGCGGGTTGCCGGCACCGGCCCCGATGGCTTTCTTGCCGGAGGAGAGCACGGCCTTCACCACGCCCGGCCCGCCTGTAGCCACCAGGAGGTTCACGTCCGGGTGGCGCATCAGGGCGCCGGAGTTCTCCAAGCTGGGTTCAGCCAGCGCGCAAATGGCGTAGCGCGGGCCACCGGCCTCCTGCACGGCCTGGTTCATCAGGGCCGCCGCCTTGAGCGAAGTGCGCTTCGCCCCGGGGTGGGGGCTGAAGACCACCGTGTTGCCGGCGGCGATCATGCCGATGCTGTTGCAGATGACTGTTTCCGTGGGATTGGTTGACGGGGTGACGGCGCCGATGACGCCGAAGGGGGACATTTCAAGGAGCGTCAGGCCGTCGTCCCCGGACCAGGCCTCGGTGGCCAGGTCTTCCACCCCCGGCGTTTTTTCCACCACCAGGCGGTTCTTAATGATCTTGTGCTCCACCCGGCCCATGCCGGTTTCCTCCACCGCCAGGCGCGCCAGTTCCTCAATGTGCGCGCCGGCCGCCCGGCGCATGGCCGCCACCATGGCCGCCCGCTCGGCCATACTGGCTTTGAGCATCTCCTTTTCCGCCTCGCGGGCGGCGCACACGGCATCCTCCACACGGGCAAAGATGCCGTTTTCGCCGTCGCCGGCCGGCGACGCTCCCTGTTCCTGCGCCCGAAGGCGCGTCACCACCTGGCGCACAATCTCTTCCACCGGAAGAGAACGGTCCAGCATTGAGCTTCCTCCTTTCTGGCTGACGGAAGCGACAATTGGGAGACATGGTGCCTGCTGTCGAAAGATATGAGGACCATAGGGAGTTTCCCGCTGGGCGCGTTACGACCGCTTTCCCTGGGCGTAGGAGAGCACCAGGCCCGTGGCCACGGCGTTGCGCGGCCCCTCGCTGCCGCGGATGTTCCCCTGCCCGGCGACAATGCCGTACTCCGCCAGCCGGTCGGTGATAAAGCGCGACACCTCGTAATCCAGCGACGAGCCGCCCACCAGCACCACAAAGTCGATGTCGCGGATGTTGCCGGTGGGCGAAACCTGCCCCAGGGCCCGCACCGCGTTTTCCACAAAGACCTTGCGCTTGGCCTCGCGGCGCACCGCCCGTACCTTGTCCAGGCTGAGGTCCCCCGGCAAGGGCAGCATCTCACCTTCTTTAAGTACCACCACCCGGGCGTAGAGGTGCGGGTCGAGCGGTTCGGCAAAGAACTCCACGCTCTGGTCTTCGTGCCGGATGTGAAAGAGGCTCTCCACCTTGGCCAGGGGGTACTTCTTGATGTCCTCGGCCAGGTCCAGGTCCTCCAGACCCAGCTCGGAGCCGATGAGCAGGGTGACCATGTTGCCGGCCCCGGCCAGGTGGGTCGAGACGGTGCGGCCCTCCCGGCTGATCAGGGCGGCATCGGTGGAGCCGGCGCCCAGGTCCAGGATGGCCAGGGGCTTGGCTGTTCCCGGGGTGGTGAGGGCACCCAGCACGGCCATGTTGGCCTCCACGCCGCCCACCTCCACCTTAATGCCCGTCTGTTCACCCAGGAGCGCGGCGATGCGCTCCATCTGCAGGCGGTCGGCCTTCACCATGGCCGCCAGCCCCACGGCATTTTCCAGAGAAAACTCGCCCGCCAGGCCGCCGCGCACCGTCTGGGGCACAAAGGTGTCCACCGCCAGGAGGTCCTGGATACGGATCGCGCCGGCCTCCTGGCCGGTAAGGTTGGCCATCACCTGGCGTACCCGCTCCAGCATGCCGCCGGCGTTGGTCCCGGCCTCGCCGCGCACGTCCAAAAGCGGCGCGGCCTCGCGCACGGCGGCCATGATCTTTTCGGCGCCGGCGTCCACGTCCACGGCGGCGCGCCGCTTTTCGCCCACCAAAATGAGCTTGCCGGCCGGGATGCGGCGCTCCTTCACGTCTCCGGCGGGGGTGCGGATGACCACCGCCGAGCGGTTGCCGATGAGCGCCCGCGCCACCGGGATTACGGCCTTGGTCTCTTCCGGCGACAGGCCAAAGACCGTGGCGATGCCGTACGGGTTGGAGAGTGTTTGGATGACGCCGCCCGGTGCCGCTACCTCGATGGCGGCCGGCATGCCGAGCGGCACCTTGTCGATGAGCCGCACCTCGTCCACCACAGGCAGGGGGCGGGGGAGACGGTGGGCGATGAGCACGCCGTCGTCCCCCTGGGCGATGGCCCCCGTTACCTCTACGCCGCGCTCCAGGGCGGCGGTGAGGGCCTGCGCGGCGGCGGCGAAGTCCCAACTGGCCGGGATAATGGGGAGAACTTTCTGCCCGGGCGGGGTCTTTTCCAGCTCCTCGATGCGGCAGGTGGTGCCGACGCCCAGCCCCAGGCCGCCGGGGGTGGAGGGGTTATGCCCGATCATGGTGGACTCGGTGATGATAGTTTCGGTGATGGTCTCCATGGCCACGTCACCGATCACCGGCGCAGCCTCATTGATGCGCGCGAGGTCCAGGTCGGCAAGTTCCAGGTCCGCTTTCGCCAGCGCCTGGCGCAGGGAGGCCATGATGCCGCTCAGGTTTTCCTTGGTTCCCTTGATGCCGGTGGTTTTCGTGATGCCGCTGGCGAGAAAGTCGGCCCGGCCGTTTCCTACGCGCGCCAGCGCCGTTTCGGTGGTGGCGTTGCCCACGTCCACCCCGGCTACCAGTTGCACGCTACCACCCCGCTTCCAGATTTGCCCGGCGCTCCCCGGCGCGGGGCGCTCAGGCGCTGCGCAGCCGGCCGCGCCGCTCGTAGACGTCGGCCGCCTCCCGCACCAGGTCGGCGTTCATCTTGGCGCCGTACTTTTGATCCAGCTCGTCGGCAATGGCCAAGAGCTCGGCCTTGGTGGAGCGGTAGGGACGCAAGGCGCTGTAGATCTCCAGGATGCGTTCGTCCGGGACCTTGGTGAGCTCAGCCGCACGCCTGAGGTTGCGGGCGAACTGGGGCCGACCCGCTTTTTCGGCGATTTCTGCCTGGAGGTAGAGTGTTTCCGCGGTAATGCGCACGTCCTGCGGAGTGATTTCGCCGCGCTTGACTTTCTCCAGGGTAATGTCCCCCAGCGTCTTGCCGGTGGGGGTCTTAACGAGCTCCGGCCGGCGGGCGGCCAGGGGGTAGTCGGCCTTGGGGTCAAGGCCGCGGGCAGGGGCGGGGGCGCCGGCTGCCGGGGCGGGGCACGCTGCCGGTCCCGCCGCGCCGCCCGAGCCCAGGGACCGCAGAACCTCGCGCACGACCTGCTCGATGGTGCGTTCGTCCATGCCAATTCCTCCTTAGCTAAAGCTCACGGCCAGCTCCACCGGCTTGGCGCCGGGAGTGACGTACTGCGTCTCCTTGATGTGCAGCACCGCTGCCTTGGCCTGGTACTTGGGCCGGGCCATCTGGTCGTTCTTCGTGGGCACCGGGTCCGGCGAGAGCCCCTTGGCGTAGCGGGCGGCATTGCGCCCGATCGCGCGGTACGTGCCCGCGTCAAGCAGCGGTGCCTGCGGGAAAAGCTCCAGGTTGCTCAGGGGTTCCAGGTCCTTCTGGTGGATTACCGTGGTGCCGCGCGATTGGATCCCGATGCCCACGCCCGAGCCCGAGAGCTTGGCGGCCGTGTGGGCGATAAAGGCCACGTCCGAGGTGTGCCGCACGCGGATCACCCGGGCGGAAAGCCCCTCTTCCTCAATTCCCGCGATGAGCTCGCGCAGCACCACAGCGTGGGGGATGTCTACGATGGTCTTGGTCAGGGTGGCGCCGAAGGCCGGCGCCAGCCCGATGACCACCTCGTCGGCCTTGGTGCCTTTGGCCGCCTCGCCCTTTTCCGTGAGGACCAGGCCGCTCACCGCCGTCGCCGGTCCCGGCCCGGCACCCGGGGCTACTGCCGCCGTGCCCCGCCCCAGCCCGGCCAACACTTCTTCTACAACCTGCCGTACCATCTGTTCACTGAGCTGCACATACCTCACCCCTTCCTAGAAGTCTGCCGGCCGAAGGGCCGTCGGGATGTCGGCGATTTCCGCCCAGCGCTCCGGCGAGATGCGGTAGCCGGTGCCGGGGCCCTGGTAATCGTTGGGGTCGTTGACGGCGCTCTTCACCGTGAAGGCGGCATCGATGATGGAGGAGGTGTGTAAGTAATCGCCGGAGACGCGCTGGCGCAGCATGCCGAGCACATTTTGTGCCACGTCCTCAAACCCGCCGGTCGCCAGGGCCTTGACGATGTCGAGACCGGTGACGCCCCGCTTCATCATCTCTTCGGCCGCCTTCAGGTCCTCCACCACGTTGCGCTTGGGCATGTCGGCGCTGCCGTGGGCGTAGGTGGCGGCCTCCACCTCTTCATCGCTGATGGGCGGCAGGTCGAGGCCCCGAAAGACGGCCTGCAGCGCGCGTGCCGCCTTGTTGCGCACCTTGATGACGTCCTCCTCGCGCACCGGCCTTAGGCCGCCGTCCACCATGAGGTCGCGCTGCAGTACCAGGTAGTCGTCGTAGTCCTCGGCGTCGAAGTTGGAGCCGGCGAACATGTTGTCGTAGTTGGGCACGGCGCTGTACCCCGAGAAGATGAAGTCGGTGCCGGGCAGGAACTGCATCATGGTACGGGCCGTCCGGCGGATGTCGGAGTGGCTGAAGGTCTGGTCGTTGCCGGAAGCCACCTCGAGATCGAGCATGGTGGTGATGAGGTTCTCCGCCAGCACCGCGCGGATGCCGCCGGGCACGGCGCCCGGGATGCCGATGCAGCTGATGGAGCCGTTCTGCAGCCCCTGCACGCCGGCGCCTTTAGTCACGTAGATGCAGCGCGCCTCCAGGTAAAGCATGGACTTGCCCTCGGCGTAGCCCATCTGCACCTCGGAACCGGTGCCGGAGGTGAAACGCATCTTAAGCCCCCGGGAGGCGTAGGCCGAGGCCAGGAAGGCCTTGGACCAGGGGGTGTCGTCGCCGTCGATGAACACGTTCTCGGTGCCGTACACGGAGATGGTCTCAGCATACGAGGTGAAGCCGCGCATGCCGAGCCTCAGCTCCGTGGCTTCCTCCAGCGCGCACTGAGTGAGCACGCCGCCGCGCCCGGTCTGGGAGCCCACCAGGAGCGCCAGGGCGTTAAAGGGCGCGTAGCGCACC
This sequence comes from Gelria sp. Kuro-4, assembly GCF_019668485.1. Lineage (NCBI taxonomy): Bacteria > Bacillati > Bacillota > Clostridia > Thermoanaerobacterales > Thermoanaerobacteraceae > Gelria > Gelria sp. Kuro-4. Next base: position 2,452,004 of record NZ_AP024619.1, on the reverse strand, counting down.
ACGCCCACGGTGGTCTCCATTTCGTCAAAACCGCGGATGGCGGCCTCGGCCGCGTCGGCGGCGATCTGCACCGGGTTGTCGGTTAGGCTGGTGACGTGGCACTGGATGTCCGGCGTCTTGCGGCAGCGCATTTTCTGAAGCGCCATCATCATCTCCACCACGTTCATGAACCCGACCACTTCGCAGATCTTCGCCGGGGTCATGGCCGTGGTGAGCTTGACGATCTCCGCGCGCGGCACGTTGACGTCCACGATCCTCTTGGCCAGCTCGCGCGAGTCGCCCTGCACCACCTGCGGCGCCAGCTCCAGGTTGAGGGCGTGGTCGGCGATGAACTGGTCCAGCATGTCAAACTGGGCCCGGGGCTTGCCGTCCAGCTCCACTACGCGGCCGCCTTCGATCTTGATGCTGGGCTTGGGGTCGTTGGGGCCGCTCATGGCCACCAGGCCCACTTCCGGCCATTCCTGGACGAAACCGTCCTGGTTGACCGGTTTCTGCGCCAGGATTTCAAAGCGCTTGGACCGCTTCATTCCCTTTCCTCCTTTAGCGTGCTAAGCGGGCCGGCCCGGCCTAAATATAGGGCTTGCCGGTCACGGAAGTGGGTGCCGCGCCCAGGGTGGAGAGGAGCTTCAAGCCCACCGTGCGGGCGGCGATGAGGGCCTGCCGCACCGCGCCCGAGTCCCCGCTCATAAAGAGGATCACCTCGTTGGTGAAACTGGTTCCCTTGGCCGGGCTGGCCACCCCCAGCACTTCCACCGTGGCGGCCTTTACGGCCGTATCGGCCATCACCACGCCGATGACGGCCGGTGCGCCCACAGTGAGCCCAAAGGCCTTGCCCATGGGGGCCTTGAAGGCCTTGTTGGCGGCGATGGAGGCGCGGGCGGTGTACTGAAACTCCAGGTGCCCGGCGTCGTTGACGTAGACATCGCCGAAGGTCCGGTCGAGCTCGCGCAGGGCTACCTCCACAGCCCGGCGGGCGTCACTCACTTCCTCGGCCCCAAAGATGATCAGACTGCCGTGGCCGGCGCCGCCCTTGGTGTCGCGCGGCAGCTCAATGGCCACGATGTCGGTGTTGGTGGCCTTGACGGCTTCGTCGGCCGCCAGGATCTGGGGGCCGGCCCCGGTGCGGCCGCCGAAGATGCCGATGGAGCGGTACTTCGGGTCAAGCCCCATTTTCTCGTGGATGGACTGGTCGACGTTGGCGATGACCAGTCCGATGGTGTCACCCAAGCCGGTGCCTACAAACTCCGTGAGCCCGCGGCCGCCGCCACCTGCGGCCGCGGCCGTGCTCGCCGCCGCTGCGGAACCGTCGCCGCCGGCCCGCCGCAGCACTTCCTGGACGATCTTATCAACCAGCTGCTCTTCCATGCTTTACACCTCCAGACGTCTTCGGGGTTAAACCTGGGGGAGGATTTTCTCCGTGTCCGCGTGCGGGCGCGGGATGACGTGGACGGAGACCAGCTCGCCCACCTTTTGCGCCGCCGCCGCGCCGGCGTCGGTGGCGGCCTTCACGGCTCCCACATCACCGCGCACCATCACCGTAACCAGCCCGGCACCAATCTTTTCATACCCCATCAGGGACACATTGGCTGCTTTGACCATAGCATCCGCCGCCTCGATGGCGGCCACCAGCCCCTTGGTTTCCACCAGCCCCAACGCTTCCAGAGCCATGCTCATCCTCCTTTGCTAAGACAAAAGCAGTACAGCTAAAGTGTTACAGGCGGCTATGGCCACGGCGGGCGGGTCAATGTGGCTCTTACCCCAGTTGTAAAAAAGGCGGGCCGCCAGTTCCCCGATGAGGGCGCCCAGCACGCCCCAAAGAGCACCGATGAGGAGATTGCCCGTCATGCTGGCCGCCACCGCCGCCGGCAGTGCAATGTGATGTCCCACCGGCGCACCGCCCGGGGTGATGAGGAAAATCAGCCAGGCGGCGGCGATGCCGAAGCCGATGACCGGGCTGCCCGTGAACAGGGTGGCCGAGGCCGAAGCTGCGCCGAGGCCGAAACCCAGCACCACAAGCTGGGTCAAATCCTTCTGGTACGGCAGCCACACCGCCCTCTCCGTCACCACAAAGCGTCCCCCGAGGTTGCCGGGCGTGGCTTCCTTGGCCAGTTCCGGGGAAAGAGTGCCGAAGGGGCCTTCGGCGAGGAAGGCCCAGCGGGCCAGGATACCCGAGAGGGCCACCGTGAAGGCCACGGTGTCGGTTTTGAGGCCGATGGCGGCGAACCAAGTTTGGAGCAGGTACCCTAGTACGCCGAATACCCCACCCACCGCCAGCACGCCCGGGTCATTGAGCTTGGCAAGCGGCGTGATGATGTCTTTCCCAGTGGCAAGGAGCCCTTTGCGCGCTGCGTAAGCCGCGGCGGCCACGCCTCCAGCGAAAGCGATGTGCGGGCCGACGAAGGGACCAAAGGCCACCTGGTTGAGGACGGCTCGGGCCGCGGTCAGGTCCTTGAAAAAGCCCGCCGCTACCCCGGCCAGGACCACCAGACCGGTGATGATAAAGGCCGGCAGCCCGCCGATGGCCGCGCCGAATACTCCACCGCCGAAGGACGCGACAACTCCTGCGAGGGTATACATTAAATCCCCCCTCTCACAAATGTGAGGCTGACGTCCGTGCCTTCTCTCTTTTCGCGCCGGTCTCGCCGATCCCCCCTTGTTTGCGGAGTGGATGTGGCACGTCGCGTGTAGTTTATCCTCGGGGGCGGCAGCTTATTAGCCGCCGGCCCAGGTTTCGGCGCGGCTCGACAGGGACAAGGGTAGATAATATAATGAAGCTAACAAGAAAAGGGGGCGGGAAGGCATGCGCTGTCCCTTTTGCGGCGAGCCGGACACCAAGGTCTTAGACTCGCGCCCGGCCGAAGCCGGGTCCGTCATCCGCCGGCGGCGCGAGTGTGGCGGCTGCGGGCGGCGCTTCACCACCTATGAGCGCGTGGAAGAGCAGCCGCTTTTTGTCGTCAAACGCGACGGGCGCCGCGAGCGTTTCGACCGGCAGAAGATCCTCACCGGCCTGGTAAAGGCCTGCGAGAAGCGGCCGGTTCCCCTGGCCACCCTGGAGGCGCTGGCCGAGGGAGTGGAGCGAGATGTACGCAATACTCTCCTAGAGGAAGTGCCTTCCACCACCATCGGGGACCTGGTGATGGCAAGGCTGCGTAAGCTGGACGAGGTGGCCTACGTGCGCTTTGCTTCTGTATACCGGCGCTTTACCGATGTCGAGCGCTTTCGCGAAGAGCTGGAGTCGCTTCTCGGCCGGCAAAAAAAGGAAGGCGACTAGCGGCCCAATGCGGGAAAGCGCGGTCCTGTCCACGTGCCCCTCCCTGCGGCTGCTGCATATGCTGCTTTCAGGGGGGAGCGCGGTGGAGCAGCGTTACTATAAATTTGACCACAGTTCCTTCGCCCGCCAGGGCATCATCATCCTGGCTGCCGACAAGTTTCCCGAAGCCCGCTTGCTGCTGCCGCCGCCCCGGGGGCAGGGGCTGGGGGATGCGCTTGCCGCAGGGACGGCCGCGGCCGACGGAAAACTCGGCGTTTTCTTTCACTTTCACCACCCCTTCAAGCACCGGGGGTTTGCCGGCTGCCGGCCTAGTTCGGCGGAGGTGGCCGCCTTTCAGTTTAGCCGCGCCCGCCGCTTCTGGAAGCGCGGGAAGAAAAAAGCCGCCCTGTACCGTTTGGGGCTGGTGCTGCACTTGTTGCAGGATGCTTGTGTACCCCAGCACGCCGGGCTGATGGGGGCCTTTATGCCGCTCGGGCTCGATCCATACGGCCACGCGGCGTACGAGGCCTGGCTGCGCGAGGAGGAACGCTGGCAAAAGTTCAGCGTCACCTCCGGCGGCGAGTACACCTGGCAGGGGAGCCACGCGCACCCCAAGTACGGTACCCACTTTACCACCTCGGCCCGGGTTTACGACTGGATCGACGATGCGGCTGCCACCTCGTACCGCCTGTTGCCCCGGATTGATCGTAGCGTTAATCCCCACTACCGGGAAAACTGGCCTGAGGTGGCGCACCTGCTCATTCCTTACACCCTGCGCCGGACCGCCGGGCTGATCCATCGCTTTTTCGAGGCGGTGGCGGACGGCACGAAAAGCCAAAAAGCGTAGCTCCCGGCCGCATAAGACCAGTCGCCAGGCCGGCTTAGAAGAAAGCGCCGGCTCTTTTTGCCAACGGGAAAAAAGATCAAGGGCCCGCTCAGCAGGCCCTTGATTTCGACACGTTACTTTTAAAAGTTGATACCTGACCCCAGGTAGAGGCGGGCCACTTCTTCGCGCGTGGCTTGGCGCGGGTTGGTGAGGGCGCAGCGGTCGTGCAGGGCTTCCTCGGCGAGGGAGAGGAGGTCTTCTTCGCGCGCACCTACCTCGGAAAGGCGTTCCGGAAGCTTCAGGTCGTGCCGGAGCCGGACGATGGCTTCCACGGCCTGCCGGGCGGCGGCCTCGGCGGAGAGGCCGCGCACATCCCGTCCCAGGGCGGCCGCAATTTCGGCATACCGTTCCGGTACCAGCGAGAGGTTAAAGGCGCACACCTGGGGCAGAAGGAGCGAGCAGCACACGCCGTGGTGGATGTGGTAACGGGCGCCCAGCGGATGAGCCATGGCATGGACATAGCCTACCCCGGCGTTGTTGAAGGCCATGCCCGCCAAAAGCTGTGCCTCCATCATAGCGGTACGGGCGGCCATGTCGTTGCCTTGGGCGAAAGCCTGACGGAGGTTATGCCCGATCAGGCGGACGGCTTTAAGGGCGAGAGCGTCGGAAAGCGGGCTGGCGTTGGGCGAAACATAGGCCTCCACGGCGTGGGCCAGGGCGTCCATGCCTGTGGCGGCGGTCATTTTCGGGGGCATGGTGGCGGTGAGTTCCGGGTCATCCAGGGCTAGGCGGGCCATGAGATGACGGTTGACGATCACCATCTTTTCCTTGGCCACCGGGTCGGTGATGACCACAAACTGCGTGGCCTCGCTCCCGGTACCGGCCGTGGTGGGAATGGCGATAAAGGGCAGCCCGCCGGCACCGGGAGCGGCAGGTCTGCGCATGGCTTGGGGTACGTCGTCGGGAAAGGCGGCGCCTATGTAGGCCACTGTCTTGCCGCAGTCCAGCGCGCTGCCGCCGCCGATGCCCACCACGGCATCACACCCGTTCTCCTTAAGAAGCTTAATGCCACCCGCCACGTTACCGGTGGTCGGATCGGGGTTGACGCCCGAGTAGATCACGCTTTCTACCCCGGCCTGCCTCAGGTTGTCCTGGATGCGGCCGGCGAGCCCCATTTCCACCAGGAACCTGTCGGTCACGATAAGCACTTTGCGGCAACCGAGGCCGGCCACCTCCTGACCGACCGACCGCGCGACACCTGGCCTGAGGAGAACCACCGGCGGCAAAACGTATTCAGCCATTTCTGTCCCTCCATTGCTGTGTTAGCCATGAACCCGGCGGAACACTTCCTGCCGGGTTTTCGCCCTGCCGGCGCAGAATCCTTGTCAATCATTTGTCATGTAGCGATCGATTTTTGCCGCTTGGCGCCTTATGTAGGGCGCCGGACGGCGCCCGGGGTGCTCCTTAGAACTGTTTCTTGGCGTGCGCCTTGGCCGTAGGCGACATCTTGTAGGCGGGTTCCTGGGCTTCCACGTAGTTGGTCCGCGTCTTGAGGCCTTGGACGATCTGGTCCAGCTGCCGGGCGTAGGCGTCAAATTGCTGCTTGGCACTCTGGTCCTGCGTGTCCAGGGCGAAACTCTTCAGACTGCCCACGGCGCCTTCCAGGCTGGCCACGGTTTGGTGGAGTTTCTGGCCTACGGTCATACGAGCACCCTCCTTAAGAATTTTTGGGGACCAAGAGTATTTTGCCCGCAGGTGTGCCGAGATATAGCCGCAGCTTCTGCCTCCCGGGCATAAACCTGCCAGGTCGGCGCAGACTAAAAGCGAGGTGCATGACATGAATGACAAGAGGAAGGCCGAGGCGAAGGTGGTAAAAAATAACGATGACGATGACGAGGCCAGGACCGAAGGCATTTTTGAAGAAGAACTGCAGGATGAGGGAGGCCGTTCGGCGCGCGGCGCGCCTGCTCGTTCCGGCCCGCCGGGAAAAAGAACCCGGCTCAAAACCAAAAAACCCGGCTGAGGGTGAAGAGCCCTCAGCCGGGTTTTTTGCTAAACGGACTGAACTTCCTTGACCTCTGGAACCTCTTCCTTGAGGGTTTGCTCGATACCCTGCTTCAGGGTCATAAGGGCGAACGGGCAGCCGCCGCAGGTTCCCGTAAGGCGCACTTTGACAACCCCGGTGGCTTCGTCAGCGGCCACCAGTTCCACGTCGCCGCCGTCGGCCTGGAGGGCCGGGCGGATCTTGGCCAGGGCCTGCTCAACCTTCTCTTTCAATCCCTAGTCACCTCTTTTCGGCTTTTTGACGTGCCTCGTCTCATTATACCACGCGCGGTAAGGGGGATACAACGCACCGCACTCTTTTTCGGGCGGGCGCCGCGCCGGTCTAAAGAGCGGGGCGGGGGCATAGTGTTTTTCTATAGGAAAGCGGCGGCGGAGACCGGCATGGACGGCAGCACTAAAGAGGTGAAGGCGTTGCGCTGGCACCTGGTGAGGTTGCGTCTCAGCCCCCGGCGGCTTCGGCCCGGCCCCTGGCTCAGGAGCCTGGCTTTACTCACCGCGGGGTTTTGCCTGGTGGCGCTATTTATCTCTTGGGTTCCAAACATAAGGCCGCCCCAGGCGGTGCCGGCTTTTGCACCGGCGGCGTCCGGGGAAAGCGGCCTGCCGGCCTGGGTGTCGGCGGTGCTGGAAAGGTACCCGCTTGACTATACCGCCGTTCTGCACCAGGGTCTACCCCTGGCCCCGCTCCGGGCGCAGGGAAGGGAGAAGGACCGGCTGGGGCTGAAGCTGCCGGCCTTTTCCCTGCAGGGCCTGGGCCTTCCGGGAGCGGGTGGGCCGCTGGCCTTTTTTAAGAGTGAGCTGGCTCTCTTTGGCCTCTTGGGTCGGGGGACCGCGCGGCCTACGCCCCTGCCGCCGGTGCCACCCGCCTCCCCGACGCCGCCGGCACCGCCGTCTCCGGGCGAGGTGCCGGCGGCGCAGCCACCCGTCAAGCCCGCCCAGGCACCCACTGGGCCGCCCGTGGTGGCCGTTTACCACACCCATACCTCCGAGGATTACGTACCCACCGCCGGGACCAGCCACACCTATAACCGTAAGGCCGGTATTGTGGCGGTGGGCGAAACCTTGGTGGAGGCGCTGGCCGAGCACGGCATCCGCGCCGTGCACGACACCACCCGCCACGACGGTGAAAAGTTCCGGGAGGCTTACCTGCACTCGGCGGATACCGCCGCCCGCTTGGTAAAGGCAAACTCCGGCCTTAAGATGCTCCTCGACGTACATCGCGATGCCCCTTCCACGGACCCCAGGGAGTCGCACAGCATGACCACCGCGGAGATCGCCGGCCGAAAGGTGGCGCGCCTTTACCTTATTGTCGGGACGGACCGTCTGGGACTGGCCCACCCCAACTGGCAGAAGAATCATGCCTTTGCTCTTAAGCTGCAGCAGAAGCTGGAGTCCCTTTACCCCGGGCTTTCCCGCGGCATCAAGATCGACACCGCCCGCTTCAACCAGCACCTGCACCCCCAGGCCCTCCTGGTGGAAATCGGCGGCGACCAGAATACCTTGGAGGAGGCCAAACTGGCTGCCCGTTACCTGGCGGACGCCATTGCGGTCCTGCTCCCGGAACTGCCTTAAGCGCGAAAAAAACGGGGGGCCGGGCCCTTGTACCCCTAGAAAAGCGGCCCCGGCAGCGAATATAATAAGACCGGACTACTGCTACCCAGGGGGAGAACCGGATGGAAGCGAAGTTTATCAATCCAATTCTCACGGCCTGTGATGAGGTAGTACACCAGCTCCTCAAGCTGGATGGCCAGCGCGGCCGGGTGCATATCCGTAAAGTCCCTTTTCTGCCGGAGGAGGTCCTGGTGCTCTTTGACGTGACGGGGGATTTTTGCTGTCAAGTGGTGCTTTCCTTGGAGGACCGCTGGGGCCTCGAGATCGCGTCGCAGCTTTTGGGCACGACGAGCGTCCTGTTCCTCACGGATCTGGCCAGGTCCGCCCTGGGGGAGCTGGGGAACATGATCATGGGCCGGGCGCTGACCATACTGGCGGAGGAAGGGATCCAGGCTTCTTTGACGGTGCCCACGGTGCTGACCGGCCGGGAGTTTAACCGGGCGGCCGACCGCCAGGATGACCGGCCCCTCCTGGTGATTCCCTTTGAGTTCGGGCGGGGCCGGATCGAGATCAACGTGGCTGCCTGCGCTTAGGCCGGGGCAGGAAGGGGCGGGTGGGCGGGGTCTGTTGCTGGGGCGGGGCGGAGATGGTATAATCTTCGGTAGCAAAGCGTTAAGGAAGGCGTGAACGCCCATGCCGCAGGAACGGACAGCGCACATCCGCAATTTTTCTATTATCGCTCACATCGACCACGGTAAGTCGACCTTGGCCGATCGCATCCTGGAGCTTACCGGCACCCTCAGCGCGCGCGAGATGACCGACCAGGTGCTGGACCAGATGGACCTGGAGCGCGAGCGGGGCATCACCATCAAACTCCAGCCGGTGCGCATCAGCTACCGCGCGCAGGACGGCCAGGAGTACGAGCTCAACCTCATCGATACGCCGGGCCACGTGGATTTTACCTATGAGGTCTCGCGCAGCCTGGCAGCCTGCGAAGGGGCTCTTTTGGTGGTGGATGCCACACAGGGGATTGAGGCGCAGACGCTGGCCAACACTTACCTCGCCCTGGAACACAATCTCACCATTATCCCCGTGATCAACAAGATTGACCTGCCCAGCGCCGACCCGGAGCGCGTACGGCGCGAGCTGGCGGACGTCCTCGGCCTGGACCCGGCGGAAGCGATCCTGTGCAGCGCCAAGACGGGCGAGGGCGTGCCCGAGGTGCTGGAAGCGGTGGTGGCGCGCATACCGCCGCCGGCCGGGGCGAGCGATGCACCCTTGGCCGCCCTCATCTTCGACTCCAAGTTCGACTCTTACCGCGGCGTGATCGCCTACGTCCGGGTGATGCAGGGGAGCATCCGGCGCGGGCAGAAGATCCGGCTGCTGGCCACCGGCAAGGAGTATGAGGTGGGCGAGGTGGGGGTGTTCCGCCCGGCCTTTACCCCGGTGGACATGCTGGGTCCCGGTGAGGTGGGGTACCTCAGCGCCGGCATCAAAATCATCCAGGACGCCCGCGTCGGCGACACCATCACCGCCGCCGCGCGCCCGGTGGCAAAACCGCTCCCTGGTTACCGGCGCCTGCGCCCCATGGTGTACTGCGGGATTTACCCCCAGGAAACCAGCGACTACGATGCGCTGCGCGAGGCTTTGGAGAAGCTGCAGCTTAACGATGCCGCCCTGGTGTTCGAGCCGGAAAAGTCGGTGGCGCTGGGCTTTGGTTTCCGCTGCGGCTTTCTGGGGCTGCTGCACATGGAAATTGTCGAGGAACGGCTGGAGCGCGAGTTCGGGGTCCAGCTTATCGCCACGGCTCCCAACGTGGTTTACGAAGTGACCAAGACGGACGGCGAGGTCCTGGCGGTAGAAAGCCCGGCCAAGCTGCCGCCGCCCACCGAGATTGCCTCCCTGGCCGAGCCTTACGTCCGCGCCACCATCATCGTTCCCGGCGACTTTGTCGGCGCGGTGATGGAACTGGCGCAGGAAAAGCGCGGCACCTACCACAACATGGAGTACCTGGACCAGACGCGGGTCCTTCTTACCTATGACCTGCCGCTTTCCGAAATCATCTTTGACTTCTTTGACCTCCTTAAGTCCCGCACGCGCGGCTATGCTTCCTTGGATTACGACTACCTGGGCCACCGCCCGAGTGACCTGGTGAAGCTGGATATCCTCATCAACGGGGAGCCGGTGGATGCGCTCTCGCTCATTGTCCACCGCGAGCGTGCCCAGGCGCAGGGCCGCCGGCTGGTGGAGAAGCTGCGCAGCCTCATACCCCGCCAGCTGTTCGAGGTGCCCATTCAGGCGGCCGTCGGCGGCCGCGTCATCGCCCGGGAGACGGTGCGGGCGTTGCGCAAGGACGTCTTGGCCAAGTGCTACGGGGGCGATGTGACGCGCAAGCGCAAGCTCCTCGAGAAGCAAAAGGAAGGGAAGCGGCGCATGAAGCAGGTGGGCAGCGTGGAGATACCGCAGGAGGCCTTCATGGCCGTCCTGAAGGTGAAATGATGCGCCCCGCCCTGCCCGCGCCGGCGCTTTACATCCATGTGCCCTTTTGCCGGCGCAAGTGCTGCTACTGCGATTTCGCCTCGCGGCCGCCGGCCCCGGCGGCGGTTGAGGCGTATCTGGCGGCCCTTAAACGCGAAGCGGAAACAGCCCTCGCCTCCTGGCCGAACAGCTGGGAGGTCCCTTCTATTTATATAGGCGGCGGTACACCCACGGTGCTGGCGCCGGCGGAGCTCGAAGCCGTGCTGGCGGTGGCGGCGCGTTTTCCCCGTACGCGGGGAGCGGAGTGGACGGTGGAGGCCAATCCGGGTACCGTGGATGCGGCGAAGCTGCGCCTGCTCAAGGCGGCGGGGGTAAACCGCCTGAGCCTGGGCGTGCAGAGCTTTGACGACGCCCTCCTCAAGTTCATCGGGCGCAGCCACACCGCCCGGGAGGCGTGCGCCGCCTGGGAGCTGGCCCGGGCGGCCGGTTTTGACAACCTGAGCCTGGACCTCATCTACGCCATCCCCGGCCAAACTATGGCCGGCTGGCGCGCGACGCTCAGGCAGGCCCTGGCCCTGGCGCCGGAGCACGTCTCGGCCTACAGCCTGACGATCGAGCCCGGAACGGAATTCGGCCGCCGCGCCGCGGCCGGGACCCTGGCGCCCGTGTCCGATGAACTGGACCTGGCCCTCTATCTGGAGGCCCAGGAGCGCCTGGGCGCCGCCGGTCTTGGCCAGTACGAGATCTCGAATTTTGCACGTCCCGGCCGGGAGAGCCGGCACAACCTGGTGTACTGGCGCAATGAGCCTTACCTGGGCCTAGGGCCGGCCGCCGCCTCCTACCTGGACGGCGTGCGACGTACCAACCTCTCCGCGGTGACGGCGTACCATGCGGCCGTTATGGCGGGCGTGCCGCCGGTGGCGGAGCGGGAGGAAGCCACTTTTGAGCTGGCGAGGGCGGAGACGGTGATCCTGGGGCTGAGGCTCGTTGAGGGCGTCTCCTGGGAACGCTTCCGGCAGCGCTTCGGGGTGGACCTGCGCGCCCTTTACGCCGGGCCCATCGCCCGGCTCACCGCCGCCGGGCTCCTTATCGCCGACGAGCGCGGCCTGCGCCTCACCCCCCGTGCCCTACCGGTGGCGAACCAGGTCTTCCTGGAGTTCCTGCCTTAGGGGCACAAACGCTCACACCGCCCGAGGGTGACCCTTGACACCAGGCCCCGTAGGGACCTTCCCCGCAGGCGCACACGGCCTCCTCTTTCCTGCTTCTTGACAAGGGCGGGCTTTGGTGTTATCGTGAGGGTGGATTGTTTTAGCACTCTCCTACTGAGAGTGCTAAGGGTGGGCCAGGGGTGGAGCAAAGAAGTGGTTGCGAGGTGAAGGAGGTGGGGACAATGCTGAGCGAACGCAAGCGCCGGGTGCTGGAGGCCGTGGTGCGCGAGTACATCGCCACCGCCGAGCCGGTGGGATCGCGCACCCTCTATCGCCGCCACAACCTGGGCGTGAGCAGCGCCACCATCCGCAACGAGATGGCCGACCTGGAAGAGATGGGCTATCTTGAGCAGCCGCACACCTCGGCCGGCCGTGTCCCCTCGGACCTGGGCTACCGCTTCTACGTGGACCATCTGATGCAGAAAAACCCCTTGACCCACGAGGAAGAGGAGCTGTTGCGGCAGGTTCCCGCCCTGGGGACGGGGGAGGCGGACGTGCTCTTGGGCCAGGCGTCCCGGCTTCTCTCCCAGGTTTCCAACTACATCAGCCTGGTGGTCGCTCCCCGGGTGGAGCCGGGAGTGCTCAAAACCCTGAAGCTGGTTCATCTAGAGGAGCACCTGGCCATGGCGGTGCTCTTTACCGACCGCGGCCGGGTGGAAAGCCGCGTTTTGGTGTTGCCGCCGGAGATACAGCCCGAGGACCTGGAGGGCCTGGCCCGCTACTTCACGCGGCGGCTGGCCGGCCGCCCGCTGGAGGAGATCACGGGCGAGCTTTTAAGTAACCTCTATGCCGAACTCCTGGAAGATTACCAGAAGCGGCGGAATCGGCTGGCGGAGCTGGCGCGGGCCATTTTGAACTGGCTCGCCGGAGGCGAACGCGGGGAACGCATTTATATGGGCGGGACCCAGAACATTTTGAGCCAGCCGGAGTTTCAGGACCTGGAGAAGGTGCGCCGCTTGTTTGCCCTCCTGGAAGAGGAGAAACTGCTCTACAAGCTCCTGGAAAGAGAGCCGGGGGTGACCGTGACCATCGGCCAGGAAAACCAGCTGGCGGCCATCCGGGAGTGCGCGGTGATCACCTCTACCTACAGCGTGGACGGCCGGCCGGTCGGGACGCTGGCCATCCTGGGGCCGACGCGCATGGATTATCCGCATGTAATCGCGCTCCTGGAGTACATGGCCCGGTGCCTGAGCGATGCCTTTTCCCGGGGCGAGGGCCGCGGGCCTGCTGCCGGGCGGGACTTGGACGGCTGAAGCGGGCACCGACGGAAGAAGGCCGCGAGACGCGGAAAAGAGAAAGGAGACCGGTACGCATGAAACAAACCACCGGCGGGGCGGAAGTGGATGAACGCCTGGCCGCCCTGCTTTCCAACGCCAATGCCATTCGCGCCATTGCCGCGGCCGTAGAAGGGACCATCGGCCCCAAGGGACTGGATACCATGCTGGTGGACCGTTTTGGAGAGGTGACCATCACCAACGACGGAGTGACCATCCTGGAGCAGATGGATGTAAACCACCCGGCGGCGCGCCTCTTGATCAACATTGCCCGGGCGCAGCAGGATGAGATCGGCGACGGCACCACCACGGCTACCATCCTGGCCAGCGCCCTCGTGAGCGAGGGCGTGAATCATGTGGTGCGTGGCGTGCCGGTGGCCCGGGTCATCGAGGGGCTGCGTTTCGGCGTGCGGCGCGCCCTGGAGCTCATCCAGAGCCATGCCCGCCCCGTGAGCGGGCTGGATGACGCCATCCTGGAGCGCATCGCCTACATCGCCGGGCGGGAGAACGGCGACATCGCCGAGCTGGTGGTGCAGGCGGCCCGCCTGATCGGCCCGGAGAAGCTCCTCGACCCGAACTTCAAACTGGCGGATACCGTGCTCGCTCAGGAGGGGGCCGACAACGAGGTCTTTCTGGGACTGGTCCTGGACCGGGAACGCCTCAGCAGTCAAATGCCGCGCGAGAAGCAAAACGTGCCGGTGCTGGTTTTGGACGACGCCCTCGATCCGGAGGAGATCGAGGAAGAGGCCCTGGGGACGGAAACGGGCTTCAGCAAGTACCTGGAGCTGCAGGAAGAGTTCCGCCGCAACCTGGGCAAACTGGTCGAGCTGGGCGTGGGCTTCGTGGTGGTAAGCCGCGGCGTGCATAATATTGCCGAGGAAATACTCACCGACGCCGGGGTTTTTGTGGTGGACCAGGTGGCCGGCGACGACCTGAAGCTGGTGGCGGAGCACACCGGGGCCCGCGTGGTGAAGCGTTCGGCCTTGAAGAAATCCCCGGCCGATCTCAAGGGGTACCTGGGCTTTGCCGGCCGGGTGTACGAAGATGAGAAACTCGGCCAGGTGCGCCTGCTGGGAGGTAAAGGGAAGCCCCTGGCTACCATTTTGGTGGGCGCGGCTACGGAAGAAGTGGTGGATGAGCGCCAGCGCATCGCCCGCGACGCTGCTTCAGCCCTGCAGGCGGCGGTGCGCGGCGGGGTGGTTCCGGGCGGCGGGGCGCTCGAGATTGCCGTGGCCCGCGAGCTGGGCAGGGCGCGGGAAGAGAAGCGCGGTATGAGCGCCTACGGCGTAGACTGTGTGGTGGAGGCCTTGAAACGCCCCCTGGGCCAGATTGTGGCCAATGCCGGCTTCAACCCGCTGGAAAAGATAGAAGAGGTGTGGGCGGCGCAGAATGAAAAGGGCGAGGACGACCTGGGCGTAAGCTGTGAGAGCGGCCGGCTGGTTCCCATGCTGGCCGAGGGCGTGGCCGACCCGGCCTTGGTTAAAATCCATGCCCTGAAAGCGGCCGGCGAGGTGGCCGAGGCCATTTTGCGCATCGACACCATCATCAAGCGCAAGGATCCGGTGAGCCCGCCCGGTCCGGTGCAGGAAGCGCCGGAGAGCGCGGCCCTGGATTTTTAGCCCCGGAGGTGGGAAGATTGGCGGAAGAGGAAAAAGAACGGGTAGAAGAAGAGGCGCCGGCTGCCCCTGCTGAAGCAGCGGGTGCCGAGCCGGGGGCGGAGGCGGCGCCGGAGCGCGAAGGTGAAGACCTGGCGGCACGGCTGGCCGCGACCGAGGAGAAGGCCGCCGACTATCTGGCGCAGCTCACGCGCCTCAAGGCCGATTTTGTGAACTACCGGCGCCGGGTGGAGCGCGATCGGGCCGAGCTTACGGCCTATGCCAATGCCCGGCTCCTCAAGGAGCTGCTCCCGGTGCTGGATAACCTGGAGCGGGCCCTCGCGGCGCCTGCGGCGTCGGCCGAAGCCCTGTGCCGGGGCGTCGAGCAGGTAGTAAAACAGTTCCAGGCGGTGCTGGCCAAAGAAGGTGTGACGCCGCTTGACCCCGGCCTGGGTGAGCCCTTCAACCCGGAGCAGCAGGAAGCGCTCCTTAGGGAAGAGGGCGAACCGGAGGTGGTGGTGGCGGAGCTGCAGCGCGGCTACCGCTACCATGATCGGGTGCTGCGGCCCACGCTGGTGAAAGTGGGCCCCCGGCCGCCCCAAGTGGAAAGCGCGGCGCAAGAGCGATGCAGCGATGAAGAAAAGGCTGAAGCTACGGATATGGGCAATGGGGAGGTAGACGAGGAGCATGTCTAAAGTTATCGGCATTGACCTGGGAACGACCAACTCCGTGGTCGCCGTGATGGAGGGCGGCGAGCCGGTCGTTATTCCAAACGCCGAAGGGAGCCGCTTGACCCCGTCGGTGGTGGCCTTCTCCAAGGCGGGCGAGCGGATGGTGGGCCAGGTGGCCAAGCGCCAGGCCATCACCAACCCCGAGCGCACGGTGGTCTCCATCAAACGGCACATGGGTTCAAACTACAAGGTGCACATCGACGAGAAAGAGTACACGCCCCAGGAGATCTCGGCCATGATCCTGCAGAAGCTCAAGGCCGACGCCGAGGCCTACCTGGGCGAGAAGGTGACACAGGCCGTTATCACCGTACCGGCCTACTTCAGCGACAGCCAGCGCCAGGCCACCAAGGACGCCGGCACCATCGCCGGGCTGGAGGTGCTCCGCATCATCAACGAGCCCACGGCGGCCTCCCTGGCCTATGGCCTGGACAAGGAAGAGAACCAGACCATCCTGGTTTTCGACCTGGGCGGCGGCACCTTCGATGTCTCCATCCTGGAGCTGGGCGACGGCGTCTTTGAGGTGAAGGCGACCAACGGCAACACGCACCTGGGCGGCGACGATTTCGACCAGCGCATAATCGATTACCTGGCCGAAGAATTTAAGAAAGAGCACGGCATTGACCTGCGCCGGGATAAAATGGCACTGCAGCGGCTGAAGGAGGCGGCGGAGAAGGCCAAAATCGAGCTTTCCAGCCTGCTTACCACCACCATCAACCTGCCCTTTATCACCGCCGATGCCTCCGGGCCCAAACACCTGGAGACGACGCTGACGCGCGCCAAGTTCGAGGAGCTTACCCGCGACCTGGTGGAAGCCACCATGGGCCCCACCCGGCAGGCCATGGCCGACGCCGGGCTGGAGCCCAAGGACATCGACAAGATCATCCTGGTGGGCGGTTCCACGCGCATCCCGGCGGTACAGGAGGCCATCCGGAGCTACCTGGGCAAAGAACCGCACAAAGGGATCAACCCGGACGAGTGCGTGGCGGTGGGGGCGGCCATCCAGGCCGGCGTGCTGGCGGGCGAGGTCAAGGACGTGCTGCTTCTGGACGTGACGCCGCTTTCCCTCGGCATTGAGACGCTGGGCGGTGTGTTCACCCGCATCATCGAGCGCAACACCACCATTCCTACCAGTAAAAGCCAGATCTTCTCCACGGCCGCCGACGGCCAGACCAGCGTGGAGATCCATGTACTGCAGGGCGAGCGCGAGATGGCGGCCTACAACAAGACACTGGGGCGCTTCGAGCTGACGGGCATCCCGCCGGCGCCGCGCGGCGTGCCGAAGATCGAGGTCACCTTCGACATCGACGCCAACGGCATCGTGCACGTCTCCGCCAAAGACCTGGGCACCGGCAAGCAGCAGGCCATCACCATCAAATCCTCCAGCGGCCTCAGCGATGAAGAGATCAAGCGCATGGCCAAAGAGGCCGAGGAGCACGCAGCGGAGGACAAGAAACTGCGCGAGGCGGCGGAGGCCAAGAACCAGGCCGACGCGCTGGCCTACAACGCCGAAAAGACGCTGAAGGACGCCGAGGGCAAGGTGGACGCCGCCCTGGTGAGCCGGGCCCGCGAGGCGGTGGGGAAGGTGAAGGAGACCCTGAAAGGGAACGACACCGCCGCTATCAAGAAAGCCAGCGAGGAGCTCTCCGAGGCCCTCTACGCGCTGAGCTCGGCTCTTTACGCCAAGGCGGGCGGCGGGCCGGGTGCCGGGCCCGGTGCCGGCGCCGGCCCGAACCCGGGCGCAGGCGGCAAGGCAGACGACAACGTGGTGGATGCCGAGTACAAGGTGGATGACGATAAGAAGTAAACCAGGCCGGCAGGCCGGGGGTGATGAGCTTGGCCGCAAAACGCGATTACTATGAGGTCCTGGGTGTGCCCCGCACGGCCAGCCAGGAAGAGATTAAGAAAGCCTACCGCCGTCTGGCCCGCCAGTATCACCCGGACGTCAACCCCGGGGACCCCACGGCCGAGGCCAAGTTCAAGGAGATAAACGAGGCTTACGAGGTACTGAGCGACGCGCAGAAAAAGGCGCAGTACGACCAGTTCGGCCACGCCGCCTTTGATCCTTCGGCCTTCGGCGGAGGCGGGGCCGGACCGGACTTCGGGGGCTTCGGCGATTTTGGTGGGTTTGGCAACTTTGGCGGGTTTGGCGACCTCTTTGACATGTTCTTCGGCGGAGCCGGGCGCGGGCGCCGGCAGGGACCGGAGCGGGGCGCCGACCTGCGCTATGACCTGGAGATCTCCCTGGAGGAGGCTGCCGCCGGGCTGGAGAAGGATATCGAGGTGCTGCGCGAAGAGGCCTGCGCTGCCTGCGGCGGCAGCGGCGCGGCGCCGGGCAGCCGCCCGGAAACGTGCCATGCCTGCCACGGGAGCGGTCAGGTGCGCCAGGAGCGCGCCACGCCCTTCGGCCGCATGGTTAACATTACGACGTGCCCGCGTTGCCACGGTGCGGGCCGCATCGTCACCAAACCGTGTACCGCCTGCGGCGGGAGCGGCCGGGCCCGGCGCGCGCGCCGCATAACGGTGCACATTCCGGCGGGCGTGGACACGGGGGCACGCCTGCGGCTGGCGGGTGAGGGGGAGGCCGGGCGCCTGGGTGGGCCGCCCGGGGACCTCTATGTGTTCGTCACCGTGCGCCCGCACAAACGATTTACGCGGCAGGGCGACGACCTTCTTACGGAGATCAAGCTCAACATCGTCCAGGCGGCTCTGGGGGCGGAAGTGGAGGTTCCCACCCTGGATGGTAAGGCCGGGTTGACGGTTCCCGAGGGCACCCAGACCGGTACCCGTTTCCGCCTGCGCGGCAAGGGCATGCCCCACCTCAGGGGCCACGGGCGCGGCGACCT
Source organism: Gelria sp. Kuro-4 (assembly GCF_019668485.1). Classification (NCBI taxonomy): domain Bacteria; kingdom Bacillati; phylum Bacillota; class Clostridia; order Thermoanaerobacterales; family Thermoanaerobacteraceae; genus Gelria; species Gelria sp. Kuro-4. Next base: position 2,434,187 of record NZ_AP024619.1, on the reverse strand, counting down.
GCACGTGGTGGTAAGCGTGGAAACGCCGACGCAGCTCAGCGAGCGGCAGCGCGAGCTGCTGAGGGAACTGGGCCGGACTTTCGGCGACAAGGCCGAAGACAAGGGTTTCTTCCGCAAGGTGCGCGATGCGCTGGGGAGATAAGGCAAAAGGAGGGTCCTCGATGGCCAAAGAGTGGGCGGAGATCAGCATCCAGACCAGCCAGGAGGGCGTCGAAGCCATCGCCAACGTCCTGCATGAACAAGGAGCGGGGGGCGTGGTCATCGAGGACCCGGGCCTCGTCGCGGCCTACCGGGCCAGCGGGCGCTGGGATGCCGCCGAACTGCCGGACCCGGTGCCGGTGGACGGCGGTGTAACGGTAAAGGCCTACCTGCCGGTGAACGCCGTGCTCAAGGAGCGCCTCGCCGCCGTGCAGGCGGCGGTGAACCGGGTGCTGGAGATTCTTAATATCCCAGGCGAAATCAGCCTGCAGCGCGTGGCGGAAGAAGAATGGGCCACCGCCTGGAAAAGCTATTACAAACCGGTGCGGGTGGGCCGGCGGCTGGTGATCAAGCCGGCCTGGGAAGAGTACCCGGCCGGGCCCGAGGACGTGGTGATTGAGCTCGACCCGGGCATGGCCTTTGGAACGGGCACACACCCCACCACCGCCATGGCCCTGACTCTCCTCGAGAAGTACCTGCAGCCGGGCGCCACCGTCTTCGACATCGGGACAGGCTCAGGCATCCTGGCCATCGCCGCGGCGCGCCTGGGGGCGGCGGAGGTTACCGCTGTGGACGCCGACCCGCTGGCGGTGGAAGCGGCCTGGGCGAACTGCGAGCGCAACCGGGTGACCGACAGGGTCTCTGTTTTAGGCGGCAGCCTTTTTGAGGAGCTTCCCGGTGCAGCCGACCTGGTCCTCGCGAACATCACGCCCAGTGTGCTCCTGGAGCTGGTGGTGGATCTGACCGCGCACCTGAACCCGGGCGGGTACTTTATCGGGAGCGGCGTGATCGAGCCCAGTTTTGAAGAAGTGAAAGAAGGCCTGGCGGCTCAGGGCTTTAAACTGGCGGAGATCCTGGGACAGGAAGAGTGGGTGGCCTTCGCTGCCTTGCGGGAGGAGACCTAGGGTGCGACGCTTCTTTGCTCCCCCGGAACACTTCACCGGGGAAATGGTACGCCTGGGGGGCGACGAAGCGCACCACCTGCGCCGCGTGCTGCGGCTGGGGCCGGGGGCCGAGGTGTACGTCTTCGACGGCCGGGGCCGGGAGTACCTGGTGAGGATAGAGGGCTGGGAAGGCGAGGCCGTGCTTGGACGCATCCTGGCCGAGGTGGCGCCGGTACCCGAAGCACCGCTGGAGCTTATTTTGGCGCAGGGGCTGGCCAAGGGCGACAAGCTGGAGCTTGTGATTCAGAAGGCCACGGAAATCGGCGTGCAGGCGGTGATCCCTTTACATACAGCGCGTTCGGTGGTAAGGCCGGGCGAGGGCGAGGAGCGCCGTGCCCTGCGCTGGGAGCGGGTGGCGCGCGCGGCGGCCAAGCAGTGCCGCCGCGCCTGCGTGCCCCGGGTGGAACGCATTACGTCGCTGGCGGCCCTGAACGCTCGCCTGCGTGACTTTGACGCGGCGTTGCTCCTCTGGGAAGAGGAGCGCACGCGCCGGCTCAAGGAGGTACTGGGCGAGCTGCGGGCCCGTGGGGCCTGTCGGCGACTTCTGCTCTTAACCGGGCCGGAGGGCGGTTTTTTGCCGGCCGAGGTGGAGCTGGCTCTCGCCGCCGGTGCCATCCCGGTGAGCCTGGGGCCGCGCATCCTGCGCACCGAAACGGCCGGGCTGGTGGCCGCGAGTATCGTGCTCTACGAACTGGGGGATCTGGGTTAAGGGGGCGGAAGAGCTGGGCGAGAAGAAGCGGGTGGCCTTCGCCACCCTGGGGTGCAAGGTAAACCAATCCGAGACCGAGGCCATGAAGGACCTCTTCCGCGAGCGCGGCTACGAGGTGGTGGATTTTAACGAAGCGGCCGACGTGTACGTGGTGAACACCTGCACCGTCACCCACCTGGCCGACCGCAAGAACCGCCAGCTGGTACGCCGGGCCGGGCGGCGCGCGCCGGGGGCGACCATCGCCGTGGTGGGCTGCTGGGCACAGGCGGCGCCGGCCGCGGTGGAGAAGCTGCCGGAGGTGGACGTCATCCTCGGCACGCGCGAGCGCTCCCGCGTGGTGGACTACGTGGAGGAGGCCGCCCGCGGGCGCCGGCGCGTGAACCGGGTGCAGGAGCTCGAGACAGCCGCGGACTTTGAGGAACTGCCGCTCGACTACTCCACCCGGACCCGGGCGTATCTAAAGATTGAAGACGGCTGTGATCGCTTTTGCACCTACTGCATCATCCCCTACGCCCGTGGGCCCGTGCGCAGCAGGGCCCCGGAGCGGGTACGGGCCGCGGCCGAGCGGCTGGTGGCCGAGGGCTACCGGGAGATCGTCCTCACCGGCATCCACCTGGGGCACTACGGCCGCGACCTGGGCCCGGAGGTGAACTTGATCAGCGCCTTAAAGCTTCTCAGCGGCGTCCCCGGGCTGGAGCGCGTCCGGCTGAGCTCCCTCGACCCGCACGAGGTCACACCGGAACTCCTCGACTACATGGCTGCCACCGCGCAGGTGTGCCCGCACCTGCACATCCCGCTCCAGAGCGGCTCCAACGCAGTCCTGAGGCGCATGGGGCGGCCCTACACCCGGGAAGATTACCTGAAGCTGATAGACCAGGTGCGGCGGGCGCTCCCCGGTGCAGGCCTTACCACAGACATCATCGTGGGCTTTCCCGGTGAGACGGAAGCCGACTTTGCCGCCACGGTGGACCTGGCCCGCCGGGCCGCCTTCAGCCGCCTGCACGTCTTCACCTACTCGCCGCGGCAGGGTACGCCGGCGGCGGCCATGCCTGATCAGGTGGACCCGCGCGTCAAGGGGGAGCGCAGCCACCGCCTCATCGCCCTGGGGAAGGAGTTGGCGCTTGAGTTCCACAGCCGGTACCTGGGGAAGACGCTTCAGGTGCTGGCGGAGGAAGAGCGCGAGGGGGGAGACCTGGCGGGTTACAGCGGCAACTACATCCGCGTTCGCTTCCCCGGCCCCGACGCGCTGATGAACCGCATCCTTACCGTCCGCATCACGGCCGTCACCGCCGACTACGCCCGCGGCGCGCTGTCATAGAGCGGACTAAACGCTTGTCGTGCCGGGGATTCCCGGAGGGCCGGTTTCTTTCCCTGCGGCGGCAGGATTTTCCTGGAAGACGGCGAAGAATACTAAGGGCGAAGGGGGTGACAAAAGCATGGCGGACTGCATATTCTGCAAGATAGCGGTGAAGGAGATTCCCGCGGACCTCATCTACGAAGACGAGAACCTGGTTGCCTTCAACGACATCAACCCCCAGGCTCCCGTGCACTTCCTGGTGGTGCCCAAGAAGCACATCGTCAACCTGCTGGAGCTGGGACCGGCCGACGCCGGCCTGCTGGCCCAGGTGCACCGGGTTATCGTCTCCCTCGCCCGGAAGCGGGGCATCGCCGACGCCGGTTTCCGCGTGGTGATAAACACCAAGGAAAACGGCGGCCAGACGGTGCCGCACCTGCACTTCCATGTCCTGGGCGGCCGCTTCATGGATTGGCCTCCAGGCTAAAGCTTGACACTTTTTTCGCGGCTGGTATATAATCTACCTGATACCCCGGGCTCATGACCGTGGTGGAGGGAGGGAGAGGCGGGTGCCTGAGATCAGAATCGGGAAGAACGAGTCCCTCGACAGTGCACTGCGCAGGTTTAAGCGGCAGTGCCAGCGGTCAGGGGTTTTGTCCGAGATCCGCAAGCGCGAACACTATGAGAAACCCAGCGTCAAGCGGAAGAAAAAGTCGGAAGCGGCGCGCAAGCGTAGGTTCCGCTAAAAGGTTGCAGCGGGAGGCCGGGACGGGTGACACTGGAAGAACGGCTGCTGGCGGACATGAAAGAGGCCATGAAAGCCCGTGAGGCGGGCAAGACCAGGCTGGCGGTAATCCGCATGGCACGCGCAGCGCTCAAGAACGCGGAGATCGCCAAGGGGCACAAGCTGAGCGACCCGGAGATTATCGCGGTTCTGGCCCACGAAGTCAAAGAACGCCAGGACAGCATACCCGAATTTGCCCGCGGCGGGCGGGAGGACCTGGTGGCCAAGCTGGAAGAGGAGATCCGCATCCTGAAGGCCTATTTACCGGCCCAGCTCAGCGAGGACGAGATCCGGGGCCTGGCGCGCGAGACCATCGCCCAGGTGCACGCTTTAGGTCCGCGCGACCTCGGGAAGGTGATGGGCGCCTTGATGCCTAAGACCAAGGGCCGGGCGGACGGGCGCCTGGTTAACCGGATTGTGCGCGAGCTTCTGGAACAACAGTAACGCGAAAAGCCCAGTCCCTTCCGGCTGGGTTTTTCTTATGGAAAAAGGGACTACGGGAGGGGGGAGGGGAGATGATGCCGGCATTGATCACGCTCCTCTTTTTGACCGGAATCGTGCTCCTGGCTGTGGAGGTGCTCTTAATTCCGGGGTTTGGCATAGCCGGTGTGGGGGGGCTGGCGGCCCTGGCCGCCAGCCTGGTCTGGGCGGCTTCCTACGGCACCTGGGTCTTTGCGCTCTTGCTGGGCGCGTCGGCCGCGGCCGGGTTGCTCTTTTACCTTTTGCTCCGGCGCCTCGGCCCGCGGGAGCTGCGGGGCCTTATTCTCTTTGACCGCCTGGGCGGCAAAGAAGGCTACCTGGCGGGCGGGGACCTGTCGTACCTGGCGGGCGCCACGGGCCGGGCCCTCACCCCGCTGCGGCCCGCGGGTACGGCGGAGCTGGCCGGCGGGCGGGTGGCGGTGGTGAGCCAGGGAGATTTCATACCGGCGGGCGCCGCCGTGCGCGTGGTGCAGGTGCAAGGGCAGCGGGTCGTGGTGGAAGAAGTTAGAAAAATACGGTAAAAGGGAGGCTGTGGCGTGGAGGTTTTGCTGATTGGTTTTCCTTTGCTGGTCATCACCTTCCTGCTGATCGTTCTCTTTTCTTTTATCCCGGTAGGCCTCTGGATTTCGGCCTTGGCGGCGGGGGTACGCGTGGGGATCATCAGCCTGGTGGGAATGCGGCTCAGGCGGGTGCCGCCGAGCCGGATTGTCCACCCGCTGATCAAGGCCACGAAGGCCGGCATCGATCTTTCGAGCAACCAGCTCGAGGCGCACTACCTGGCCGGCGGCAACGTGGACCGGGTGGTGGACGCGCTCATCGCCGCGCACCGGGCGGGCATCCCCCTGTCCTTTGAGCGGGCGGCGGCCATCGACCTGGCCGGCCGCAATGTGCTGGAAGCTGTGCAGATGAGCGTCAACCCGAAGGTCATTGAGACGCCCGTGGTGGCGGCGGTGGCCAAGGACGGCATCGAGCTTAAAGCCAAGGCCCGCGTTACCGTGCGGGCCAACATCGAGCGCCTGGTGGGCGGCGCGGGGGAGGCCACGGTGATCGCCCGGGTGGGCGAGGGCATCGTCACCACCATCGGCAGCGCCGCATCGCACAAAGAGGTGCTGGAGAACCCCGACAGCATCTCGCAGACGGTGCTGGAGAAGGGCCTTGATGCCGGGACGGCCTTTGAGATCCTCTCCATCGACGTGGCCGACGTGGACGTGGGCCGTAACATCGGCGCGCAGCTGCAGACCGACCAGGCGGAGGCCGACAAGCGCATCGCCCAGGCCAAGGCGGAGGAGCGGCGGGCCATGGCCATTGCCCGCGAGCAGGAGATGCGAGCCATGGTGCAGGAGATGCGGGCGCGCGTGGTCGAGGCGGAGGCGGAGATCCCGAAGGCTATGGCCCAGGCCCTGCGGGAGGGTAAGCTGGGCGTCATGGACTACTACAACTTAAAAAACATCGGCGCCGATACCGACATGCGTGAGGCCATCTCCCGCTTGGCGCCGCAAGGGCCCAAAAGCACCGACCCGGTTAAAGGAGAATGAGCGCCGTGCTGAAGGCGATTTTCCTCTACCTGGGCTTCCTGGTCTTGGCGGGCCTGTGGCGCAGCCAGACCCGGCGCCGGTCGGCACCGCCGCGGCCGGCGGCGCGCCGGGAAACCCCGGCTGCTCCCTGCGCCTCGGCTTCCCGGCAGGCCCCGGCGGCCCGGAGGGCGGCGCGCCCGGAGGCCCGGAAGGCTGCGCCTTCAGCCCAGCCGCCGGTGCGCCCCGGTGCGGCCGTACCGCCTGCGCGCGCGGCCGCACCGCCCGCGGCTCCGCCGGCCGTGCCGGCCGGCGGAGCGGCCGAGTGGCTGGTGCCGGAAAACCTGGTCGCGGGCATCATCCTGGCCGAGGTACTGGACGCCCCGCGGACGCGCCGGCCCTGGCCCCGGCGTTGACACCCCATCCCCCCTGCCTACGGCCGGGGGGATTATGGTTTTACGCCTCCCGGCTGAGGCATAGACATGTAGAGGAAAGCAGCGGGGGCGGTAAACCGTAAGATGGGGGCGTGACGGGGTGAAGCGGGGCGTGCGCCTGGGACGGCGGCTGGCCGATTTACTTGAGATCCCGGAGGATATTGTCCTGGATTTGCCGCGGGTCACCCTGGTGGGCAACCTGCAGCTTGTCATGGAAAACCACCGCGGCATAGTTGAATACGGTCCCGAGCGGGTGCGCCTCGCCCTGGCCCAGGGGGAACTGGTGGTCTCAGGAAGCGACCTGGCCCTGGTGAGCCTTTCCGAGGAAGAGATCATCGTGGAAGGGCAAATCAGCCGGATTGAATTCGCGTAAGGGCGGGTGAGGGACGTGTTTGTCCTGCGCATCTGGTTCTTTTTGCAGGGACAGGTGCTGGTGCGGGTGGAGGGAGAGGACGATGAGCGCCTGCTCAACCTGGCGGTAAGCCGGGGGATCTACCTTTGGGACGTGCACTGGCGCGAGGGCCGGCTTTATTTCCGGGTGGGCAGCCGGGGCTTTTTGCGGCTGCGCCCGCTGGTGCGGGCCTGCGGGCTGAGACTGCACATCCTCTGCAAGGGGGGCCTGCCCTTTGTACTGCGGCGGCTGCGCCGGCGCCAGGCGCTCCTCATCGGCGGGGCCTTTTTTCTTTTGGCGCTTTATGCCTGGGCCGGCTGCCTCTGGGCGGTGGAGATCAAGGGCAGCCGCAACCCTGCTCAGGCTGAGCGGCTGGCTGAGCTCCTGGTGGAGAAGGGGGTGAACCGCGGCGTCCTCAAGGAGCGGATCGACCTGGCGGGTATCGAGCACGAGGTGCTGGCCCGCTTTCCCGACCTGGCCTGGGCGCGCGCTTATTTCACCGGCACCAAGTTCAGGCTGGAAGTGGTGCCCAAGCTCCTGCCGCCGCCGGCCGAAGGCCCCGGCCACCTGGTGGCCAAAAGGAGTGGGGTGGTGCTGGATGTCTTCGTCCTTACTGGAACCGCCCGCACGGAAAAAGGCGCCACTGTACGGGCCGGCGACGTACTCATCAGCGGCGAGCAGGGTGGCCGGCCTGTCGCGGCCCGGGGGCGGGTCCGGGCGCGCGTGTGGTATGAGGCCTACCGCGAGGGCCGCCCGGAGGAGGTGCGCCTTGTGCGCACCGGGCACACGGCCCAGGCGCGCCTGGTGCGCGCCTTGAACCGGGAGTACCTTCTGGCCGGGCCGGCGGCGGCGCCCTTTGAACGCTATGAGGTGGAAACGCGTGTTAAAAGCGCGTTCAGTTGGAGGAATCTCCGGGTACCTGTCGAAATTATAGAAAGGACGTACCACGAGCTCAAGGAGGAAAGGCGGCTGCTCACGGCGGAGGAAAGTGCCCGGCGGCTGGGGGCGCAGGCGCTCGCAGACCTGAAGCGCAACCTTGCAGAGGGCGCGGAGGTCGTCAAGGTGGAAGAAAAGGTTCTCTCGGCGCCGGAGGATAATCTTACCCGCGTGCGGGTGAGAATAGAAACAGTGGAAGACATTGCTGAACGGGTACCCTATTACCCCCTGCCACGCGAAGGAGGGCCAAGTATTGGGGGAAAGGAAGGAAAAACGGATAACGGTCGCCAGCAATGAAGAGGCGCTCCGGCTTTTCGGGCACTGCGACGAGAACCTGCGCTACCTGGAGGGCGAGTTTCCCGTTAAGCTGGTGCCGCGGGGAACGGAGGTCATCATCATCGGCGAGGCCGCCTCCGTGGAGCAGGCGGCCCGCGCCCTCGAACAGCTGGCGGAACTGGCCCGGGAAGGCAACGCCATCAGCCGCGAGGACGTGCATCTGGCGGTGGGGCTGGCGAAGCACCGCCAAGGCAGCTTGGACCCGACCCAGGAGGAGACTCTCCTGGTGACGCATAGGGGCAAAGCGGTCAAGCCCAAGACCCTGGGCCAAAAACGTTATGTGGAGGCCATCCGCCGCCACGATGTGGTCTTCGGCATCGGCCCGGCCGGCACCGGTAAAACCTACCTGGCCATGGCCATGGCGGTGCGGGCCCTTAAAAACCGGGAGATAAACCGGATTGTGCTCACGCGCCCGGCGGTGGAAGCCGGCGAAAAACTCGGGTTTCTTCCCGGCGACCTGCAGGAAAAGGTGGACCCGTACCTGCGGCCGCTGTACGACGCCCTGTACGACTTCCTGGGGGTGGAAACCTACCAGAAGTACGCGGAGCGGGGGATCATTGAGATTGCCCCGCTGGCTTACATGCGCGGGCGCACGCTGGATGATGCCTTTATCCTCCTCGACGAAGCGCAGAACACCACCCCGGAGCAGATGAAGATGTTTCTCACGCGCCTGGGTTTCGGCTCCAAGGCCATCATCACCGGCGACATCACCCAGGTGGATCTGCCGCGCGGGCGCTTTTCCGGCCTGGAGGAGGTGCGCTTTGTGCTCCGCGACGTCGCGGGGATTGCGTTTGTCTACTTCAGCCACCAGGATGTGGTGCGCCACGAGCTGGTGCAGCGCATCATCACCGCTTACGAGGAGTACGAAAAGAGCCAAGAAGGCAGGGCAGCGGGCGAGGAGGGGTAAGGATGCGGACACCGCTTCAGCAGCGCCTGGGTAAAGGACGGCCGGCGGCGCTTTGGGGCCACGCCCTGGTGCGCCGCTTAGGCCTGGGCTTTTTCACCTTCGCCCTGCTGACAACGCTGGTGAGCTTGCAGTGGCTGCCTCAACGTCTCAAGGTGGAAGAGGGCAAACCGGCTCCGGACACCATCTCCGCGCCGAAAACCATCACCTACTTCGACGAAGCGAAGACGGCCGAGCTGCGCGACAATGCCGCCCGGCTGGTGGAACCGGTGTATGACCCGGACATCAGCGTCCTCAAGGACTCCCTCGACCGGCTGCAGGAGGCCCTGGATGCCGTGCGCGCCGTGCGCGCCCAGGAAGGCAGCGCGCCCGACAAGGCCAAGCTCTTAACCCAGCGGCTGAACCTGCCCCTTACCGCCAGCGCCGGCCAGGCACTGGTCGCCTTAAGCGACGGCGAAATGGCGGCCCTGGAGCGGCAGGCACCTGCCTTGGTGCGGGAAGTTATGCAGCAAGGGGTGCGGGAAACCGACCTACCGGAGATACGCGAGCGGTTGGGCCAGAAAGTGGAGGCGGGCCAGGGTACGGCAGAGCTCAAAGAGGCGCTGCGCTCCCTGACCAGCGCCGTCTTAAAGCCCAACCTGGTGCTCAACGCCGAGGAAACGGAAAAACGCCGCCAGGACGCCCGTGCGGCCATCCGCCCGGTGGAGAGGGAAATTCTCCAGGACACCGTTATCGTGCGCAAGGGGGACCCGGTGACCGCGGAAGACATCCAGAAGCTGCAGGCGCTCGGGTTGCTCCAGCCGAAAACGCGTTGGACGGCGGTGCTGGGCGTAGCGCTCTTGGTGCTTCTTCTCATGGGCCTGGCGCTGGCCTACCTGAGGATTCTGGCCCCGCGGGTGGCAGGTAACGAAAAGCTGCTCACCCTGCTGGCCCTCATTGCTGTGGGGACGGTGGCGATCGGCCGGCTCTTTTTCCTGGTACCCCACCCGCTGGCGGCCTACCTGTTTCCGGTGGCCACCGGCCCGCTCCTGGTGGCGATCTTGCTCGATAACCGGCTTGCGGTGCTGGCGGCCGCCGAGCTTGCCCTGTTAACCGGCATCATGGCCGGCCCAGGGCTGGACCTGGCCGCGCAGGGCGTGGCCGGGAGCCTGGGCGGCATCCTGGCGGTGCAGAAGGTCAGCCAGCGCAGCGACCTCACCCGGGCCGGGTTTTTTGTCAGCGCGGCGAACCTTAGCGCCGTCTGGGGTTTGGGGCTCCTGGGGGGGCAGGGAATCGGGGAGCTGACGGTGGCGGGGAGCATCGGCGTACTCAACGGGCTCCTTTCCGCCATTCTGGCGATCGGCTCGTTGCCGTACCTGGAAAACGCCTTCGGGATCACCACGCCGGTGAAGCTTCTCGAGCTCGGCAACCCCAGCCATCCCTTGCTCAGGCGCCTGCTGCTCGAGGCGCCGGGGACGTATCACCACAGCATCGTCGTCGGCAACCTGGCCGAGGCCGCGGCCGATGCCGTGGGCGCCGACGGCCTGCTGGTGCGAGTGGCCAGTTACTACCATGACATTGGCAAGATAAAGCGCCCGGAGTTTTTTATTGAAAACCAACTCCTTTCTCCCAACCCGCACGACAAGATGAGCCCCGGCCTGTCGACGCTGGTCATTACCTCGCACATCAAGGAGGGCCTGGAGCTGGCGCGGGAGTACAGGCTGCCGCCCGCCATCACGGCCATCCTGCAGCAGCACCACGGCACCACGCTGGTGTCCTACTTTTACCACCAGGCTGCAGCCGAAAGCCAGGGCGGCGTGGCCGAGGATGATTTTCGCTATGATGGTCCGGTGCCACAGTCTAAGGAGGCGGCGCTGGTGATGCTGGCCGACTCGGTGGAGGCCGCGGTGCGCTCGCTCACCAGCCCCACGCAGGGTAAGATCGACGGGCTGATCAGGAAGATCATCAAGGACCGTCTGGCCGACGGGCAGTTGGATCAGAGCGACCTTACCCTGCGGGACCTGGACCGGGTGGCAGCGGCCTTCAGCTGGGTTATCGCCGGCATTTACCACCCCCGGGTGGAGTACCCGGACGGCAGAGAAACCCTGAAAACCCAAGCCAACGCTGAGGAAGGGAAGAAAGACAGTGCCGCTCGTAATCAGCAATGAGCAGGAAGAGGTAGCGGTGGACCGGCACTTGGAGGAACTCCTGACGAAGGTGGGCGAAGCGGCCCTCGACGCTGCGGGCGCCGGAGGCGCCGAAGTGAGCCTGACGCTGGTGGATGAAAAGCGGATTCAGGAGCTCAACCGCACCTACCGGGGCATCGACCGGCCGACGGATGTCCTTTCCTTTGCCCTGCGCGAAGGCGAGGATGCCTTTACCCCGCCGGTTACGGCCGACATCCCCGAGCTCCTCGGTGACGTGATCATCTCCGCGCCGCGCGCCCGGGCCCAGGCCTCCGAGTACGGCCACAGCCTTGAGCGTGAGCTGGGCTACCTCCTCACCCACGGTATTCTCCACCTCTTGGGTTACGACCATGCGACCGAAGAAGCGGCAGCCGCCATGCGGGCCAGGGAAGAGGCCGTGCTCGCTACGGTGGGGCTGAGGCGGTAGAGAAAAGTGGCACGGCGTGCGTTTCGGGAAAGCCTGCGCTACGCCTGGGCCGGGCTCGCCTGGACCTGGCGCACCCAGGGCAACCTGCGGCGCCACACCCTGGCCGCCGCGGCTGCGCTGGCCGTTGCCGCGTGGCTCAAGGTTCCGCCCGGCCAGCAGGCTCTGGTCGTCTTAACCATTGCCCTGGTCGTGGTGAGCGAACTGATCAACACCGCCGTCGAGGCCACCGTGGACCTCTGCAGGCGCTCTTACCACCCGTTGGCCGGCAGGGCCAAGGATGTGGCGGCCGCCGCTGTGCTGGTGGCGGCTCTGGCGGCGGTGGTCGTCGGCCTGATCGTTTTCGGCCCACCCCTTATGCGACTTCTTTTCTAAAGCCGGAGGGGGTGAGGCTTGTTTCTTTTTCTAGCCTATGGCATACTAGGAAAGAAGGGGGTTGGTGGTATGCCCCGCCGCCTGCATACATACTTTTTTACCGGTCTAATCATCGTTCTGCCGTTTTTGCTGACCCTTTACTTCTTGTGGGTGGTCTTCGGTTTTGTGGACGGCCTCATCGGGCCGCTCCTCGAGCTTATTCTCGGCCGGAGGGTGCCCGGGGTAGGTTTCGTGGTCACCGTCGGGCTTATTCTCGGTACCGGGGCGCTGGCCACCAACTACCTGGGGCGCCGTTTCCTCGGCTGGGGTGAGCGTCTTTTCACGCGCGTGCCGCTGGTGCGCAGCGTCTACCAGACGCTCAAGCAGGTGATCCGGGCCCTGCTCAGCGAACAAAAGAAGGCCTTTCGCCAGGTGGTGCTTGTGGAGTACCCGCGCAAAGGGGTGTACTCCCTGGCCTTCATCACGGGCGGTAAACAGGACGGCAGCGACATGCTGGCCGTTTTTGTCCCGACTACGCCGAACCCCACTTCCGGTTTTCTGCTCTTTTTACCGGAAGAGGAGGTTACCTACTTAGACATGAGCGTAGAGGACGGGCTGAAGTTGGTGGTCTCGGGAGGTGTCATAACACCTCCGGGCTGGGAGGGGAAGGTGAAGAAGGGTGAACAGGGCAGAGGGGATGCCGGTGCCCGTGCCGGTTAGCGCCAAGGCGGGGCCGGGTACGGCCCGCACCCCATGGGTGCTGAAGCTGATGCTCTTTTTGGTGGTGCTGCTTTTCGCCGTCAACACCCTGGTGCTGGCCGTGCTCACCGGTTATGTCCAGCTGCCCCGGCGGGTTCTGCCGCTCGAGGCGGCGCGGCGCGGGGGCGAGCTGGTGGTGGATTACAGCCAGCGTTTGGCCCGGGACCTGGGTGTGGACCAAAACCAAGCCGTGCGGGCCATTCTGGCCAAGTTTAAGTTTGAACTGGAGCAGGCGGCGAGCCCCGAGGCGGTGGCCCAGGCGGTGCTGCGCTACGGGCGGGAAACCCAGGACACCATCCTGCGCGAACAGGAAAACCTGCGCCGGGAAGAGCTCCTGGCCATCATCCGGCAGGAGGAGCGCCTGGCGGGCATGCTGGGCGAAGCCAGTATCACCGTGACGCGCAGCGAGGAGCGGGGCATCGAAATCGACGACCCGGCCGGGCTTCTTTCGGAAGCGACGCGCCGGAGGATCAAGGAGAGCAAGGCCCTTGATCGGTTGAGCCAGGTGGTGGAGGTACGGGTGAAGGACGGCCGCGCCGACTTGGTAACGCCGGTCTCGGTACTGGAGCGCCTGAAGCACGCGGAAAGCGAGGTCGACAGCCTACGTGCCCGGCTCCAGGAGGTGAAGGCGCAGGCCGGTCTGGCGCCCCTCAGCGGCACGGGGATCATCGTGCGGCTGTACGACGCCCCCGGGAGCGCCGGGGTGGGCGAGATCGTACATGATTTCGACGTGCGTGACATCGTGAACGAACTCTTTGCCGCCGGGGCCACCGGCATTGCGGTCAACAATCAGCGCCTGGTGACCACCTCCTCGATCCGCTGCGCCGGACCGGTGATCCTGGTGAACCAAAAGCCCATCGCGGTAAACCCGGTTACCATCTTTGCCTTGGGGGATCCCGAGGTGCTCACCAGCAGCCTGGACTTGATCCAGGTGGAGTTTAAGGCCTCCGGGGTGCGCATGGAGGTGGAACAGGCCGAGGACATCACGCTGCCGGCGCACGGCGAGAACGCAGGCAATTAGAACCGCCCGGAAAGGGGCGCGACAGGTATCAGCTTTCTGCCGGCCCGCTTCATCGAGCCCTGGGGCAGGCGCAAAAATTGCGCCCCATAACGGTAGTTTGTGCAAGGGGGAGGAAGGAAGGGTGGCGTGGGGACGATCTTTGGGATTGCTCCTGGTGGGAGCACTGCTGGTCACCCTGGCGGCGGGCTGCCGGCGGGCGCCTGCGCCCGAGCCGCCGGCGGCGGGACCGGCGGACGAAGCGCCGGCCGTGCCGGCGCCGAAGCCGGTATACTGCCCGCTGGACGGCCTGCCGGTGGAGGATGCTGTGCTGGTGAACCGGCGGCCGGTGGCGGTGATGATCGACAACCTGACCGGCATCGGTTCCCAGTCGGGCCTCGATAAGGCCTGCTGGGTGTTTGAAATCCTGGCCGAGGGCGGCATCACCCGCCTGATGCCCGTGTACCTGCACCAGGACGCGCCCACGGTGGGCCCGGTGCGCAGCGCCCGTCACTACTTCCTCGACAAGGCGCTGGAGTTCGGCGCCGCCTACAGCCACTGCGGCTGGAGTCCTCAGGCGCAGCGGGACATCCAGCGCCTCAAGGTGATTTCATTGAACGAGTTTTACCTGCCACAAGTTTACTGGCGGGTGCGCAGCAAGAAGGAACCGCACAATGTGTATACTAGTACGGACCGCCTGTTTCAGGAGCTGGACCGGCGGGGCCTTCTGACCAATTACAGCCGTAGCTGGGAGCTCGAGTTTCATGACGATCCCAGCGCCCTTTCCGGTCCCTCAGCGAAGAAGATTACGCTCAAGTACCCCGGCGGTTACACGGTGGAGTACGTTTGGGACGCAGGGATTGTCGATGGCGGGTATCGCCGGTTTGTCGGCGGCCGGCCGCACAAGGACGCCGAGACGGGGCAGCAACTGGTGGCCAGGAATATCCTGGTCCAGTTTGTGGACGGGACGCGGGTACTGGATAAGGAAGGGCGGCTCGACATGAAGCTTACGGGCCAGGGAAGCGGCCGCGTCTTTCAGCTGGGCGTCACCTACGAGGCCAACTGGTCCAAGGGGTCACGCACGGACTTCACGCACTGGACGGAAAAGAACGGCCAAACGGTTAAGCTGGCCCGGGGTCAGACCTGGGTGGAGGTTATGCCCCGGGGCGCGGAAGTCAGCTGGGAGTAGGGGGAACGGTTATGACCACAGAGGAAGCCCTGGTGGCGGCTGCCCGCGCGGCGAAGGCGCGGGCCTATGTTCCTTATTCCCACTACCGGGTAGGCGCGGCGCTGCTTACTCAGTCCGGCCGGGTGTACACGGGGTGCAACATTGAAAACGCCGCTTACGGTTGCACCATGTGCGCGGAACGCGTGGCGCTTTTTAAGGCGGTCTCGGAGGGAGAGCGCGAGTTCCTTGCCCTGGCTGTGGCGGCCGAGGGCGAGAGGACGGCTTCGCCCTGCGGCGCCTGCCGCCAGGTGCTGTGCGAGTTTGCCCCCGAGCTTAAGGTTTACCTGGCCGGCCCCGGGGGTGAGGTGAGGAGCCTGACCCTGGCGGAGCTTCTGCCCTGCGCCTTTGGGCCGGCACACCTTAAGGAGGCGAAACCATGAACGCTGGCGGGTACCGGAGCGGTTTTGTGGCCCTGGTGGGGCGCCCCAATGTGGGCAAATCGACCTTGATGAACGCCTTGGTGGGCGACAAGGTGGCGATTGTGACCGCCCGGCCGCAAACCACCCGCAACCGCATCCACGGCATCTTCACCGATGAGCGGCGCCAGATTGTCTTCGTGGATACCCCGGGTATCCACAAGCCGCGGACGCGCCTGGGCATCTACATGGTGGAGGTGGCGCAGCGCGCGCTGGGCGAAGTGGACGCTGTGCTTTACGTGGTGGATGGCGGCGCGCCCCTGGGCGCTACCGACCGCCGGCTCGCCGCCAACCTTAAGGGGCTGAAGACCCCGGTGCTGCTGGCGGTGAACAAGGTGGACCTTTTGAGCCGCGAGCAAACGGTGCTGGCTCTCGACCGCTACGCCGCGCTGGGGGATTTCGCGGAGGTGGTGCCTGTTTCGGCCCTGGCCGGTACCAACCTGGACACTTTGCTTGAAGTTCTCACCCGGTACCTCCCGGCCGGGCCGCAGTTCTACCCGCCGGACATGGTGACTGACCAGCCGGAACGCTTCGCCGTAGCCGAGCTGATCCGCGAGCAGGTGCTCAGCCTGACGCGCGAGGAGGTTCCCCACGCGGTGGCGGTGGAGGTGGAGGAAATGGCGGAACGGGAGGCGAAAAACATCGTCTATATAAGGGCCAACATCTTCGTGGAAAAAGAATCACAGAAGCGCATCCTTATCGGTAAAAACGGGTCGATGCTCAAGGCCGTCGGTCAGGGGGCGCGCGCCAGCATCGAGGCGCTGCTGGGCGTCCATGTTTTCCTCGACCTGTGGGTGAAAGTAAAGGAGGACTGGCGCGACACAGAGAGTACCCTGCGCCGACTGGGTTACCAGGCGTAAGGCGCCGGGGAGAAGGGGTGGATGGGATGCAGCAGGAGCTGAAGGATATACTCTGGGAGTATTTCTGGCACACCGGAAGAATCGGCCTCTACCTTCTTTACCGCCGGCTGGAAAACGGAGGCGTAAACGGTGAACCGGAGGAAAAGATCTCATAGCGGCCTGGTAAGGCAAAGTTAGGAGAAGAAGACGATGCCCCTTTACAACTTGAACGCGGTGGTGATCAAGAGCCAGAACCTGGGTGAAGCCGATAAGATAGTCACGCTTTACTCGAGCGAACGCGGTAAGGTGCGCGCCGTGGCCCGAGGAGCGCGCCGCCCGCGCAACCGCCTGCGGGCGGGAGCGGAGGTGTTCACCTACGGCAGCTATCTCCTTTTTGCCAACGACGGACTCGACACCATCAGCCAGTGCGAGATCCTGGAGTCGTACCGCGCTCTGCGCGAGGAGCTGGAGCGTACGGCGGCCGGTGCCTACTGCCTGGAGGTGCTGGACCGCCTAACGGAGGAAGAAGAGCCGCGCGGCGATCTCTTTCCTTTCCTCCTGGCGGTGCTCCACCTCCTGGCGGTGGGGCGCGACCTGGAGCTGGCGGTGCGCGCCTTTGAACTGGGTTTGCTCACCCGCCTGGGCTACGCCCCGGAACTGGACGCGTGTGTCCGCTGCGGCGCCGCGCCCGGCGAAGGCGCCGCCATGAGCCCTGCTTTGGGTGGGGTGCTCTGCCGGAGGTGCCGGCCGGCCGACTGCGACGCACTCCCGCTGCGGGGCGACACGCTGGCGGCGCTGCGCTACCTGGCCCGGGCGCCGCTTACCCGCCTGGAGCTTTTGCATCTCACACCGGCGGCCCGGGCCGAGCTGGGGTGCGTCGCCCGGGCGTTGCTGCGCGCTCAGCTTGGGCGCGACGTGAACGCAGCGGCGTTTTTGGCCCTGGTCCAGGCGCAGGGCCGCTGAAAAGGAGAAGTTGACAGGCGGGCCAGGATTTGCTACAGTAACCTTGATATAGTCGGCGCGGGCCGGAGGCGAGGATGGGGAAAGCAGCCGGGGTAGGCCTCGAAGAGAGCAGGGAGGGGTGCAAACCTGCAGGCGAGCCGGCTGGGGGGCCCCGGAGTATGGCGGCACGCACGGAGTAAGGGGGCCGGCTCGTCCCGGCCAAACAGGGTGGAACCGCGGGAGAAGTCTCGTCCCTGGTTTTGCGGGGAGGGGGCTTATTTTTTATCCTCCCAAGGACAAGCAAAGGAGGTCAAGGCTTGAACTTTCAGGAGATCATCCTCAAACTCGAAGAGTTCTGGGCGGCTCAAAACTGCATCCTGCAGCAGCCGTACGATGTGGAAAAGGGCGCCGGCACCATGAACCCGGCCACTTTTCTCCGTACCCTGGGGCCCGAGCCCTGGAACGTGGCCTATGTGGAGCCTTCGCGCCGGCCGACGGACGGCCGCTACGGCGAGAATCCGAACCGTCTCTACCAGCACCACCAGTTCCAAGTGATCATGAAGCCCTCCCCGGACAACATCCAGGACCTCTACCTGGAAAGCCTCCGGGCCCTGGGGATCGACCCCCTGGAGCACGACATCCGCTTTGTTGAGGACAACTGGGAATCGCCCACCCTGGGTGCCTGGGGCCTGGGTTGGGAGGTGTGGCTGGACGGGATGGAGGTAACGCAGTTTACCTACTTCCAGCAGGTGGGCGGCCTGGATGCCCGGCCGGTGGCGGCCGAGATCACCTACGGGCTGGAACGCCTGGCCATGTTCATCCAGAAGAAGGACAACGTGTTCGCTGTGGAGTGGGTGGGGGGCATTACCTACGGCGATGTCTTCCACCAGTTCGAGGTGGAGCACTCCCGCTACAACTTTGAAGAGTCCGACCCGGAAACGCTCTTCATGCTGTTTGATACCTACGAGCGCACCGCCCAAAGGCTCCTCAAGAAGGAGCTGGTTCTTCCGGCCTACGATTACATCCTCAAGTGCTCGCACACCTTTAACCTCCTGGATGCCCGGGGGGCGATCAGCGTGACCGAAAGGACAAGTTTCATCGGGCGGGTCCGCGTGCTGGCCCGCGAGTGCGCCCAGGCCTATGTGGCCCAACGCGAGAAACTGGGCTTCCCACTCCTTAAGCGGAAGGAGGCGGCGCTATGAGCCGCGACCTTGTCTTGGAAATCGGGTGTGAAGAGATCCCGGCCCGCCTGATGCCGGACACCCTGGCGGCCCTCGGGTCGCTGGCCCAGGAGCGGCTCCGGGCTGCCCGCCTGGACATCAGCGAGCTTAACACCTACGGCACCCCCCGCCGCCTGGTGCTTGTGGTGCGCGGCCTGGCGGAGGAAACAGCGGCCCGCACCTATGAGGTGAAGGGGCCGCCGGAGAAGACGGCCTTTACGCCGGACGGTAAACCCACCCAGGCGGCCGAGGGCTTTGCCCGCAGTCAGGGCGTGGCGCTGGCGGACCTTCAGGTACGCCAGGTGGATGGCGGCAGTTACGTTTTTGCCACCAAGCGGGAAGCCGGCCGGCCCACCCTCCAGGTGCTGGCGGAGCTTCTGCCCGACCTGGTGCGCTCCCTCTCCTTTCCGCGGCCCATGCGCTGGGGAAGCGGTGAGCTGCGCTTCGTGCGGCCTATCCGCTGGCTTTTGGCCCTCTTCGGCGATGAGGTGGTGGAGTTTGACCTGGACGGCCTGAGGAGCGACCGCTTCACTTACGGCCACCGGTTCCTTGCGCCCGGCCCATTTCGCATCACCGACCCGGACGACTACTTCGCGCGGCTGGAGCACGCGTACGTGGTGCTTTCCCCGGAGGAGCGGCGCGCGCGCATCCGGGCCCAGGGTGAGCAGCTGGCCAAGGAAGTGGGGGGCCGCGTGCTCTTTTCGGACGAGCTGCTCACCGAGGTGACCTTCCTGGTGGAATACCCCACGGCCCTCCGGGGCTCTTTCGCTCCCCAGTACCTGGAGCTTCCCTCGGAAGTGGTGGTGACCCCGATGAAAGACCACCAGCGGTACTTCCCCGTGGTCAACCCGGAAGGCGAGCTTCTGCCCTACTTCATCGCCGTGCGCAACGGTACCGCCGCGCACCTCAACACCGTGCGGGCGGGCAATGAGAAGGTGCTGCGTGCCCGCCTGGCGGACGCCCGCTTCTTCTTCGAAGAGGACAAGCGGGTGGCCTTGGCGGAGCGGGTGGAACGCTTGAAGCACATTGTGTTCCAGGAGAATCTAGGCACTCTGTATGATAAGACGCAGCGGCTCGAGGCCCTCGCCGGCCACCTGGCCGGCCGGGCGGGCCTGGACGGTGCGGCGGCCGGCTTTGTTGCCCGGGCGGCGCACCTGGCAAAGGCCGATCTCACCACCAACATGGTGTACGAGTTTCCGGAGCTGCAGGGGATTATGGGACGGGAGTACGCCCTCCTCTCCGGCGAGCACGCCAGCGTGGCCCAGGCCATCGCCGAGCAGTACCTGCCGCGCTTCGCCGGCGATGAGCTGCCGGCCACCATCGCCGGTTCGCTGCTCGCTTTGGCCGATAAACTGGACACGATCGTGGGCTGCTTCGGCGTCGGGCTTACACCCACCGGGTCGCAGGATCCCTATGGGTTGCGGCGCCTGGCCGGCGGGTGCATCAACATCATGCTGGAGGGCGAGCTCGACCTCTCGCTCAGCGAACTGGTGCGCACGGCGGCCCAGCTGTATACAAAGCAGCGGCTGTTGCCCCGGCCGGCCGCGGAGGTTACAGCGGAGGTACTGGAGTTCCTCACCGGGCGCCTGCGCATTGCCCTGGAGGACCGCGGCCTGCGCTACGACGTGGTGGACGCCGTATTGGCGGCGGCGCCGGACTATCCCGCCCAGGCCTACCGGCGGGCGGAAGCCCTGACGCGGCTGCGGCATGAGGCCTTCTTCGGGGCGCTCCTCACCGCCTTCACCCGGGCCGGGAACCTGGCGCGCCAGGCGGGCGAAGCAGCGGTGCGCCCCGAGCTCTTTACCGAGGACGCGGAGAAGGAGCTTTTTGCCGGCTACCAGGAGCGGGCCCGGGCCCTGCCGGCCCTGATCAAGGCGGAGAATTACCCGGCGGCGCTTAAGGAGCTGGCGCGCCTGGCGGGACCGGTGGACCGCTTCTTTACCGACGTTCTGGTGATGGCGCCCGACCCGGCGGTGCGCGCCAACCGCCTGGCGCTGCTCAAAGCCGTCCGCGACCTGGGCCTCATGGTGGCGGACTTCGGTCGGCTGGTGGCCGACTGACGTATCTGGACACGGCAGGAATTCTCCTTTTGGGGAAGAATACTGTAAACGAGCCGGCCCCTGCCTTCTGCGGAAAGAGGGTGATCTATCATCCAGCTCAGCCCGCGGCAGAAGAAGATTGTGGAGATCGTTAAAGCCGAAGGCCCGATAACCGGGGAAGAGGTTGCCAGCCGCCTGCAGGTGACCCGGGCCACCCTGCGCCCGGACTTGACCATCCTGACCATGGCCGGTATTCTGGAGGCCAAACCGCGGGTGGGTTATTCTTACGCGGGACAGGGCGAAGGCGAGACCCTGGCGGAGCTGCGCCGGTTGACGGTGGGGGACGTGAAGGCGGTACCCGTGGTGGTGAATCAGGGGGCTTCCGCCTACGATGCTCTGGTGACCATGATGCTGGAGGACACCGGTACCGTGTTTGTGGTGGATGAGGCGGGGTTGCTCACGGGTGTGGTGTCGCGGCAGGATATCCTGCGCCTGAGCCTGGGCCAGGCTGATTTGAGCACCGTCCCGGTGGGAGCCATTATGACGCGCGTTCCCCAGGTGACCACGGTAGGGCCGGAAGAGAGCGTGTTCAGTGCGGCCGGCAAGCTTCTCGCCCACCAGGTGGAGGTGCTGCCGGTGGTGCGGGCGCGTGCGCAGCCAGGGGGCGGCAAAGGCCAGGAAGTGTTGGGCAGGATCAGCAAGACTACCATCACCAAGCTCTTTTACGAGCTGGGTGAGAGGATCCTGTAAAGGGGGGAGTAAAGATCAAGGAAGAACAGCCGGTCGTTTTTATTCTCTCGGACTCCTTGGGCGAGACTGCCGAGCTGGTGGTGCGGGCGGCGCTCAGCCAGTTCAACTCCCAAGGGGCGAAGATAAGGCGGGTGCCCTTCGTCACCGAAGCGGCGCAGGTGGAGGAGGTGCTCCAGGAGGCCGCAGGAACGAACTGCGTGCTGGCTTATACCTTTGTCCTGCCCGAGCTGAGGCGCGCCCTGGCAGCGGGGGCGGCGCGACTGGGCCTTAAGGCTGTGGACATTATGGGACCTATTCTGGGCGCCCTGGAGGGGATCATGCCGGGAGCGCCGCAGCTTAAACCCGGCCTCGTGCACCGCCTGGACGAAGAATACTTCGACCGCATGGAGGCCATTGAGTTTGCGGTGCGCTTCGACAACGGTAAAGACCCGCGGGGTCTCTTCCGGGCCGACGTGGTGCTCATTGGCGTCTCGCGCACTTCCAAGACACCTCTTTCCCTGTACCTGGCCCACCAGAAGGTCCGCAGCGCGAACCTGCCGCTGGTGCTGGGCGTGGCCCCGCCGGAGGAGCTGTTCCAGTTGCCGCCGGAGAAGATCATCGGCCTTACCATCTCTCCCGCCAAGCTGGTGGAGATTCGCCAGGAGCGCCTGCGCACCATGGGCCTCGAGGGCAACGCGGATTATGCCAGCACCGGCCGCATTGAAAAGGAGGTGGCATATGCAGAGGAGATCATGGCCAGACTAAGGTGCCAGGTCTTGGATGTAACCAACATGGCGGTTGAGGAGATTGCCACCAAGATTATGCAACTTCTGAAAAAGGGGGATAACCTGTGACCAAGTTCGTCTACGCTTTTCGCGAGGGCAACGCCGGGATGAAGAGCCTCCTGGGTGGCAAAGGCGCCGGCCTGGCGGAGATGACCCGCATCGGGCTGCCGGTGCCGCCCGGGATTACCATTACCACAGAGACGTGCAAAGAGTTTTACCGCCAGGGGGAAAAGTTTCCGGCCGGTTTAGAGGACGAAATCCGGCAGGGGATGCGGGACTTGGAACAGGCCATGCAAAAGACCTTCGGCGACGACAAGGACCCGCTCCTGGTTTCCGTGCGCTCCGGGGCGCCCATTTCCATGCCCGGCATGATGGATACCATCCTCAACCTGGGCCTTACCGACACCAGTGTGGCAGGCCTGGCGGCCAAGACGGGCAATGAGCGCTTCGCCTGGGACTGCTACCGCCGCTTCATCCAGATGTTTGGCGACGTGGCCATGAAGGTACCGGGTGAGAAGTTTGAGCACGCCATGGAAGAGCTTAAACGAGAAAAAAACGCCCGGCTTGATACCGACCTGGACGCGGCGGCGCTGCAGGAACTGGTCCGGCGCTTTAAGGCCATCTATCGCGAAGCGGTGGGCGAAGATTTCCCCCAGGACCCGTACGCCCAGCTTTTTGCTGCGGTGCGCGCCGTGTTCGCTTCCTGGAACAACGACCGGGCCAAGGTGTACCGGCGGGTGAACAAGATCCCGGACGACCTAGGGACGGCCGTCAACATCCAGACCATGGTTTTTGGCAACATGGGCAACACCTCTGGTACCGGCGTGGCCTTTACGCGCAACCCGGCCACAGGCGAGAAGGTCCTTTACGGCGAGTACCTGGTGAACGCCCAAGGCGAAGACGTGGTGGCCGGCATCCGCACGCCGCAGCCCATTACCAACCTGAAAAACGATATGCCGGGTGTGTACGAACAGTTTAAACAAGTGGCCGAGCTGCTGGAGAACCACTATCGCGATGTACAGGATATCGAATTCACCATTCAGGAAGGCAAGCTCTACATCCTGCAGACGCGGAGCGGCAAGCGCACGGCGGCCGCCGCGGTGAAGATCGCCGTGGACATGGTGAGCGAGGGCAGAATCACCAAGGAAGAGGCCATCCTGCGCGTGGATCCCGCCCAGCTCGTGCAGCTGATGCACCGGCGGATCGATCCCAACGCTAAGGTTGAGGTTGTCGCGGAAGGCCTGCCGGCTTCTCCGGGAGCGGCCACCGGTAAGGTGGTCTTCAGCGCCGACGAGGCGGAAAAGCGCGGGAACGAAGGCGAGGCCGTGATCTTGGTGCGCACCGAGACCACCCCAGACGACATCCATGGCATCATCCCCGCCCGCGGCGTGCTCACCAGCCGCGGCGGCATGACCAGCCACGCCGCGGTGGTGGCCCGCGGTATGGGCAAACCCGCCGTGTGCGGCTGCGAGGCCATCAAGATCGATCCTCTGGCTGAGGTTTTCCGGGTGAACGGCCGCGAGGTCAAAAAGAACGATGTCATCACCATCGACGGGGCGACCGGCCAGGTCATCCTGGGCGCGGCCCCGCTCATTGAGCCGGAGCTCTCCGGCGACTTCGAGACCATCCTCAAGTGGGCCGATGAGATCCGCACCCTGGGTGTGCGGGCCAACGCTGACTACCCGCGGGATGCCGTGCAGGCCCGCCGCTTCGGCGCCGAGGGCATCGGCCTCTGCCGCACGGAGCACATGTTCATGGAGGTGGACCGCCTCCCCATCGTCCAGCAGATGATCTTGGCGGAGAGCAGGGAAGAGCGCGAAGAAGCGCTGGCCAAGCTGCTGCCCATCCAGCAGAGCGATTTCTACGGCATCCTCAAGGCCATGGAGGGCCTGCCGGTTACCATCCGCCTGCTCGATCCCCCGCTGCATGAGTTCCTGCCCAAGGAAGAAGAGCTCCTGGTGGACGTCACGCGCCTTGAGGTTACCGGCGAGAACCCCAAACTCTTGGCCGAGAAAAAAGAACTCCTGCGCCAGGTGCGGGCCATGAAGGAGTTTAACCCCATGCTCGGCCACCGCGGCTGCCGCCTCGGCATCACCTGGCCCGAGGTGTATGAAATGCAGGCGCAGGCCATCTTTAACGCCGTCAGCCAGCTGGTCCGAGAAGGCGTCAAGGTGCTGCCCGAGGTGATGATCCCGCTCGTCGGCATGCCCAAGGAGCTGGAGATGCTGCGCGAGATGGTGGTGCGCGTGGCGGAGGAGACGAAGGCGCGCGACGGCGTGGAGTTTGAGTACAAGGTCGGAACCATGATCGAGCTCCCGCGGGCCTGCCTGGTGGCGGACAAGATCGCGGAGCATGCCGAGTTCTTTTCCTTCGGCACAAACGACCTCACCCAGACCACCTTCGGCTTCAGCCGCGACGACGCCGAGGGCAAGTTCCTGCCCCAGTACATCGACAAGAAGATCCTGCCGGAGAACCCCTTCGCCGTGCTGGACCAGGAGGGCCTGGGCCAGCTCATCGCCCTGGGTGTCCAGAAGGGGCGCAGCGTGAATCCGGAGCTCAAGGTCGGGATCTGCGGCGAGCACGGCGGCGAGCCCAGTTCCATCGACTTCTGCCACCGCACGGGCTTCAACTACGTGAGCTGCTCGCCCTTCCGTGTGCCCATCGCGCGCCTGGCCGCTGCCCGCGCCGAGCTCGTGAACAAGAAAAAGTAGCGCAGCCTTTCGCCCGCGCCCCGGCGCGGGCATACATACCTTGGGTGGGGGGAAAGAAGGGTGCTGATTCGCGAAGAAACCGAGGCGCGGGAGGAAAGGGAACTTTCGCCGCTGGCCGTCCTCAGCCGAAAAAGCCGCGGGCGGGTGCGGCCCGAGCCCGAATGCCCGGTGCGCACCGCGTTCCAGCGCGACCGCGACCGCATCATCCACTCCAAGGCCTTCCGCCGCCTGAAGCACAAAACCCAGGTCTTCATCTCGCCCGAGGGCGACCACTACCGCACGCGCCTCACCCACACCCTGGAGGTGGCTCAGATCGCCCGCACTGTGGCCCGGGCCCTGCGCCTCAATGAGGACCTTACCGAAGCAATCGCCCTCGGGCACGACCTGGGGCACACCCCCTTCGGCCACACGGGCGAAGAGGCATTGAATGCCGTCTTTCCCGGCGGCTTCCGCCACAATGAACAGAGCCTGCGCGTGGTGGACGTGCTGGAGCAGGACGGCGGGCTCAACCTCACCTGGGAGGTGCGTGACGGCATCGCACACCACACCGGACCGGTGGAGCCGGCGACCCTGGAAGGAAACATCGTACGGCGGGCCGACCGCATTGCCTACATTAACCACGACATCGACGACGCCGTCCGCGCCGGGATCATCAGCGCGGCTGAGCTGCCCCAGGACGTCCTGGCGCTGCTGGGGCGGACGCACAGCCGGCGCATCAACACCATGGTGTGCGACCTCATCGCCGCCAGCCGCGCCGCCGGGCGCATCACGATGAGCGAGGAGGTGGGCGCCGCCACGGACAAGCTGCGCCAGTTCCTGTTCGCCCATGTTTACGTGGGTTCACGGGCCAAGAGTGAAGACGCCAAGGCGCGCCGCCTCATCGGCGAGCTCTACCGGCATTTTTTGGCGCACCCCGACGAACTGCCGGACGAGTACACCCGGCTGGCCGGGGGCGACACCGCCCGCGCGGCCTGCGACTACATCGCCGGCATGACGGACCGCTACGCCCGTTCTGAGTTTCTCCGCTGTTTTCTCCCTCAGTCCTGGGGCCGGAGCCTTTTTTGGGACTGACATATTCCCCCGGCCGTGCCCATAGAATGGGTTTAGATGAGAGAGGGCGCGAAAGGGGGGCTCACCGTGGGGAACGCTTGCAGCTTCCGGATTCCCACGCCGCCGGAAGAGGGCGAAGAGGTGCGCTACCGCTGCCTGGCCGGTGAGGTAGACCTCACGGCGTCCGAGATAGAGGAGGAGTGGGCCTGCGGTGGCTGCATCATCCCTGCTCTTTCAGCCGGGGAGCATTGCCTGTATTTGGAGCCCGGCAAGCGTTTCTTCAACGGCGGGGAGAGCGTGATCATCCTGCGCTGCGGCCTCTATGACATCATTCTGCCGGACCTTAGCTACTGCCGGCGCTGTGTCAGCTTTACGCGGGTCAACCCGAACCCGGGCTAGAATATTTTCGGGCCGGGTGGGAGATAATGGCAGTTAGAGGGAGGAGGACCCAGCGCCGCGCAGGCACCCCAGCGGGCGCCGCCGTGGCGCTTTTTCGTTGGCGCAAGCAGGAAATTCCTTTTCCCTGCCGAAGAGTAAGAGGCGGTAGGGGGAAAGGAAAATGGCCGGTAAGATGTTTCCTGCCGAGTTCATCGCCCAGGTGCGGGCGGCGAACGACATCGTGGCGGTAGTGAGCGATTATGTACGCCTGAAAAAGGTGGGGCACAACTTCGTCGGGCTGTGCCCCTTTCATAACGAGGACACCCCCTCCTTTAACGTCAACCGGGAAAAGCAGATGTTCTATTGCTTCGGCTGCAACGTGGGCGGCGATGTTTTTGAGTTCGTCCGGCAGCGCGAGAAGGTGGACTTCCCGGAGGCGGTGCGGCTGCTGGCCGAGCGCGCCCACCTGCCGCTCCCGGCGCGGTCGCGCCGGGAAGAGCGGCGCCAGGAGGAACGCGACGAGCTGTACTACGCCAACGCTTTGGCGGCGGAGTATTTCCGTGCCCAGCTCACGCGCCCCGGTGGCGAGGCCGCCCGGGAGTACCTGGCGCGCCGCGGGGTAACGCTGGAGGTGGCGGAAGATTTCGGCCTGGGGTATGCGCCGCCGGCCTGGGAGGGCCTCCTCAGCCATCTGAAGAGCCGGGGCGTATCGGCCGCCACAGCGGTGCGCGCCGGCCTGGCCGTCCCGCGGCCCCAGGGCGACGGGGCGTACGACCGTTTCCGCGGCCGCCTGATGTTCCCCATCCGCGATTTGCGGGGGCGCGTCTGCGCCTTCGGTGGGCGGGTGCTGGGACCAGGGGAGCCCAAGTACCTTAATTCCCCGGAGACGCCCGTATACAGCAAGGGGCGCACCCTCTACGCGCTGGAGCGGGCGCGGAGCAGCATTGAAAAGGAGGACCGGGTGCTGGTGGTGGAGGGCTACCTGGACGCGCTCACCTGCCACCAGTACGGCTTCACCTGGGCGGTGGCTTCCTTAGGTACCGCCCTCACCCGGGACCAGGTGGAACTGCTCAAGCGCTTCAGCAACAACGTTTACATCGGCTACGATGCCGATGCCGCCGGCCAGGCGGCCACCGTACGGGGCCTGGAGCTCACGCGGGCGGCCGGTTGCCGGGTCCGGGTGCTCAAGGTGCCGGTGGGCAAAGACCCGGATGAGTTCCTGCACAGCGAAGGAAAGGAGGCCTTCGCCGCCCTGGTGGCGGCGGCCCTGCCGCTGCCGGACTACCACTACCAGCGGCTCCTGGCCCGGCACGGGAAAGACACCCTGGAAGGGCGCGTGGCCGTCGCCCAGGGGATGGCCCCGGTGCTGGCAGGTATAGAGAGCGCTGTGGAAAGGGAAGAGTATACCAGAAGGGTGGCCCAGGACCTGGGACTTAGGATGGAAGCGCTAGCGGCAGAAATTCGGCGTGCAGCTCGCGCGCCGTCGGCAGAGGGGCGCCCGCCGGCAGGCGGCCGCGCGGGCAGGCCCTCGCTGGTGCCGGCGGCAGGGCAGGCCGCGGCCGCAGCCCTAACCGGCCTGGTACAGCTGTTTGTTTTTGCGCCTGAGACGCGGCCGGCGATTGCGGCCGCGCTGCCGCCGGGCGGCTTGGGGGAAACCCCCCCGGCGGTGGTTTTGAGGGCTCTCTTGAACTTGTACCAAGAGGGGAGCACGGATTTCTCTTTGCCTGAGATCAGCCGGCGGCTGCCCGATCAAGCGGCCCGGGAGTGCCTGGCCCAAGTTGCCGTGCGGCCTGCTCCGGTCGGCGAAACAGAGGGACTCCTGGCCGATTACCTGCGCTTTCTCCAACGCCTCTTTTTGGAGCAGGAAATCGGCCGGCTGAGAAAAGAAATAATTTCTCTTAACAGAGCAGGGAAAAACGAAGAGAGCGCGAATCTAATACGTAGGCTGAACGATCTCTTACGTGAGGCCAACCGTTTGAAGCAACCGAGCCAAATGACTTTCCCCACAGGCGGCCGGAAGGAAGGGGGGACGAGACGTGCCGAAAAATGATGATCTACCAGCCATCGATGGCCTGGCCGAACTGCTGAAAAAGGGCAAGAAGCGGGGAAGCCTGACCTACACGGAGATCATGGATGCCCTGCAAAACGTAGAGCTTGACGCCGAGCAGATCGACCGCGTCTACGGTACCCTGGCGGAAGCCGGGATTGAAGTGGTGGATGAAGGCGGCCCCAGCGAGCCCCTGGCCGAGCCGGCGACGGAAGAACTGGATTTGTCTATGCCGGAAGGCGTGGCCATTGATGACCCGGTGCGTATGTACCTGAAGGAGATTGGCCGCGTGCCTCTTCTCACCCCCGAAGAGGAGATCGAGCTGGCCAAGCGCATCGAACGGGGCGACCTGGAGGCGAAACGGCGGCTCGCCGAGGCCAACCTCAGGCTGGTAGTAAGCATCGCCAAGAGGTACGTCGGGCGCGGAATGCTCTTCTTGGATCTCATTCAGGAAGGCAACCTCGGTCTCCTGAAGGCCGTTGAAAAGTTCGACTACCGTAAGGGCTACAAGTTCAGCACCTACGCCACCTGGTGGATCCGCCAGGCCATCACCCGGGCCATCGCGGACCAGGCACGCACCATACGCATACCGGTGCACATGGTGGAGACCATCAACCGCCTGGTGCGGGTGCAAAGGCAGCTGCTGCAGGAGCTCGGGCGCGACCCGCTGCCGGAAGAGATCGCCGAGGAGATGGGCATCAGCGTGGACCGGGTGCGCGAGATCATGAAGATCGCCCAAGAACCGGTGTCCCTGGAGACGCCCATCGGCGAGGAAGAGGACAGCCACCTGGGTGACTTCATCGAGGACCAGGAGGCGCCTTCCCCGGCGGACGCAGCGTCGTTTTCGCTCCTTAGGGAGCAGCTGGAAGAGGTGCTGGAGACGTTGACGCCCCGGGAAAAGAAGGTGCTGAGGCTGCGCTTCGGCCTGGAAGACGGCCGGGCCCGCACGCTGGAAGAGGTGGGCCAGACCTTCGGCGTCACCCGCGAACGCATCCGCCAGATTGAGGCCAAGGCGCTGCGCAAGCTCCGCCATCCCAGCCGCAGCAAACGGCTGAAGGACTTTCTGGACTGAGGCAGGTGAAAAGATCCTGCCTTGTGCTTTAAATACACCCGCTTTACCCCCGCGCCTCCTGGCCCTGGCGAACCTGGTGCCGCCCGGGCGCGTGGTGGCGGATATCGGTACCGACCATGCCCTGCTCCCCATCCACTTGGTGGGGAGCGGGCGGGCGCCGCGGGCCATTGCCACCGACGTCAGCCCGGCCTCCCTGGCCAAGGCGCGGGCGGCGGTGGCGGCGGCAGGGCTCAGTGAACGCATCGCTCTGCGCCGCGGCTCCGGGCTCAGCACGCTTAGGCCCGGGGAAGCGGCGGTTCTGGTGCTGGCCGGTCTGGGAGGGCTCAGCATCGCCCAGATCCTGGCCGAAGGTTATGCGGCGGCCCGAGCGGCCGAACTGCTGCTCCTGCAGCCCATGCGCCACGCCGAGGAGCTGCGGCGCCGGCTCGCTGCGGATGGCTTCCGGCTGGCGAATGAAGTTCTGGCGCGGGAGAGGCAGCGCTTCTATGTCATCATGGCGGCGGAGCCGGGGCCGATGCCGGCGTACCCGGAGGCGCTCCTGGCCGTCGGGCCGCTCCTGGTGGCACGCCCGGACCCGCTCCTTAAACCATATCTTGAAATGCGTATCGCCCGCGAGCGAAGAATCTACGCGCGCATCGAAAAAGCAGCCTGCAGCGCTGCCGGGCGGGCGCGGGCGCGCCTGGCGCTAGAGCGCGTGCGGGCGTGGGAGGAGTTACTGGATGCCGGTGGCAGCAGCCCATGTGGCGGGCATCGTTGAGGAGCTGGCGCCGCGCCGGCTGGCCGAGGAGTGGGACAACCCCGGGTGGCAGCTGGGCGACCCGCGCCGCCTGGTAAAGAGCGTGTTGGTGGCCCTGGACCCTGCGCCGGCCGTCCTGGAGCGGGCCAGGGAGCTGGGGGCGGAGCTCGTCGTTACCCATCACCCGCTCGTTTTCCGGCCGCTCAAACACCTGCGCCTGGACCTCCCCGAAGAGGCCCTGGCGGCGGCCTTTTTAAACGCAGGCATCGCTGTCTACAGCGCCCACACCAACCTGGACAACGCCCCGGGTGGGACCTCGGACGTGCTGGCGGCGCGCCTCGGCCTGGAGAAGGTGGAGGTGCTGGCGCCGCGGGAAGCGGAGAAACTGTACAAGATCGTTACGTTCGTGCCGCCCGAGCACGTGGACGCCGTGCACCGGGCGCTTACGGCGGCAGGGGCGGGCTGGATCGGGAACTACAGCCACTGCAGCTTTCAGGTGGAAGGGACAGGGACATTCCTTCCCCTGGAAGGAACGAACCCCTTCATCGGCCGGCAGGGAGTGTTGGAGCGCGTGCACGAGGTCCGACTGGAAACCATCGTTCCCGCGCCCAAGCTGGGTGAGGCCGTAAGCCGTATGCTCAAGGCCCACCCCTACGAAGAAGTGGCCTATGACGTTTACCCCCTGGCCCGCGCGGGGCAGACCTACGGCTTAGGACGGGTGGGGGAACTTGCCGAGGCGCTGCCGCTGGCTGCGTTCGCGCAGCAGGTGAAAGAGGCCCTGGACCTCGCGGGGCTCTGGTATAGCGGCGACGGCGGGCAGCCGGTGCGTCGCGTGGCGGTGTGCGGCGGCAGCGGCGCCTCGCTGGCCGGGCGCGCCCGGGCCGCAGGTGCCGACGTGCTGGTGACGGGGGACGTAAAGTACCATGAGGCCCAGGCGGCGCGGTTGGGCAGGCTGGCCGTCATCGATGCCGGTCATGCCGGCACGGAAAACCCGGTAATAACGGCGCTGACGGCGCACCTGAAAGAAAGGCTGGCGGCAGAGGGCGTTCAGGTCAGTGCCTACCTTGCCCCGCCGGAACGGAGGTTCTGCTGAGATGAAGCTCATCCTGCATACCGACGGCGCCGCCCGCGGCAACCCGGGACCGGCCGGGATCGGGATCGTCATTCAGGACGAAGCGGGAACCACCCTGGCGGAGCTGGGCGAGTATATCGGCGAAACCACCAACAACGTGGCCGAGTACCGGGCGCTGCTCAGGGCGCTGCAGGAGGCCCGGCGCCTTGGCGCCGACAGCGTGGGGATTCGCGCCGATTCCGAGCTTCTGGTGCGGCAGGTGAACGGCCAGTACCGGGTGCGGCACCCTAACCTAGTGCCGCTGCACGCGGCGGTTATGGCCGAGCTTAAGGACTTTACCAGCTTTTCCATCGCTCACGTACCCCGAAAAGAAAACGCCCGCGCCGATGCCTTGGCCAACTGGGCGCTGGACCAGACGAAGCTTGCCCCCGGGAAGCTTTCCTAGCGGCAGGAAAAAATGTAAGGGGCGGGCAAAAGCATTGACTTTTTCCAGGGGTCGGTGCTAAACTGAGCTTGGAGCTGAATACAGCTGAGGGGAGTAGCTCGCAGAACCATCTGCACCACCCGGGCGACATGCTGGTGCGTTTGCACCCGCCGGGCGGACGAGGCGCAGCCTTGAGAGCCAGACCTTTGTTGCGGCCGCAGAGCAGCGGCTGTAAACAGGGGTCTTTTTTGTCGGGAGGGAGAAAAATGAACTGGAAGCTCTTCGGCGTCGCTTTTTCACTTCTTTTCCTGGCGGAGCTGGGGGATAAGACGCAGCTGGCGGTCTTCACCCTGGCCACCCAGCACCACGCACCGTGGCCCATCTTCTTCGGCGCCTCGGCGGCGCTCGTCCTGGTCACCTTCCTGGGCGCTTTCTTCGGGAGCCTGATCACCCGCTACGTCCCCGCGCAGTACGTGCAGCTGGCCGCCGGCCTGCTCTTCATCATCATGGGGGTGGGCGTTCTCTGGCAGGCCGCCCCGGCGGTGCGGCACGTCTTTGGCCTCCTGAAATGAAAACGGCGCAGCGGCGGCCCTCGTTCGGCCACCAAAGCGCTTCTGAGCCCCGTGGTGGTATGTGCGGGGCAGGGAAAGGGCTGACGGCACTTGCTTTTCCTGCTCCGAGCGTCCCAACCACGCGCGGTCACGTGTAAACCCGGCCGTTTCATTTTTGTGTCTGCTGCTTGGGACCGCATGTTTCAGGGTGTTGAGGGTCAGCGCAGAAAAGTTTGCGCGCGGGAGATAGGGACTATTGACAAGGATAAGCTTTCCAGTCATAATATAAGTAAGTTACTTAGTAATATACAAGGGTGGGAGAGAATGATCGGGAACAAGGCAGAGTACTTTCTCAAAACCCTGATTGCCTTGACCCGGCGGCAGGGTGAGGGTTATCTAACTTCTCGAGAGATCGCCGTCAGCCAGGACATACCCCCCAAGTACATGCCCCAGATCGTAGCCGAACTCGGACGGGTGGGGTGGGTGGAAACCAGCCGTGGTCCGAAGGGAGGCATCCGCTTGGCCGTAGACCCCAGGCGGATCGCGGTGGCCCAGGTGATCGACCTGGCCGAAGGGGGCTTTTCCATCAAGGGCTGTCTCTTTGCCGACCCCTCCTGCCGGCTCACCGCGAGCTGTCCCCTGTACCCGGTGTGGCAGGAAGCCCAAGCGGCGCTGGAGGCTGTCTTCCGGCGCTATACCATGGCCGATCTGGCCGCCCGAGTCGTAGCGGGGATGTACCGGAAGCCGGAAGCGGCGGAGGGAAATGGCGTTAAGGGAGCAGTGGATCAAAGGGACGGAGGTGATTCGGCCCGGCGGAAGTGAAAGGGGGTTTATTTCCAGCTATAAGGCCGACGAGCAATAAGGAGGACTGGAAATGGATGCCACCAAGAAGTTGGCGGAGCTGTTACAGCGAATCAATGCGAAGGAAGTCAGCAAGGAAGAGGCACGGCGCGTCTTGGCGGATATCGATCCGGTAGAGCTGTCGCTGGCGGAACAGAGGCTGCTTGAGGAGGGCATGACCCCGGAGGAGCTGCGCGGCCTGTGTGCGGCCCACATCGAGGCTTTGAGCGACGAGCTCAAGCGAATCAAGCTCAGAACCGGTCCCGGGCATCCCCTCCACACCCTGGTTTCGGAGCACGATGAGATCCTGGGGTTTCTAACGAAGCTGGAGGAGGTTGCAGCGCGCCTGGTGGCGCTTGCTGCCTGGGAGCGGGAGAACGAGGACTTTGAGCGGCTCAAGCGGCTGGCCGCTGAGCTGGTGGAGGCCGAAAAGCACCACGCCCGCGAGGAAGACGCCCTCTTTCCCGAACTCGAGCGGCGCGGCATCACCGGGCCGCCGCGGGTGATGCGCCTGGAGCACACCGCCCTCAGGGCGAAGAAAAAGCACCTTCTGGAGCTGGCCGCCCGGGTGGAGAGGATGGACTACGCCGCGTTCAAACACGACCTCAAGGGAACGGCGGAGTACATCATCTTCAACCTGCGCGACCACATCTTCAAGGAAAACACCATCCTCTATCCCGCTGCCCTTAAGGCCATTCCTGAACAGGAAGTCTGGGCAAGGATCAAGGAAGAGTCGGACAACATCGGTTACTGCTGCTTCACGCCGGGCTACCTGAAAGGCGAGACATCGGGGGCGGCCGAGCGCACGGGCGGCCTTAAGGTGCTCCACCTGGCGGAGCTGCCCCTCCTCACCTCACCGCGCGGCCCCAAGATCCGCCGTGTACTGGAAGAGCCGGCGGTGGCGGTGACCAACGTGCTCCTTGAACCCGGCCAGGAGCTTCCGGCCCACCAGACCCCGGTGGATGTCTTCTTCTACGTCCAGGCCGGCCGGGGGCAGGTGAGCATCGGCGCTGACAGCGCGGCCGTTTCCGCCGGCGACCTCGTCTTCAGCCCCAAGGACATCCCCCACGGCCTTAAGGCCGCGCCAGACGATACCTTCAGCGTCCTGGTGGTGAAGACGCCGAACCCCGCACCACAACACTAAGCATAGAACTACAGAAACGACCGCCCGGGGGCTTCACGGCGGTCGTTTGGTGTTCTGCCTACCTTCTCAGTTCTTCACCCGTATCAGTCGGTTCCAGGAAACAGGCAGCGAGGAACTTGGTATTCCGTGGCAGCGGTGCACCAAGAAAAAGCCCCGGGAAGCAGTGCGCTTACCGGGGCTCGCCATTCACTTTATAAAGCCCACGCGGGCTTTTTTTACGCATGAGCAGGCCTGTAAGCCGGGTTCTGTTGAAGATGACCATCTATCTAGGACGCCAGTTGCCTGACGCCTCGTGCGACCTTCCCGGGAAGTCGGCGGGCGACCTCATCCTTCCCCTACTAGGTCTTGCTCCGGGTGGGGTTTACCTAGCCGGCCAGTCGCCTGGCCGCTGGTGAGCTCTTACCTCACCGTTGCATCCTTGCCGCCGGCGCGGCGGTCTTCATTTCTGTGGCACTTTCCTTAGGGTCGCCCCCACTGGCCGTTAGCCAGCACCCTGCCCTGCGGAGCCCGGACTTTCCTCAGGCGCGGCCTTGCGGCGCTGCGCCCGCGGCCATCCGGCCTGCTCACCGTATACACTTGTCGTCCCGGCCGCTCGCCGTGCCGGGATCTTTATACTAACATGCTTTTGCTGCCTTGTCAAGGATGAGGGATTCAGCCGGGATCGTAGCGGCGACGGCTTTTTTCGGTTGGCCGTCTTCCTGCGCGAGCACGTCTACAACATCCCAGGTGTGGTCAAGGTTTCCACCCACCTCTTGCTGCAGCGTTTCAAGTCGGTGCTTTCCATATGCTGAAAGAACTTAGGATTCTCAGCCGCGGCGGGCAGGGCGCGGTGACGGCGGCCAAGGTCCTGGTGGCCGCCGCCATCGCTGAGGGCAAGTACGCGCAGGCTATCCCGAGCTTCGGCCAGGAGCGCAAGGGGGCGCCTGTTTTTACCTTTGCCCGCCTGGCGGACCGGCCCATCGGCAGCCACACTTATGTCTACACGCCGGACGCCGTGGTGGTTTTTGACTTCTTCGTTACCGAACTGGGTATTGATCCGGCGGAAGGTATTAAGCCGGGCAGTATTCTGGTCGGCAACAGCCACCTGACAGCAGCGGAGGTACCTCAGGCCGCGCGCTTCGCCCGGGTGGGCGTGGTGGATGCTTGGCAGGTCACGCAGGAAATCCTGGGTCGCGTGCCGCCCAATGCGGCCATGTTGGGTGCCCTGGCGCGCACCACGGGTTGGGTAGGGATCGACGCCGTCGCGGCGGCGCTTGAGGAATTCATGCCTGGCCGCAAGGGCGAGAAGAATGCTGCCTGTGCCCGGGCGGCCTACGAAAGGACGATCGTCGATGAAAAATAGTGCAGGTGGCCTGTTGCCACGTGGTGGTATCTACGCCACGGGCTTCGCCGATACCGAGACGGGTGCCTGGCGCCTGGAGCGTCCCGTGGTGGATGCGGAGCGCTGCAGCGGCTGTGGCCTCTGCAGCCGTTACTGCCCGGTGGGCATCATCACCATCGGGCGGCCGGCGCAGATCGATTACACCTACTGCAAGGGCTGTCTGCCCCCGACAGGCCCTCAGGATGGTGGAGGAGGGGAATGCACGTGGCTAAGGTCAGAGCCTTGGACGGCGATGCGGCGGTGGCCGAGGGCGTGCGCCTGGCCCGGCCGCAGGTGGTGGCGGCTTACCCCATCACCCCGCAGACGCCCATTGTGGAGCGCGTCGCCGACTTCATTGCGGAAGGGAAGCTGGCCGACGCCCGCTACATCGCTGTGGAGTCCGAGCATTCAGCCCTGAGCGCCGTGGTGGGCGCGGCGCTGGTGGGCACGCGGGTCTTTACGGCGACAGCAGGGGCCGGCCTGGCCCTGATGCACGAGGTGGTGGGAGTGGCCGCCGGGAACCGGCTGCCCATCGTGATGGCGGTGGCCAACCGCGCGCTCCCCAGCCCCTGGTCGCTGCAGACCGACCACTCGGACAGCATGGCCGAGCGCGACATGGGGTGGATCCAGCTTTACGCCGAGAATTGCCAGGAGGCGTTGGACTTCGTCCTGCTGGGCTACCGCTTGGCCGAGGCGGTGCGCCTGCCGGCCATGGTCTGCCTGGATGGGTTTTACGTCTCTCATGCCACCGAAGCGGTGAGCGTACCAGAGCAGGAAGAAGCCGATGACTTCTTACCGCCTTACCGGCGCGGACCGGTCTTTCTCGATCCCGACCAGCCCATGACGGTCAACCAGCTCACCTCGGCCGCCGTCTTCACCGAGATCAAAAACCAGCATAAGCTGGCGCTCGACCAGGCTTTGGCGCTCCTACTCAAGTTGGGCCAGGAGTTTGGCCGACACTTCGGGCGCTCCGCGGGCCGCCCGTGCCATGGTGAATATGGTTCGGCGGGGGCAGTTCCTCAAAAAGCTGGCCGTACAGGACAGAACCGCAGTCGTCCCGGCAGCGGCAACGGCCCGGGCTGAAGCGGAGGCGGCGCTGGCCCCTGCGCAGCAGGAGGGACGGAACGTAACGGAGCCGGAGGCGCGGGTGGTGCTGGGTGCCTTTGGGGTGCCCTTTGGCCCGGCCGAGCTGGCCCGCAATGCCGATGAAGCCGTCCGGGCGGCGGACAAGCTGGGCTACCCGGTGGTGCTCAAGGTGGTGGCCCCCGAGATTGTGCACAAGAGCGACGTGGGCGGGGTGAAGGTGAACCTGACCTCGGCCGCCGAGGTGCGGGCGGCCTTCAGCGACATCCTGGCGGCAGCGGAGGCGAAAGCGCCGGGAGCTCAGGTGGTGGGCGTACTGGTGACGCCCCAGGCGGCCCCCGGTGCGGAGCTTATCATCGGCGCCACGCGCGACCCGCAGTTCGGGCCTGTGGTGCTGGTGGGCTTCGGCGGCATCTTCGTTGAGGTGTTGAAGGACGTGAGCTTCCGCGTCGCTCCTTTAACGCGGGCGGAGGCACACGCCATGCTGGCGGAGCTCAAGCTCTACCCGCTTCTTACCGGGACCCGCGGCCAGGTGGCCTGCGACGTGGCGGCTTTAGAAGAACTGATCGTGCGGGTGGGTGAGGCCGTCACTCAGGTGCCGACCATCCGGGAGATCGACCTCAACCCAGTGCGGGTGTATGCCCAGGGGGCTTTCGCCCTGGACGCCCGAATCATTCTTTAGTAGGTACGGAAGCGGCCGACGTTATCCTGCCTTGCCGGTAGCGGCGGACGATGCAAAGCAGCGCGAAGCCCCGGAGCGCACAGGCTGCGCCCGGGGCTTCGCGTGTCCACAAGAGGCTCCTCGCGCTGAAGAGAGAGGTTGATTGGCGACGGTCGGCGGATAATAAAGTTTGCTTATCGGCCACAGCGGGCATGATAAGAAAGGCCTATGATTTTGTCCCTCCCCGGCGCTTTATAATAATTGGCAAGGGAGAAGACTGGAAGCGGCCGGCGCGGGTTCCGGCCACCAACCGGAGCGACCGGGGGAGGCAGGCAGAGTGAAGGTTGCCGTACTCACTTTTTCCTCGACACACGCCGCCCTCAGGGCGGAAAAGTGCTTGAAAGACAAGGGCGTAGCCGGGGACTTGGTCCCGGCGCCGCGCGAGATCACTGCCAGCTGCGGCCTGGCCTGGCTGGGGCCGAAAGACGCCGTGGAAGAGGCGCAGGCCCT
Organism: Gelria sp. Kuro-4; assembly: GCF_019668485.1. Lineage (NCBI taxonomy): Bacteria > Bacillati > Bacillota > Clostridia > Thermoanaerobacterales > Thermoanaerobacteraceae > Gelria > Gelria sp. Kuro-4. The sequence continues at coordinate 2,396,730 of NZ_AP024619.1, read as the reverse complement.
CCTTGCCGCCTGCGGTGTGGAGGCGGAGGGGCTGCACGTCCTGGCACCGGAGGCGGCACGGCGCTGGGCCTGGCTGCTGGCGGCGAAGGAAGGGGAGCGGGATGGCGAAGCCTAAGATCTACTTCGATAACGCCGCCACCACCTGGCCGAAGCCGGAGGCGGTGTACCGGGCGGTGGAGGAGTTTATGGTGAACATCGGGGCCAACCCGGGCCGTTCCGGCCACGAATGCTCGCTCAACGCGGGCCGCATCCTCACCGAGACGCGGGAGAAGCTGGCGCAGCTCTTGCGGGCGCCCGCACCCGACCGCATCGTTTTTACCCTCAACTGTACCGATGCCCTGAACATGGCCCTCAAAGGGGTGCTGAGACCAGGCGACCACGTGGTAACGAGCGCCCTGGAGCACAACTCCATCCTGCGCCCGCTGGAAGGGCTCAGGGAGCGGGGCGTCATCGATTACACCGCGGTGCCGGCGAGCCCGGCGGGTGAGCTGGACCCGGCGGACTTTGCGAAGGCGGTGCGTCCCAAGACCCGGCTCATCGCCGTCACGCATGCCTCCAACGTCATCGGCAGCATAACCCCCTTGGCTGAGATCGGCGCCGTTGCGCGTGAAAGGGGGACGCTCTTTCTGGTGGATGCGGCCCAGACGGCCGGGGTGCTGCCGCTCGATGTCCGGCGGCTGGGAATCGACCTTCTCGCCTTTGCCGGGCACAAGGGGCTCCTCGGCCCCATGGGCACGGGCGGCCTCTACGTGCGCCCGGGCCTGGAGCTCGCTCCCTGGCGCGAGGGCGGCACCGGGAGCCGTTCGGAGCTTACCACCCAGCCGGACTTTTACCCCGATCACCTGGAGGCCGGCACGCCCAACACGCCCGGCTTGGCCGGACTGAACGCCGCCCTGGACTTCATCCTCGGTACCGGCGTGGCGGCCATCCAACAAAAAGAGCAGGCGCTCTTTGCGCGCCTGCATACGGGCTTGGCAGAAATTGCCGGGGTGAAGCTTTACGGCAGTCCGGACCTTACGCGGCGGGTGGCGGTGCTCTCCTTCACCCTGGCAGGGCACGACAACGCCGAGGTGGCGGCGTACCTCGACCGCCAATTCGGCATCATGTCGCGCCCGGGCCTGCAGTGTGCCCCCCTGGCCCACAAGGCCATCGGCACCTTCCCTGAAGGCACCGTCCGCTTCAGCCTCGGTTATTTCAATACCGAAGAAGAAGTCGACCAGGCCGTCCAGGCCGTCGCCGCCCTGGTGTAGCCGTACAGGCTCACCTTTGGATTCTGAACGCAGCCTTAGAGCTCTGCCCCAACAACCGGCCGCCCGTCTTATTCGTAGACGGCCAGCCTTTTTTCCACGTGGTCGAAGAGCACGGTGAGCCCGGTGGTGATGGCCAGGTAGTATAGCCCGGCCGCGATGTAAGCCTCCATGGAGCGGAGCGTGGCGGCGTCGATCTGCTTGGCCGTCCGCAAAAGTTCCACCATGGCCAGGGTGGAGACCAGGGAAGAGTCCTTCGTCAGGGCGATGATTTCGTTGCCCATGGGAGGAATCAGGCGGCGGTACGCCTGCGGCAGGACGACGTAGAGCATGGCCTGGAAGTAGGTCATGCCGAGCGAGCGCGCTGCTTCCATCTGGCCCTTGTCGATGGACTGGATGCCGGCCCGCACGATTTCAGCAATGTAAGCTCCGGCGCAGACGCTCATGCCGATAACGGCGGCTGGAAAGGGGTCGAGCCGTATCCCCACCTGCGGCAGGCCGTAGTAGATGAAGAATAGCTGTAGGAGCAGCGGCGTACCCCGGATGGCCCAGGTATAAAGGTAGGCCAGGCTGGAGACCACCCTGCTGCCGGAGATGCGGCCCAGGGCGGCGATGACGCCCAGGATGGTGCCGAAGAAGGTGGCGACAAGGGTGAGTTCGATGGTCATGACGGCCCCACGGGCGAGTATCGGCATGTAAGTGATGTAAAAAGAAAGATCCACGCTTCAGTTCCTCCTCGGGGCAAGCGGCGGGAGGCACGCTTTGTGCCTCCCGCTTCTTGTTACTGCGGCAGGTGCTTGGACATATCGGTACCGAACCAGCGCTCCGAGATCTTGGCGTAGGTGCCGTCGGCAATCATCGCTTTCAGCTCTTTGTTGATGGCGTCCAGCAGGGTGGTGTCTTCCTTACGGATCCCAATGCCGGTGGGTTCGTAAGAGAGGACGTCGTCCACAATCCGGAAGGCGCCCGGCTGGGTCTTCAGGTAGTAGTTGGCGGTGACGTCGTCGATGACCACGGCGTCCAGGCGGCCGATGTTGAGGTCGTTGATGGCCTCGGTGAAGGCGTCGAAGGTCTTGAGTTCTTTTACGTTCTTAAGCTCGCGCTTGGCGGCTTCCTCGCCGGTGCTCCCGAGCTGGGTCCCGACCACTTTGCCCGCCAGGTCCGCCCGGCCGTTTATGCTCTTGTTATCGCTCTTGGTGATGATGATCTGGGCGCCGGCGACGTAGGGTATGCTGAAGTTGATCTCCTTCTTCCGTTCTTCGGTAATGCTCATTCCGGACCAGATGACGTCAAACTTCTTGGACTTTAAGGAGGGGATTACGCCGGACCACTCGGTGGGCTGCCACTCCATCTTTACCCCGAGGCGCTGCGCCAGTTCATTGCCCAGGTCGATGTCGAAGCCGACCAGTTCGTTCTTTTCATTGCGGAAGCCGAAGGGTGGAAAGGCGTCGTCCAGGCCGGCCACCAGTTTTCCCGCCGCCTTTACGCGGGCCAGCGCGTCTTGGGCGGCCGGGGCCTGCCCTTCGGGTGCTTGTCCCTGCCCCGCCGCCGGTTGGGCCGGCTCCGGTTTACTGCACCCGGCCGCACCCAGCGCTGCAGCCAAGAGGAAAACGAGCAGGAGTGCAGTCGCGGCTTTTTTGCCGAAACTCATATTCTTCCCCAACCCCTCTCAAGTAATTCATCGATGCTACCATTTTAATAGGTTAAAGCAATAAAGTCAAGGGGCTGATCGCTAAAAAACCCCGGCTGATGCCGGGGTGGGTGTGGAACGGTCAACGCCGCCGGGCGAGGAGGCCGGCTAGGGCTATTGAACAGAGCTTGGCGTCGGCGCTGTCACTGCGCGAGGTCATCACCAGGGGTACGCGGGCGCCAACCACCGCCGCAGCGCAGCGGAAGTGGGCGAAGTGCACCAGTGCCTTGTGCAGGACGTTGCCGGTCTTCATGTCCGGGGTGAGGATAATATCGGCGCGGCCGGCCACCGGCCCGCCGATGCCCTTGTGGCGGGCGGCCTCCGGGGAGACGGCGTTGTCCAAGGCCAGGGGGCCGTCCACGACGGCGCCGCGGAGCTCGCCGCGGTCGGCCATCTTGGCAAGGGCTGCTGCGTCCAGGGTCTCCGGCATATCCGGGTTGACGAACTCCAGCGCCGCCAAGGGTGCCACCCGCGGCTCTTCTATCCCCAGAGCGTGGGCTACAGCGAGGGCGTTTTCCAGGATCGCTTTCTTCTGCTTCAGGTCGGGCGCGATATTAATGGCGCAGTCGGTGATCAAGAGGAGTTTTTCCGCCTCCGCCCAGTCGAAGATACTGATCTGGCTGATGAGCCTGCCGGTGCGCAGGCCCTTTTCTTTATCCAGCACCGGGTGCAGGAAGGTGGCGGTGGGCAGCAGCCCCTTCATGAGAAAGTCGGCCTCGCCGGCGTTCACCGCGGCCACCGCCCGGACGGCGCTTTCCGCCGGATCGGCCGCCGGGACGATGCTGTAGTGGGCCGGGTCTTCGCCTATCTCCCGGAGCGCGGCCTCGACTGCCGCCGGTTCACCGCACAGCACTCCTTCCGCCAGGCCCAGCCGCCGGGCCTCCGCCACGGCGGCCAGCACCTCCGGGTCGGCCGCCTGCGCCACCGCCACGCGGGCGGGTTCCCCTGCGCCGGCCGCGTGAATTACTTCTTTCAGACTCCGGAACATGCTCTTCCCCCTTTGTGCTCTTTCCGGTCTTATAACCTAATTCGCTCCATGGTGCCGGCCTTCCTTCCCCGTTTCACGCTTCCGGCACGTACTCTTGGGCCGCGTCTCGCCCCTCCAGTACGGCCAGGGCGCCTTCCGCCAGGGCCAGCAGCTCGTCTTCCCCGGGATAAACATGGAGGGGAGCGATAAAGCGCACGCGCTCCTTGATCCAGTCGAGGAGAAGCTCGGAGTGGGCCAGGCCGCCGGTGAAGAAGATGGCGTCCACCTGTCCCTTGAGCACCGTGGCCATGGCGCCGATCTCCTTGGCCACCTGGTAGGCCATGCCTTCGTAAACGAGGCGGGCGTTCTCGTCGCCGGCGGCGATGCGCGCCTCCACCTCGCGGGCGTCTTGTGTCCCCAGGTAGGCCGTGAGGCCGCCGCCGGTGGTGAGGAGGCGGTAGATCTCGGCCCGGCTGTAGCGCCCGGAAAAACACAGGTCCACCAGGGCGGCGGTGGGGAGGGTCCCGGCGCGCTGGGGAGAGAAGGGGCCGTCGCCGTCCAAGGCGTTGTTGGCGTCGATCAGGCGGCCGCGGGCGTGGGCGGCCACCGAGATGCCGCCGCCCAGGTGGGTGCCGATAAGGTTGAGATCGCTGTAGCTCAGCCCCAGGTCGTGCGCCAGGCGCCTGCCCACGGCCCGCTGGTTGAGGAAGTGGAAACTCGAGCGGCGCGGGAGCTCCGGCAGGCCCGAGAGGCGGGCCAGGGGCTGAAATTCATCGCTCGAGGGGGCGTCCACCACCAGGGCCAGGGCGCCTCCAGGTACTGCCAGCTCTGCCGCCAGGGCCGCCCCCAGGTTGCAGGGGTGGGTGCCGTAGCGGCAAGCGAGCAGGTCGGCAATCATGGCCGCGTTTACCCGGTACGGCCCGCCGGGGAGCGGCCGCATCACCCCGCCCCGGCTCACCACGGCGGCGAGCTCGGGAAGCCTTACCCCCTGCTGGGCCAGGAAGCCTTCCACCGCCGCGCGGCGATAAGGAAGCTGCGCCTTAGGGTCCGGGAAAGCGGCCAGCTCCTCCCGCGGGTGGGCGATGTTCACCCGCGCCAGCTCCTGACCGCCCTGAAAGAGGCCCAGCTTGGTCGAGGTGGAACCGGGATTGAGCGCGAGAATGAGCGCCTTTTTCTCCATCTTGCCTGCTCCCTTCCTGTGTTATCTGTTGGTGATGGCTCATGCGGCGACGGCAGGGAGCCCACCGTCAAGCGGAGGCTTCCTGCCGGGTGAGGGTTTAGATCAACCCTGCACCCGTCGCTCCCACGATGAGAAACGCCAGGAGCACGATCCACACCAGGGCGATGAGAACGCCGGGTTTAAACATGTCCAGCATTTTGTAATAGCCGTAGGGGTAGGTTACGAGCGGGATGGGGTCCAGCGGCAGGAGGAAGACACAGGAGGCCGTAAAGGCGATGGGGATGACGAGAGCGGCCGGGTTGACGCCCATACCTGCCGCCAGCACGGCCAGGGCGGGGATCATTACGGCGAGAAGACCGGTAGCCACCGGAATGAGCAGGTGCGAGAAGACGCCGAAGGCTGCAATGATGAGAACGAGGGTGAGGAGGCTGGTGTGGCCGAGACCGCCGAGAATCCCGGTTGCCAGCCACTTGGCCGCTCCCAGCTTCCAGAGCGAGAGTGCCAGGGAGTTGGCGGCGCCCACCAGGAGGATGACATCCCAGCCGATGCGGCCGCTCGCCTCTTTCCAGTTCAGGAGGTTGACTCCCGGCGCGAAAAAGAGGGCGGCAGTGGCCACTGCAACGAAGGGCGCGGGGATGCGGTGGAAGGGTTCGGTGAACCAGAGAACGATGGTCACGGCAAAGATACCCACAAATCTCTTCTCCCCTGCGCTGAGGGGCCCCAGCCGGCGCAGGTCCGCGCGCACCTTGTCCAGTCCGCTGACCTCCTTGATTTCAAAGGGTACCACCCAGGTTAAGATGAGCCAGGCGATGGGCGTTAGAATAAGCACCAAGGGGATGCCCAGCGCTGACCACTGTAAGAAGTTCACATTCACATGAGCGGTATCTTTAAGCAGCCCGAGGGCCATGACGTTGATGCCGCTCCCGGCCGGGGTGCCGATACCGCCGATGGAGGCAGCGATGGGAATTCCCATCATCACCGCGCGGCCGAAGTTGCTCTTGCCGGGCAGGCACCCGGTGCGCTCCAACAGCCCCAGCGCGATGGAAGCGAACATTACGGCGGTCGGGATGTCGGCCAGGACCATGGACAGGATGGCTGTGGGCAGCATGAAGCTCAAAAGGACGTACCTTGGATTGCTTCCGGCCAAACCGGCCAACCAGAGGGACAGCCGCCGGCCAAGGCCGGATTCTTCAAATGCCGTGGCGATAAGGAACATGGCCATGATGAAGAAGATCGTAGGCGTGGAGAAGTTGGTCACCGCTTCGCCCAGGGGGTAAATTCCGAGCGGCCCCTGAAGGAAAACGAAAAGCACGGACGCGATGCCGATGGGGATGACCTCCAGCACCCAGGTGAGCACCGCCGCCACCATAAGGGCGAGGGCTTTCTGGGCCGCCGGCGTCAGCCCCGCCGGTGTGGGCAGGGTGACCAGCACCAGGTAGAGGGCGGAGATACCCAAGAGCTGAAGGAGCTTCTTAGGCGAAAAACGGGCGTCGGCGGACGACAGGGCCGGACCGACGGTAACAGAGCCATCTGCGCGGGTCACAGGCTTTCTCCCCTTCTTCTTACAGCTTTACTTCAGGTGCGCCAGGAGCTTTTCGTACTCACTATCCACAAGCTGCTGAAGCTTTGCTTCCTGTTCCGGGGTGAGCGCGCGGAAGCGCCCCTGCAGCCTTAGATACTCGCCAATGGGTTTGGGATCCTTGACTTCTACAGTGAGGCGCCAGTCGCCGTCCACCACTTCCACCAGGTTCCAAGCGCGGGTCTGGACGGCCGCTTTAGCCACCGCAATGGTCAGGGCAGGATCGAACCGCCAGCCGGTGGGGCAGGGGGTACTGATGTGCAGATAAGCCGGGCCCTTTTCCCGGGCCGCCTGAACGGCGGCGGTCAACTTGCGGGCCAGATCGTTCACATAGCCGGCCGAGGCCGTGGCTGCGTACGGGATGCGGTGGGCTGCAGCGATCTCGAGCATATTCTTACCCAGGCCCTCTTTTCCGGCCGGCGTAGTGGTGGTCCAGGCGTCGGGGAAGGTGGAGGCGCTGCCCTGGATACCGGTGTTCATATACGCCTCGTTGTCATAGCAAACATAAAGGATATGGTCGCCGCGTTCGAACGCCGCCGAGAGGGCCTGCAGGCCGATGTCCACGGTGGCCCCGTCGCCGGCGAAGCCGACCACGTTAATCCCTTCTTTGCCGAGGACTTCCAGCCCGGCCCGGATGCCGGCGGCATAGGCGGCAGTGTTTTCCAGGTTGCCCTGGAACACGGGAACCTTAACCACGGTTTCAGCGCCGAACCCCGAAAGAAGGGCGGCGCAGCCGGGGGGGATCACTACAATGGACTGGGGCCCGGCCGCCTTGAGGAGATAACGGGCCGCGAGTTCCATGCTGCAGCCGGCGCAGGTACTGATACCATGGGCCATCAGGTGCTTAGCGGGTGATTCTACTTTCAGCACTCTTTTTCACCTCCTACTTCTGCCTGGTTGACGTCGATCCAGGCGCTTACCCCTTGGCCGGAGCCTTTTTCGGCCGCCGCCAGGGCGCGCGCCAGCGTGGCGGGCATCACATCGCGTCCTCCCAGGCCGGCCACGTAGCCAAAGAGTTGCGGCGCTGGAGACAGGCCGGCCAGAGCCGCTTTCACCTCCGTGAAGAGCGGCGCCGTGTCGCTTCCCAGGCCGGCGCTGCGGTCGAAGACAAGCACCCTTTTCCTACCCGTAAGCGCAGCGCGGATCTTGGCGGCCGGGAAGGGCCGGAAGCTCCTGATCCGCAGCAGGCCGAGCCTTTCGCCCAGAGCGCGGCGCTCGTCCACCAGGCCTTTCATTGTACCGGCCACCGAGCCGAGCACCACGAGCGCGGTTTCGGCATCGGCCAGCCGGTACTCTTCCACCAGTCCATAGGTGCGTCCCGTCAGCCGCCCGTACTCTGCGCCCACCTCCTCAATCACCGTAAGGGCGTTCGCGAAAGCTTCCTTCTGCTGGTAGCGAAGCTCGGTAAAGAGGGTGGGAGGGGTGAGGTCGTCGATGACCAGGGGCGAAGCCGGATCCAGATAGGCGTTCTTGGGCTCGTAGGGCGGGAGGAAGGCGTCCACAACCTCCTGCGCCGGCACCGCCACGGCCTCCGAGTTGTGGGAGACGAAGAACCCGTCCTGGCAGACCATGATGGGAAGGAGCACGCGCGGGTCCTCGGCGATCTTGTAGGCCATGAGCACGCTGTCAAACACTTCCTGGACGTTTTCCACGTAAAGCTGCAGCCAACCTGAATCGCGCTCGGCCATGGCGTCCTGGTGGTCGGCCCACAGGCTCCAGGGGGCCGCCAGGGCGCGGTTGACCACCGGCATGACGATGGGCGCGCGTACTCCGGAAGCTACGCCCAGCACCTCGTGCATGAGCGCCAGGCCTACAGAAGAGGTAGCGGTGCCGGCCCGCGCCCCCACCAGGCAGGCGCCGACGGCGGCTGAGAGGGCGGAGTGCTCCGACTCGACGCGCATGAACTTCTTAGGATAGGAGCCCTGCGCCGCAAACTCGGACATGGCCTCGGCGATGGGGCTCTGGGGCGTGATGGGGTACATGGCTGCCACCTGCACGCGGGCCATCTGCATGGCCAGCGCGGCGGCACTGTTGCCGTCGAGCAGCCGGCGCTTTACGGCCATTAGCCTTCTCTCCTTTCGGGCTGCATGGCAAGGGCGCCCTTCGGGCAAACGTTGGCGCAGATGCCACAGCCCTTGCAGTACGTGTAGTCAATGTGGAATTCCTCTTTGCCCACCGTGATCACATCGAGCGGGCAGTGCTGAGCGCAGATGCCGCAGGCGATGCACCTTTCCTTAACAAGTTCTGGGCGCACATCGCGCCAGGAGCCGGTAGGGCTGGCCTTAAAGACGGTGGCCACCGGCCCCAGGTATTTAGTTGGTACGGCGGGTTTCGCGGTAGGCGCGTTCGGCTGCGCGGGCATTGATTTCTCCTGCCTTTCCTTTGAATGTTTCAGCGATGGCGGCACAGACGTCGTCCAGCGAAACGATGTCTGCCACCTGGGCGAAGGCGCCCAGCATGGCGGCATTCGGGATGTCGCGACCAGTTTCCGCCAGGGCGACGGCGGAGGCGTTGACCTCATACACGGGCCGGTTGCCTGCGAGGGTGCGAAGGCGGGCCGCGGCTTCGTCGCGGCTGTTCACCACCAAGATCGTGTCCGGCCCGGTGCCTTCGAGGACAGCAATACCCTGGTCAATAACCGAGGGCGCAAAGACGAGGACAACGTCCGGCCGGTAGACAAAACACTTTTCCTTGATGGGAGCGGCGGCAAGGCGCAGGTAGGCGTACACCGGTGCGCCGCGTCGTTCGTGCCCGTAGGCCGGCAGCGCCTGGGCATAGAGCCCGGCGTGGACCACTGCGGCCTTGGCCAGCAGCTTGGCGGCGGTAACCACGCCCTGCCCGCCCAAACCGTACAGTTTTAGTTCCACAAAACCAACCTCCTCATTTGTAAGTGGTGCGCCCGCAAGGCATCCTGAGGTCGTGGCGGCAGGCCCTGCTTCAGCCCTCGGGAGCGCCCAGCATGGTCGATGCATCGCGCGCAGCCTGCTTCACTCGTGCGATGAGCTCAGGGCGGTCTTTGAGGCGGGAGGCGGGCCCCGAGATGCTGAGCGCCGCCACGAGTTCCCCCCGCCGGCCGAAAACGGGCGCGGCGAGGCAGTAGAGGCCGAGTTCGATCTCCTCGTTGTCGCAGCTGAAGCCGCGGTTGAAAATGGCTTCGAGTTCGGCGCCGAGGCGCGCCCGGTCGGTGATGGTGTTGGAGGTGTAGGTTTTAAGCTCAAGGTTCTCTAGCAGAGCCGCGCGCTCCTGGGGGGGCGCATACGCCAGGAGTACCTTACCGGTGGCGGTGCAGTAGAGCGGGGCCTGCCAGCCCACGTGGGAGGTCATACGAATAGCGCTTTGCGACTCCACCTTGTCAATGAAAAGGGCCTTCCCTCCCTCCCGAATAACCAGGTGAGCTGTTTCTCCTGTTTCGTCGCGCAGCCTCACCAGGACAGGCCGCACCAACGGCCGAAAGTCCAGAAGGTCCAGCGCCCGCCCGGCCACCGCCACTGCCTTAAGGCCGAGCCGGTACTTGCCGGTGGCTGGGTTTTGCGCGGCGAAGCCATGCGCCTCCAGGGTGGTAAGGAGGCGGTGAACGGTGCTTTTGGCCAGTCCCAAGCGCCGCGCCAGGTCGGCGACGCCGAGCTCCTTCTCGGCGCCTAAAAGCTCCAGAATGGTTAGGGCATTGGATACCGACTGGAGGAGAACTGAATTATCCTGCACGAGCCTCACCTCGTTCTTCTATACGGAACACCATTCTTACATAAGGAATCTTCGTCACCGCAGGCCGGGAATCCTTCCGCCCGGCATAAAAATTTTGCCGGGGGATTGACATGCAGTGTAACAGCCGTTACTATTGTAGTAGTTGTTACACGGAGGTGGCTGCCGCGATGCAGGACTGGCTGCTTTTCGCTTACTCCTTGCCGGCTGAGCCCTCCCGGGGACGGGTGGCGGTGTGGCGCCGGCTCAAGAAGATCGGTGCGGCAAGCCTGCTGCAGTCGGTCTGGGTGCTGCCGGCCCGGCCGGAGCACCAAAGGGAGTTTGAACTCTTACTGGGCGAGGTGCAGGAACTGGGCGGGGAGGCGCTCCTCTTTCGGGCTGAGGGGCTCTCGGAAGCGGTCGAAGAGAAGATTGTGGCCGCCTTCGCCGAGGCGCGAAACCTGGAGTATGCCGAGATCGCCGACAAGTGCCATGACTTCTTTGCCGAGCTGGAGCACGAAACAGAGCGCGAGAACTTCACCTTCGCCGAGGTGGAAGAGAACGAGGAGGAGCTGGAGAAGCTGCGTTCCTGGCTGGCCAAGGTGGTGCGCCGCGACTTCTTCGGCACGCCCCGGCGGCAGGAGGTGGAGGCGCTGCTTCAGCGCTGCGCCGAGCGCCTCAAGGAGTTCAGCGACCTGGTGTATACCCTTAACGTTGGTCCGGAGGACAAATAAAGAAACCCGGCCGGCGGCCGGGCGGCGCGCGGCGGAGAGCCGCGGAGGGAAGGGTGTGAAGGCATGTACAATATCATTATCCTGGGTTTGACCAGCCTGCTCACGGACATAAGCAGCGAGATGGTTTATCCCCTGATCCCGCTCTACCTCACAGCTAAGCTTGGAGCCACGCCGGCGATCGTGGGGCTCATCGAGGGAATCGCCGAGAGCCTGGCCAGCCTGCTCAAAGTGTTCTCCGGTTACATCTCGGACAAGGTGGGCCGTAGAAAGCCCCTGGCCATCGCCGGCTATTCCTTGTCCGGCCTGGGCAAGGTTTTCCTGGTCTTCAGCACTTCGTGGCTCTGGGTTCTCTGGGGCCGGGTGGCGGATCGCTTCGGCAAGGGTGTCCGTACGGCCCCGCGCGACGCGCTCATCGCCGAGTCCAGCGACCCGAAGCGGCTCGGCCGTTCCTACGGGCTGCACCGGGCCATGGACACCCTGGGGGCGAGCGCAGGCGTCATCCTGGGTTACTACTTCTTAACCACGTACCGGGGCGATTTCCGGCCGGTTTTCCTCTACGCCCTTATCCCGGCGGCGCTGGGCGTGGCCGTGCTTTTTCTCGCCCGGGAAGCCAAAAAGCGCGCTGCTGCCGCCCGGCGCCCGCCTTCTCTCAACTGGTGGGCGCTGGATGCGCGCCTGCGCGCCTTCTTGGTGGTGGTTTTCCTCTTCACCCTCGGCAACAGCTCGAACCAGTTCCTGCTTCTGAGGGCCAAGAACCTGGGTTTCAGCGATGCCGCGGTGATCCTCCTTTACCTTACTTACAACCTGGTTTACAGCTTTTTCTCTTACCCGGCCGGGCGCCTGTCCGACCGGCTGGGGCGGCGCGGCGTGCTGGTGGCCGGCCACCTGGCGTACGCCCTGGTCTACCTGGGCTTCGCGGTGGTGGCCCATCCCGCGGCGCTCTGGTACCTCTTCGGGCTCTACGGTCTGTACTCGGCCTTTACGGAAGGCGTAGAGAAGGCGCTGGTGGCGGAGATCGCCCCGGCGGAGCAGAAGGCCACTTTGATCGGCCTCCACGCCACGCTGGTGGGGATCGGCCTTCTGCCGGCTTCGCTCCTGGCCGGGCTCCTCTGGAACCTCTTCGGGCCGCGCGCGCCTTTCTACTTCGGCAGCCTGATGGCGGCTCTCGCGGCGCTGGGACTTTACCTGGTGCTGGGTGGGCCCAAACCAGGCTTCCAGGAAGCGAAGTAAGGTTCCTGCGGGAAAGCTAAATTTCACCGGGCTCGTTTACAACTCGTCAATCTCTGCAGTATAATCAGCATAGTGGCGTGCGGCGTAAGCTGCAGGCGCACGGCACCAGGTAACCGCGGAATGCCGAAAGCGAAAGGCCGACTGCCGAGCCGCCCCAAGCCGACCGCCCGACGCCACAAGCCCAACGCCAAACTGACCGCGAGGCCATAGGGCTGAGCAGAAGGGAGAGGAGAAAAGTGGGAAAATCGACCCGGTTCTGGACGCGGACGGCGGTGCTTTTGGGAGTTACGCTGGTGTTTCAGATGCTGCGGCAGATTATCCCCATGCCGCAACCGGTTTCTATCTTCGTAGTGGGCTCGCTGGTGAACGCTGCCCTGGTGGTGGCGGCCGGGGTGGTGGGCGTCGGCGGCGGGGTGATCATCTCAGTGGTGGCGCCCATCGTCGCCTTCCTGCAGGGCCACCTGCCGCCCATCCTGCCCATGATTCCCATTGTGGCGGCGGGCAATGCCGCCATCGTCGTGGGCTTTGCGCTGCTGAGGAACAGAAGCCCCTACCTGGGCGTGGCGGTAGGGTCCGTACTCAAGGCCGCCTTCCTCTATGCGGCGGTGCGGCTGCTCTTTGGGCTCATCACGCTCAAACCGCCCATCATCAAGGCGCTTTCGTTCTCCTTCAGCTGGCCGCAGCTCGTCACCGCTCTCATCGGCGGGGTGCTGGCGGTTCAGGTGCTGAAGCTTCTGCCGTACAGCCAGGCGGCGCAGGCACCCAGGCGGCAGGGTGCAGCCGGCGTCGGCCGGTAAAAAAGGGCAACGCAAAAGAGGCGCAAGGGCGCCTCTTTTTACTGCCGTGCGGCGGTGGCACGGGCCCTCTTGCCTTCGGCGGTGGCGGCTGCTTCTTTTGCGTGATAGAGCCGTGCGTCGGCCGCTTCGATAAGGCCTTCGGGATCCCCGGCATCTTCCGGGAAACAGGCCAGGCCGATGCTGGTGCTGACGCGCACGGTGCCGCCGGACACCTTCACCGTGAGCCGGCGGACGGCGTGGTGAATCCGCTGCGCCGCCGCCTCGGCTTCGTCGCGGATGGTAAGCGGCATGATGAGGGCGAACTCGTCCCCGCCGAAGCGCGCGACGATGTCGCTTTCACGGGTTACGCGGCGCAGGGTCTCGGCTACTTCCCGTAGTACCCTGTTCCCCGCCAGGTGGCCGTAAGTGTCGTTGATAGATTTAAAGTTATCCAGGTCCATGATGGCCAGCGCCAGCGGTTCGCCGTGGCGTCGGGCCAGGGCCACTTCTTCCACCAGGCGTTCGCGGAGGAAGCGGTAGTTGCCCAGCCCCGTAAGCTCGTCGGTGCAGGAAAGGGTCTCCAGGTGTTTGAAGCGCAGCCAGCTGGCGGTGATGTCAGTCACCATCAACGTGAGATTGACTGTTCCGCCACAGCAGGGCTGGGGGTAGATGCACACGCGCAGCACCCTTTCCCTGCCGTCGACCACAAGGTGCGGTTCCACCTGCCGGGGCTCGCTCTTGCCGTCCCGCGCCTGGGCCAAAGCCTCCTGGCAGGCTGCCACCACCTCCGGTGGAAAGACCTCCGGCAGGTACTTACACGCCGCGAAGTTAAGGCAGGAGAAGTTGCGGCGGGCCGCTTGGTTGGTGAAGCTGATTCTAAGGTCGGGTTCCACCACTAAAACCCCTTCGCGGACTGTCTCCACCAGGGCGGCGTAGAATCCGCGCGCCCTGCGCTCCCGCTCAAGTAGAATGCCTGCTCCAATTGGCGCTGTCAGGAGGACACCGGCGAGGACTAAGGTATCCACCACACCGGGGAGGGGATGCAGGCGGCTGTCCTGCAAAGTGGCCAAAAGCGTCAGAGCGGCGGCAGCCGAGCCGGCCGCAATGCCCCCGCGCCGCCCCCAAATGCCGGCCGCCAGCAGGGCCGGGATGGCGTAGAGCATAAACGGCGCGTCAAGATCGGTATAGGAGGAGAAGCGCAGTAAGAGCGGGCCGGGGGCGGTGAGAAAAACCAGTACCCAAAAGACAAGTCTGCTTCGGGACACGGAATCACCCCTTCAATTACCAGCTCAGGCAGATTCTATCATGTTCCGCCTCCGATGTAAATAAATTTTCGCACTGCTTCCGCAGGACCGGTCCCGCCCAGGCGGGTAAAGCATCTTCCATAAAATCGTAATTTGTTCCTAATATAGTTGGGAAAATAATCCTGGACAAGGGGACCTTTTTGTGCGATGATTTTGCCTGACAGGCGAAGGAGGTAGAAAAGATGATCGAGGCGCCTTCCTGGGAGGAGGATCCAGGCGCCGAGGGCGCCGGCGGCGCGGTGCGCACCATCCTCACGGAGCAAGAAATGCGCGAACTGCTGGGGCTTACCGGCACAGGGAGACCCGGAGCAGAAGCGGAGTACTGAAAGCGCGAAAACAGTTAAAGAGGGTCCACTTCTCAGCTCTACCACAGGCGGGTAGGGCCTTTTTCCGCCCGTCTCAATTTGGGCCGGTGCGCGCCGGCTTGTCTTATCATGAATTAAAAGACAACGCAAAGTTGCTGCCCGACCCCGGGGAAGCTTGCAGGAATTTCTCAGATTGAGGCGAATATATATCGCTTAATAACCTTAATAACCTTAATAACCGATCAGCAGCCGGCAGGCAAAGGAGGTGCACGGCAGAGTAGCGGAAGGATTAGTGTAGGAAAATTCTGACGAGGAGGTAGTGCCTTGAGTAATGGCGGGAAAAGCCACGGTCTGAGCTGGTTCCTGGACTCCAAGTTTTACCGGATTTATCTTTTACCCGGGTTTGTTTTCCAGTCAGTCGTTATCGCTGGCGGCTACGGTACCGGGCGCGAACTAATTGAATACTTTCTGCAGTACGGACCCCTGGGCGGCATCCTGGGTATGTTCCTGGTAACGGCCGTCATCTGGGCGGTCGTCCTCGCGGCTTCCTATGAATTCGCCCGGGTCTTCAAAGTGTACGATTACCGGAGCTTCTTTAAGAAGCTCTTGGGCCCGGCCTGGCCCATCTTTGAGGTGTGCTACATTCTCCTTCTTTTCATCGTGCTGGCGGTGGTAGGTGCGGCGGCCGGCGCCATCCTGCGCGACACCTTCGGCATCCCCTACATCGTCGGCGTGAGCGTGATGCTCCTCGGAGTAGCCTTTTTGGCCTACCTCGGCAGTGAAGCCATCGCCGCCTATATGTCCTGGTGGTCGTTCGTCCTCTACGCGGTGTACGCGGCCTTTGTCATCTTCGGCCTCAGCAAGTTCGGGCCGCAAATCAGCCAGATCATCGCCACGGGCGACGTGCGGCCCGGCTGGGTCCTGAGCGGTTTCAAGTACGCCCTCTACAACCTGGGCTGCATCGCCGCGGTGCTTTTTACCCTGAAAGACATCGAGACGCGGGGGCAGGCGATTGTCTCCGGCATCCTGAGCTCGCTCATCACCATTATCCCCGGCTTCCTCTTTTACCTGGTGGTCCTGAGTGGCTATCCGGAAGTGCTAAAGGTGGAGGTGCCGGCTTACTACGCGCTGACCCAAATCGGTTCGTTCCTTCTCTTGGCGGCGTACGAGGTGGTCCTGTTCGGTACGCTGATTGAGACCGGAACCGGTTTCATCCACGCCGTCAACGAGCGGTTGGCCGGCTATTTCAAGGAAAAGGACAAGGTGCTTACGCTGGCCCACCGCGGCTTCATTGCGCTCGGCATGGTGCTCCTCAGCATCGCTATGTCGCGGTTCGGCCTGATCGGCCTTATCGCCAAAGGCTACGGCACCATCTCCTGGGGCTTCTTCGTCGCCCACGTGCTGCCGCTTCTGACCATCGGCCTGGTAATGATCGCCCGTGCCGGCGGACAGAAGGCCTGATCCGCGTTGGGAAAGAACCTGCCGGGCGCCTTCCCCGGCAGGTATTTTTCTTGCCAAAGGCGCCGGGCGCGGTTAGAATGGGAGGTGGGTTTTGGCTGTGCGCCGGCGATCACCTGGGTCCCGGCAGCTGCATATGATAAGGGGTGCTGTCGGCCGTGAACATTCTACAGGCGGTTGTCTTGGGTTTGGTACAGGGGCTGGGCGAGTTTCTGCCCATCTCGAGCTCAGCCCATCTCATTTTGGTGCCATGGTTCTTTGACTGGCCCGATCCCGGCCTCACCTTCGATGTGGCCCTGCACCTGGGAACACTGGTGGCGGTGGTGGCTTACTTTTGGCGGGACCTTTTGGAGATCGTCTTCGACGCCGTTGCCCGGCCTCGCAGCCGGAGCGGGCGCCTGCTCTGGTACCTGGCGGTGGCCTCCGTTCCCGGGGCGCTCTTTGGGGTGCTCTTCGAGCAGCAGGCTGAGACTGTATTCCGTAACCCGGCTCTTATCGCCCTTACCCTCACGTTGATGGGCCTGGGGCTCTGGGGGGCGGACCGGGTCGGGCGCAAAAGGCGGGATATGGAAGACCTTACCTGGGCAGACAGCATCGTCGTCGGCATCTCCCAGGCCCTGGCCATTATCCCCGGGGTGTCGCGCTCGGGCATCACCATGACGGCGGGGCTCCTTACCGGCATGGAGCGGGAGACAGCGGCACGCTTCTCCTTCCTCCTTTCCGTGCCCATCATCGCGGGCGCCGCCCTGCTTAAACTCAAGGACCTGCCGCCGGCGGCGGTGAACGCGCCTTTTATCGCCGGGGTACTTACGGCGGCGGTGGTGGGATACCTGGCCATCCGCTTCCTTCTGCGCTACGTGCGGCACGGCAGCTACTTCTTCTTTACGGCCTACCGTTTTCTCCTGGCCCTGGCCGTTCTCCTGGTGCTCTGGCGGCGGGGCTGAGCTGGGGTAAGCGGCCGGGGGCTGAGGTTTCTGACATCGCCTGGCCGGGCCGGCGCTGCGCCGGCCCTCATCCTGGGCGCGGTTACGGCGGCTGCACTCCTCAAAGGGGTACCGGTGGAGCGACTGCCGCCGGCCTTGGGGCCGCAGTTCTGAGTCTTGGGCCCCAGTGACCGAAAGGTGGAGTGGCCCTGCGCGGGGAGGCAGGGCTTTTTCATTTTTTCTGCGGACACCCCCAGAAAAATGCACTGCACAACGAAGTAAAGGAACGACAGGAACGAAAGCAAGGGAGGCAGGAGACAATGGCTGGCAGACTGGCTAAGCTGGGGATCGCGCTCACGGTGGTGCTGTCTTTGCTTCTCACCGGTCCCGCGTGGGCGGCGCCCCACAAGGCGGGTACGAAGCACGCGGGGAAGGCGCCGGCGGCTGCGGCGGCGGGAGCAGAGGACCGCACCCAGGACCGGGCGCACACCGGGGAGGGCGACGAGGTAAAGGACGCGGACCGCACGCGGCAGCAGGAACAAGAAGCGGACCGGCTCCAGGAGCGGCTTCACCAGCAGGACCAGAACGAGGAGGAGAACGCCCAGGATAAAGAACAGGTTGAGCCGCAAGACGAGGAGCAGGTACAGGTAAATGAGGGGATCCAGCTTGAGACCCAAACCGAAGAGCAGGCGAAAGTGCAGGAAAAGCTGCAGCAAAAGGTGAAAAACAAGGTCAAGACTCCCCAAGGTGCGGCGCTGACGCAGCAGTACCGCCACCAGGTCGGCTCCCGGATTTTCATCAACGGCCGGCTCCTTAAGGATGCGCTGCCGCCGGTAGTAAAAGAGGGCACCACACTGGTGCCGCTCCGGGCGCTGGCGGCCAGCTTGAAGGCACAGGTGACCTACTCCGAAGATACCAAGACCGTTACTCTGGTTAAGGACGGTGTCACCATCGAACTCAGCCTAACCGACCAAACGGTGGTGCTTAAGGATACGCTAGGCCGGGAAAAGACCGTTCCTCTTCCTGTGCCGCCGCAGCTGGTTGAGGGTTACACCTTCGTCCCACTGCGGTTCATTGCGGAAACCTTCGCGGCGAGCGTCTATTATGACCCGGCCACGGGGGTGGTCACCATCCAGGAACCGGATGTCCCGGCGCCGGCGGAAGAACCTGTTCCGGCCGCGGCGGAGCCGGTGGAAGAGACCGTTCCGACCGCGGCGGCGCCGGCGGAAGAACCTGTTCCTGCCGCCGCGGAGCCGCAGCAGTAAACCAATACTTGTCGGCCGCCCCGCCCAGAAATTGGGCGGGGTTTTTGCCGTTCTTAACAGCTTCTTAACAGGTGTGTAATCAAGGCCTAAAGTCCCGGTAGTATAAAGGTTAGGCGTCAGGTCTGCGCTGTGAACAAGTGTGAGGACGCTTTAAGAGAGGGGATTAGGATGCCGGCGTTTAAATCTGAGGTCGCCCTGATCAAGCACGAGGTTTTACGCGAGGTGGCGCGCCTCGCTTTAGGCGGGGAACTGGCGGCCAAAGTGGATCGCCTGCCGCGCGCCTTGACCGACTCGGGCATCACCCGCTACCGCTGCTGCGTTTACAAGGAGCGGGCGGTTCTGGCCGAGCGGATCAAGCTCGCCCTGGGCTTTTCACCCCGCGAGGTCGACCCGGAAGAAAGGCTGGGCGAGACGGTGACGCAGCGGCTGGCGGGGCACCGGCCGGCGGCGCCGGTCATCGACATCATTGAGACGGCCTGTGACCGCTGCCCCATTGACCGTTACATGGTCACCGATGCCTGCCGGGGCTGCGTTGCTCACTACTGCGTCAACGCCTGTCCCAAGAAGGCCATCAGCATTGTGGGGCGTCGGGCGTACATCGACCAGGAGCAGTGCGCCGAGTGCGGCCGCTGCAGCCAGGCCTGCCACTTCCACGCCATCGTAGAGGTGATCCGTCCTTGCGAGCGCTCCTGCCCGGTCAAGGCCATCAAGCCGGGGCCGAACCGCAACTCGGTGATCGATACGGCCCTGTGCACCGCCTGTGGTACCTGCGTTACGGCTTGTCCCTTCGGCGCCATCAGCGATAAATCCCAGCTGGTGGAAGTAATCGGCTGGCTTGAGGCGGGCGAGCGGGTGGTGGCGGCGTTTGCCCCGGCCCTCGCCGGCCAGTTCGGTCCCCGGGTGAACATGGGCCAGGTGCTGGCTACCTTGAAGGAAGCGGGCTTCAGCGCTACGGCGGAGGTAGCCTGCGGCGCCGACCAGGTGGCGAAGGAGGAAGCTCGGGAGTTCAGTGAGCGCGTCGCCGCAGAAGGGTGGCTGGCCAGTTCCTGCTGCCCGGCCTTTGTCGCGCTGATCAAGAGGCACTACCCGGACCTGGCCGACCATATCTCCCGCACTCCTTCCCCTATGGTGACCCTGGCCCGCCGCCTCAAGGAAGAGGACCCGAAGTGCCGGGTGGTGTTTATCGGGCCGTGCGTCGCCAAAAAGGAAGAGGCGCTGGCACCGGGGAGCGGCGTGGACGCCGTGCTCACCTTTGCCGAGCTGGCCGCCTTCCTGGATGCCAAGGGACTGGATCCGGCGCAGGCGGGCGCACCGGCAGGGCCGGTCAAGGGGGCATCGCCCTGGGGTCGGGGCTTTGCGGTGAGCGGCGGGGTGGCCGCCGCCCTCCAGGCGGAGCTCACGGCCCAGGGGGCTGCGGTGGAACTTAAGCCGGTGCGGGCCGGCGGGCTGGAGGAGTGCAAACGGTACCTTACCCTGGCGCGGGCCGGAAAGCTGCCGGGGAATTTCCTGGAGGGGATGGCCTGTATAGGCGGCTGTGTGGGCGGTCCCGCTGCCCTGGTGGAGGCCGCGCAGGGCGCCCAGGCCGTGGAAAAGTTCCGGCACGCGTAGAGGCGCACTTCATTGCGCCCGCCTGGGCCTCACCGACGTGGTGCGCGAAAGCGCCACATCCGGGCCCGGCGCGCCGCCGGGCTCACCGTGCTCCTGTGGAGCACCACATGCCGGTGGTGATGGACGTCTCCGATCGGGTGATCGTGATAGAGAGCGGCCGCATCCTTACGACCGGGCGGCCGGAAGAAGTGCAGCGCGACCCGCGGGTGATCGCGGCCTATCTGGGCCAGGCAGAGAGAGCGCCAAGCCTACCTGGGGGGCTAGGTGTCGAAAAAGGAATTTTTGTGGTAGAATGGTGGGAGAAAAACCGTAAGATTATCCCAGGGGGCTTTTTGCGGTGCTCCTTTCCATTTCTTTGAGTCTGCTGCGCAGCATTGCTGTTATCGCGCTGGCAGCCTACCTGGGCGGCCGCACGCCCTTCCTCTGGCAACTTTTGGCGGGCCAGCGGAAAGACCTGCGCGCGCGGGCCGTAGCCATCCTCTTTTTCGGACTGCTCTCCATGGCGGGGACCAACTTGGGTATTCTCATTAACGGGGCCATTGCCAACAGCCGCTCCATCGGCGTGGTGGTGGGCGGCCTCCTGGCCGGTTCCTGGGTTGGCCTGGTTGCCGGGGTGCTTTCCGGAACCCACCGCTACTTTCTGGGCGGCTTCACGGCTGTGCCCTGTGCCATCTCACCAGTGGTGGGTGGCCTCATAGGTGGATGCTTTTACCGGCGCAACCGAGGCCGCCTGCCCACGCCGGGGCAGGGGGCGGCGGCTGCCTTTCTTGCCGAGCTGATCCAGCGCTTCCTGGTCCTGGGGTTGGCCAAGCCTTTTTCCCTGGCGCTACACTGGGAGCTCCTCCTGGGCGGGCCGATGCTCTTGGTGAACAGCCTGGGCGCCGCTGTCTTTGTGCTCATGATCCGCGACATGCACCGGCAGCTGGAAACGAATGCTGCTACCCACATCGGCCTGGTCATGGATGTGGCCAACCGCGCCCTGCCGTGGCTGGCCCAGGGGCTGACGGCCGTGAGCGCAGCGCGGGTGGCGCAGGAACTCCGGCGGCTGACCGGCGTAGCCATGGCCGGGCTCTTGGACGCCCAGGGCGCTGTGCTGGCGGTTGACCCGCCTGAACTGAAGGATGGTTTTCCCCGCGCGGTGCCGGTTACCGGCGGGCCCGCCATCCTTACCGCCGCCATCGCTTTCGAGAAGCAGACGTACGGTTACTTGCGCCTGGTGGAAAAAGAGGGGAACCAGATTACCCGGACCCAGAGCGAAGTGGCCCTGGGGATGAGTGGCCTTTTGGCTCGGGAGCTGCGCATCGTGGAGCTGGAGCACCTGGCTTCTTTGCACACCCAGATGCAGCTCCAGCTCCTACAGGCCCAGGTGAATCCCCACTTCCTCTTCAATGCCTTGAGCACCATTATCGCCCTCTGCCGGAAGGATGCCCAGCAGGCGCGCGAGCTCTTAACGCACCTGGCGCATTTCCTGCGCAAAACCCTTACTCCCACCAGTCTCCTGGTGTCGCTGGGCGAAGAGCTGGAGACGGTGGAGGCCTACCTTCTCCTTGAGCAGGCCCGCTTCGGCGAGCGGCTGCAGACGAAGATCCTCATCGATCCGGAGGCGGCGGAGGTGGCGGTACCGAGCTTTCTCCTGCAGCCCCTGGTCGAAAACGCAGTCCGCCACGGCCTGCTGCCGCGCTCCGGCCCGGGCCACCTTACCCTGGAGCTGCACCGGACTCCGGACGGTGTCTGGATGCGTCTGGAGGACGACGGCGTGGGCATACCGCCGGAACGGCTGGCCGGGCTGTTACGCCGCCCGCGCAATGCCGGCCGGGGCGGGCTCGGCCTCTACAACGTTAATGAACGCCTGCGTCAGCTATATGGAGAAGAATACGAGCTCACCATCAGGAGCCAGCTGGGGAAAGGGACAACGGTTACCCTCTATCTTCCGGCCTGGTTTCGGCCCGGCCAGACGGTGGATGAGCTCTTGGTAAAAGGCGCTGGCTAGGGAGAAAGGTTCTGATGGCTGTGAAGCTCCGCGTTCTTGCGGTCGATGACGAAAAGTATATTCGCGAGGAACTGGTCTATTTGCTGAGCGCGCTGCCTGAGGTCGAGGTGGTGGGTGAGGCCGCCGACGTGCCGGCCGCTTTGGCGCTGATACGGGCTAAGGAGCCGGACGCTCTGTTTCTCGACATCCAGCTGCCGGGGGCCAACGGGCTCGAGCTGGCCAACTGGCTGCGCGAACTGCCACGCCCGCCCCTGGTCGTTTTCACCACGGCTTACCCCCAGTATGCGGTAGATGCCTTCGCCGTGAGTGCCGTGGACTACCTCCTTAAACCCTACACCCGCGAGCGCGTGGCGAAGGCGGTACGGCGCCTGCAGGTGCTGACCGGGGGTGCCGGCGAGGAGGCGAATACACCGCGCGCCGCTGCCCCAGCGGAGGAAGCGGTACGGCCGTCCGGCGGTGACGGGCGCCGGCAGCGCGCTTTAGGCAGAGCATGGGAGAAGATCGCTGTCCCGCGGCCGGACGGCTACGCCCTGCTCAGCTATGAGGAGATTTGCTGGCTGGAGTTTCGCGGCGGCGTTGTCTACCTGCACACCCCGGGCGAGAGCTTTTTGGTGCCCGGGTCGCTCCGCACTTACGAAGTGCGGCTGAATGGGCACCACCAGTTCCAGCGCATTCACCGCCATCTTTTGGTGAACCTGGAGCACGTCAAAGAGGTGTTGGCGGAAGGCGACGGCACCTATTCGCTGGTGATGGACGATAAGGCCGGCACCATCCTCCCGGTCAGCCGCCCGCAGTCGAAGAAACTTCGCGCCTGGCTGCACCTGTAGCAGCGGCTTAACACAGCGCCCGTTCACTTCAAGAGCCTTGATCGACAGATCAGGGCTTCTTTTTGTTTATTTAGAGGGGAAATCTGTCGGTTCCGTCAAATTTTTGTCGATTACGGGTTAAAAAACTGTAAACTTAGTTCCGGAGTACGTGGGGGAGGGGGTGAGCGTATGCCGCACGGCAAGGTAGCCAAGATCACCATCAACGCTAAGTGGTGTAAGGGTTGCGGGATTTGCGTCAAGTTCTGCCCGTCCCAAGTTCTCAAGTTGGGGCTGCAGAAAAAGCCTGAGGTAACCAACCTGGAGCAGTGCCTGGACTGCCACCTGTGTGAGCTGCGGTGTCCGGATCTAGCCATTGCCGTTTTAGAGGAGGAACAGGAAGTTGCTGCAAGTTAAGGGTGCTCAAGCCTCCCCGGACCGGGAGGAAGCTGTCCTCCTGCAGGGTAATGAGGCGTGTGTGGAAGGGGCGCTGGCAGCTGGGCTGGACTTTTTTGCCGGCTATCCCATCACCCCGTCCTCCGAGATTGCCGAACTTTTGGCCGCCCGCCTGCCGCGCCGGGGTGGCAAGTTCATTCAAATGGAAGATGAGATTGCCAGCATTGCGGCCGTGATCGGGGCTGCCTTGGGCGGTGCCCAGGCGATGACCGCCACCAGCGGCCCGGGTTTTTCCTTGAAGCAGGAGAACATCGGCTTCGCCGCCATGGCGGAGGTTCCATGTGTGATCGTCGATTCCCAGCGGGTCGGGCCCAGCACCGGCATGCCTACCTCGCCGGCCCAGGGTGACCTGATGCAGGCGCGCTGGGGGAGCCACGGCGACCGGCCGGTGGTGGCCTATTACCCGGCCAGCGTCGCCGAAACCTACCGGCTGGCTATCCGGGCCTTCGCCACGGCGGAAAGGCTGCGCCTCCCGGTGATCCTGTTGCTCGACGAGGTTATCTCCCATATGCGCGAACGGGTGACCCTAAAGCCGCCGGCGGAAAACGAACTGCCTAAGCGGCGCCAGATTCAGGCCGCCACGGCAGCGGGTGCGCTCAACGACTACCCGGTCTACCGAGCGGACGCAGAGGAACAGGTTCCCTTCCTGCCGGATTTCGGCCGTGGCTACCGCTTCCATGTAACCGGTCTCACCCACGATGAAAAGGGCTTTCCCACGGAAAACCGGGTCATTGCCGGTGCCCTGCACCAGCGCCTTGTGGAAAAAGTGAGAAAGGTACAGGACGAACTGGCGCAGGCCGAGGTGACAGGCGCGGACCCGGCCGAGACCCTGGTAGTGGCGGCCGGCGGCGTTGCCCGTTCAGCCCAGGTGGCCGTGGAAGACCTCCGGCGCGCGGGCTATTCCATTGCTCTCTTTCGACCCATCACCATTTGGCCCTTCCCGGAAAAAGCGTGGCAGAGCCGGGTGGCCGCGGCGCGGCGCGTGGTCGTAGTGGAGATGAACATGGGCCAGCTTTATTACGTGGTGGACCGGCTCACCAAACGCGCGCCGGTGGAGCTCTGCAACCAGGTGAACGGTGAGCTCATCACCCCAGAACAGATCGTCAGCTTCATCAAGGGGTAAGACGAAAGTTGATTGCCTTTGGAGGGCGAGCAGATGTCAGATATTACCAAGTACCTGCGGAAGCAGCGGCTGCCGCACATCCTCTGCCCTGGTTGCGGGCATGGCATCGTGATGAATGCGCTCCTCAGAGCCATTGACCGCGCCGGGCTCGATCAGGATAAGACGGCCGTTGTTTCCGGGATAGGCTGCTCGGGGCGCATCCCGGCCTACCTGGATTTTAATACCCTGCATACCACCCACGGGCGGGCGCTGGCGTACGCCACCGGGCTCAAGCTCTACCGCCCCGACCTGACCGTCATTGTGCTCATGGGCGATGGCGATGCCTCAGCCATTGGGGGGAACCACCTCATTCACGCGGCGCGGCGCAACATCGACCTGGTGGCGGTGGTCATGAACAACAGCAACTACGGCATGACGAGCGGCCAGTATTCGCCGCTGACCCCAACCGCCCGCATAACTACAACCTCCCCGTACGGGAACATTGAACAGCCCTTCGACCTGGCGCAGCTGGTGCAGGCAGCCGGGGCCAGCTACGTGGCGCGCAGCACCACGTACCACGTCCAGAGCCTGATCACCTACCTGGAGAAGGCCATAAAAAAGAAAGGGTTTGCCTTCGTCGAGGCTGTTGCCCAGTGCCCCACTTACTTCGGGCGCAAAAACAAGCTGGGGGCGGGGGCCGAGATGCTGGAGCGGTTCAAAACGCTGGCGGTGGATGTCAAGCGTGCGGCGACGCTCAGTCCCGAGGAACGTAAGGGCAAGATTGTCATCGGCGAGTTTGCCGACCGGGCTGTGCCGGAGTACACCGAACGTTACGGCGAGCTTATTGCACGGCTTAAGGCAAAAGACGCGCACGCAGTAGCTGGGGAATAGGGGGGAGCGACTTGTTCCATTATGAGGTACGCCTTTCGGGCGAAGGCGGCCAGGGCCTGATCACAGCGGGCATCATCCTGGCCGAAGCGGCTATCCGCGACGGGTACAACGTGGTTCAGAGCCAGTCCTACGGTCCGGAGTCGCGCGGGGGCGCCAGCCGGGCCGAGGTGATCATCGCTGACGGACCGATCGGTTATCCCAAGGTGCGCCGCGCGGACCTGCTCCTGGCCATGGCGCAGCAGGCTTGGGAAAAATACGGGCCGCAGGTGAAACCGGATGGCAGGATCATCGTCGACAGCGACCTTGTGCAGGCGACGGCACCGGGCTGCGCGCTCTTTGCCTTCCCGGTCACCCGGGTTGCGCGGGAAACGGTGGGCCGCGAGATCGTGGCCAACATCGTGGCCTTGGGGCTGGTAACAGGTGTCGGCCAGGTGGTCAGCGAAGAGGCCATCCGAAAGGCGGTCCTGCGGCGGGTGCCTAAGGGCACGGAAGAACTAAACATGCAGGCTCTGGAGGCCGGCCTGGCGCTGGCGAAACGCAGCTTGAAAGGGGAAGCGGTATGAAGACCAACGGGACCTGGCGGTATATCGTGATGGCCCTGATGGCCTTAATAGCGCTTTTCATTGCCCTGTACCCCTTCCCCGGGGCAGCAGGGTTGTCACCGGCCGGCAAGTACGTGCTGGCGGTCTTTGTGCTGGCTGTTGGGCTCTGGGTGGCCGCTCCCGCTCAGTACCTGACGCCGGCCTCGCTCCTGGTACTGGTGCTGGTGGTACTGGCTCTCTCGGCCGACAAAAAGACGGCGGCTAAGGCTGTCAGCACCGGCATGTCGGGGTACGGGGACGCGGGCCTCTGGCTGATGATCCTCGGCTTTGTTTACGCCACTGCCTTCTCTAAATCGGGGCTGGCGAAGCGGGTTGCTCTCGTCCTCATGAACCTGGCCCGTGGTTCCTCTTTCTGGATTCTCTTCATGGTCGGCGTCATCAACATCGCCATTTCAGCGACCACGCCTTCCACCATCGCCAAGGGCGGGCTGCTCCTGCCGGTGATCGTCGGTATCGTGGGCACGGCGGGCGTCGAGAAGGGCAAAAGCAACTTCGCCAAGGCAATCGGGATCTATGCCGGGGCAGCGGACAACATCATCAGCGC
This sequence comes from Gelria sp. Kuro-4, assembly GCF_019668485.1. Taxonomy (NCBI): domain Bacteria; kingdom Bacillati; phylum Bacillota; class Clostridia; order Thermoanaerobacterales; family Thermoanaerobacteraceae; genus Gelria; species Gelria sp. Kuro-4. The sequence continues at coordinate 2,370,398 of NZ_AP024619.1, read as the reverse complement.
GGGGATTCTGACAGCTACCATCGCTAACCCCCTGGCGATCAGCATCCTGAAAAAGGCGGCCGGCATTGACGTCTCCTGGACCCAGTGGTTCCTCTACACCTTCCCCATGGTCCTTGTTTCCACACTCCTGGCGTTCTTCTTGGTGTACTTCCTCTTCCCGCCTGAGATAAAAGAAATCAACGGCGGTGCGGAGTACGTCGCGCAGGAACTGCGTTCGCTCGGACCGGTCACCAGCGCCGAAAAAGTGACGCTCATGTCCTTTTTAACTGCTCTGGCGCTGTGGATACTGGACAAATCCGTCATCGGTGTACAGGCTTACCGGTCCTTGCCGGCCATCCTGCAGACCATCCTGGGGCTCCATGTGTTTGTTAAAGGCCTGTTCGCCGCCATGATTCTCTTCGTTCCGCGTTACGGCGTAGTGACATGGAAGGATGCGGAAAAGGACGTGCCCTGGGGAACCTATGTGCTCTTCGGTGCCGCACTGGGCCTTTCGGCGGCTTTGAACCAGACGAAGGGCATGGACTGGGCGGTGATGCACATCCTGAATGCCTTGGGGTTAAAATCCTTGCCCTTCTTCGCGATTTATGCCTTGATCGTCTTTCTTATGTACTATGGCCACGTGCTCTTTTTCACCTACACGGCCATGGCGGCGGCGCTGTTGCCAATCGTTATTTCGCTGGCGAAGGCCTTGAGCCTGCCCGTGCTGGCGCTTTATGTTCCCGCCATGACCCTGATTCCGTACTCGTGCATTTTTCCTTTCAACACGGTACCGCTGCTCATGTTCAACGGCGCGGGGTTGTTTGAAACCCGCGATTCAGCCGCCTTTGGGCTCTTGTTCGGCCTGGTGGTCCTGGCGCAGTGGTTCCTCATCGGGCTGCCCTACTGGCGGGCGCTGGGGATTATGCCTTAAGGAGTTCAGGGGCTGGCCGGCAAAACTGGCTAGAAGTGCAGGAAGGAGATCGGGATGAAACTCTACGAGTATCTGGCTAAAGACGCTTTCCGCCGAGCAGGTATCCCGGTGCCGCAGGGCCGGGTGGCGCGGACACCTGAGGAAGCGGCGGACATTGCGCGCGCCATTGGCCCGGTAGCCATCAAGTCGCAGGTGCTGGCCGGAGCGCGCGGTAAGGCCGGGGGCATTGCCTTCGCCGCGACCCCGGAGGAGGCGCAGGCAGCGGCAGCGCGCCTCCTGGGGGCGGAGATCCGCGGTTACCGGGTGGAGCAGGTGCTGGTGGAAGAGAAACTGAGCATCGATGAGGAACTCTACCTGGGGATTACCGTGGACAAGGCGGCGAAAGCGCCGCTCATCATCGCCTCCAGCTGCGGCGGGATCAACATCGAGGAGGTGCCGGAGGAGGATATCGTTCGCCGACACATTGACATCCGGCTGGGGGTTTACCCATACGTCGGGCGCGAGGTGGCCCGGCGCCTGGGCCTTACCGGCGGCCATGCGCGCCAGCTGGCGGAAATCCTCACGCGGCTGTACCGGGTTTTTTGCACCTACGATGCGGAGCTCACAGAGATAAACCCGCTGGTGGTGAGCGGCGAACGGGTCATTGCCGCAGATGCGCGCCTCAATGTAGATGATGACGCCCTATACCGGCACCAGGAGCTGCCGCGCGTGAGCGATGGCACTGAACTCGAGGAGAAGATCAAGGCACTGGGCCTGGCCTATGTGGAGCTCGATGGCGATATCGCCGTGATGGCCAACGGTGCCGGCATCACCATGTCTACACTGGACGTCATCAAGCGCTACGGCGGGCGGCCGGCCAACTTCCTCGATGCAGGCGGCGGGGCCGGCGTGGAGGCCACAGCGAAGGCAATTGAGGTGCTGCTCTTGAAAAAGCCGCGGGCGCTCCTCATCAACATCTTCGGCGGCATCACCCGCTGCGACGACGTGGCGCGCGCCATCGTCGAGGTGCAAAAGACGCGCGGGATCCCGGTGCCCTTGGTCATCCGCCTGGTGGGCACCAACGAAGCCCAGGGGATCAAGATCCTACGGGAAAATGGCCTAAGCGCGTATCGTTCCATGGATGAAGCAGCCCGGGCGGTAGTGGCGGCGGCCGGGGAGGTGGCGTAGGTATGGCGATCATCATCGACGAAAACACCCGGGTGGTGGTCCAGGGTATCACGGGCCACCAGGGGCGTTTCCACACCCGGCAGATGCTGGATTACGGGACCCAGGTGGTGGCCGGGGTTTCGCCCGGCAAGGCGGGGGAGGCGGTGCACGGCGTGCCGGTGTATGACACCGTGGCGGAGGCCGTGGCCGAGCAGGGTGCCAACGCCTCGATCACCTTCGTGCCGGCGCCGTTCGTTAAGGATGCGGCCTTCGAGGCCATAGAGAGCGGCATCCAGGTACTGGTGCTTATCCCGGAGCACATCCCGGTGCTGGATGCCATGGAGATCATGGCCCAGGCACGGGAGCGTCAGGTCACAGTAGTGGGCCCCAACAGCTTTGGGATCATCTCGCCCGGGAAGAGCAAGATGGGGATCATGCCGAACAGCATTTACGCCCCGGGACCGGTCGGGGTGGCGGCGCGCAGCGGAACGCTGAGCTACGAGGTCGTTGCCGGCCTCACCCATGCCGGGCTGGGGCAATCAACCGTGGTGGGGATGGGCGGCGACCGGGTGGTCGGGCTCACCTTCATCGACCTGCTCAAACGCTTTGAGGAAGACCCGGCGACCGAGTCCGTGGTCTTGGTGGGCGAGATCGGCGGGACAGCCGAGGAAGAAGCAGCGGAGTATATCAAGGGGATGAGCAAACCGGTGGTGGCTTACCTTGCCGGCCAGAGCGCCCCGCCCGGCAAGCGCATGGGCCATGCCGGCGCCATCGTCGAGCGCGGCAAAGGCACCTTCGCCAGCAAGGTGGCGGCGCTGCGCGCTGCGGGCGCCCGGGTGGCCGAACTGCCCTGGCAGGTGGCGGAACTGGCCCTTCTGAGCCTTTAGACTTTAAGACAGAGTAAAAAGTCGGCCCCGAGGCTACCCTCGGGGCTTTGCCTTTCACCGTTGGCCGGCGCTACGCCTTAACCGCGTTGAACGGGAAGCAGAAGCAGCAGAGGATCAGAATGATGATGATGATAATGATAAAGATCCACCACCACCAGCAGCCGCCGCCGAATCCGTCAGGCATGTGACATCCTCCTTTTACCGGTATTTGACACTGTTTAGGGCGATTCCCTACATCATTGGTATGCGGCGGCGGGGAAATGTGTTACACGGGCGACGGCGGCAGCCTGGCCAGGGGCGCAGAAATGCGTTATAATTAGTCCACGGGAAGTACGGCTCCGGAAAGGATGAGCTCATGAAGATACCAATTCTGAAGATTGGCGATTTAGTGGCCAGGCTGCCGATTATTCAAGGCGGAATGGGTGTGGGCGTCTCCCTGGCCAACCTGGCTGCCGCCGTTGCAAATTGCGGGGGCGTCGGCGTGATCTCCGGGGTGGAGACCGGGTTCTACCGCGCGGATTATCACCTGAACAAGCGGCAGGCCAACCGGGACGGTCTCAGGGAGCAGATTAAAAAAGCGCGTGGGCTGAGCACGGGGATTCTGGGTGTCAACATCATGGTAGCCATCAACGACTTTGAAGAGATGGTGCGCACGGCCGTACGGGCGGGGATTGATATCATTTTTTCCGGCGCCGGCCTCCCCCTCAACCTGCCTGCCCTGGTTAAGGGGTCGAACGTTAAGATCGGGCCCATTATTTCCTCCGCCAGAGCGGCCGGCCTCATCTGCAAGCACTGGGACAAGAAGCACCGGCGGCCCCCTGATGTGGTGGTCGTGGAAGGGCCGCGGGCGGGGGGGCACCTGGGCTTTTCACCCGAGCAGCTGGAGCACCCGGAGGATTACGCCCTGGAAAAGCTGGTGCCGGCGGTGGTTGCGGCGGTAAGACCCTTCGAGGAAAAATACGAACGTCCCATCCCCGTGATCGCGGCAGGAGGAATCTGGGACGGGTTTGACATCGCCCGCCTGCTCCGCCTGGGGGCGGCGGGCGTGCAGCTGGCGACCCGCTTTGTTACCACCCGGGAGTGTGATGCCTCTGATGCCTTTAAGGCGGAGTATCTCCGGGCCGGCCAGGACGACATCGTTATCATCAAGAGCCCCGTAGGCATGCCCGGCCGGGCGATCAGGAACGCCTACCTGGACCGCGCGGCGGCCGGCAAGTCGACGCCCGTTCGCTGCGCCTACAACTGCCTGGCACCCTGTGTCCCCAGCCGCTCCCCCTACTGCATTGCCGACGCCCTCATCCATGCCCAGAAGGGGGAGCTGGATAAAGGCTTTGCCTTCGCCGGCGCCAATGCCTGGCGGGCCAGTAAGATTTCCTCGGTTAAAGAGATCATGACGGAACTGGTTGAACAAATGAAAAAAGCTTAAGCCAAGGCCGCCATGCTGGGCGGAAGCGCCCCATCCCACAGGCTTAACTGTTCTCGACGGAGCACCAACATGTTTGATCCCTCCAGCAGGATTTCCCTGCCGGCCGGCGAATACGGTTATCGAGGAATCCTCACCGGCGGAGAAGTGTTTTGGGTGACTTCTTGACACCTTCGCCAACTGGATTGAGGATTCCTTTTCCATTGCGGCACCATGGTTTTTCAGGGGACTCTAAATTTTGGCGGGAGGTGGCCGAGCGGCATGGCGGATTCCCGGCGGATCCACGTGACTGACACGCATCTGGATCGACCTGTATGCCGGCGGGATTATTCACGAAGCGTTCCAACGGCCGCTCCTGTCGCCCCTGATGTGGTTATTGCTTATGGGTACCCGATGGACAAGCCATGGTATCCCTCGGATTGCAGCAGGAGGAACTTGCCGGCGACGAGGTCTACCTACCTTGTCATTCAATTAACAAGCCGGTATCCCGCCCCCTGGCGCGTGGACCTTTTTGCCCTGGCTCTGGCCAAAGCAAGGCGCTGTTTTGCCAACCGGTGACAGGCACCTGCGCAAAGCCGCGGAACAAGAGAAGGTACCAGTGCACGGGACGCTCTGGATACTGGAGGAACCGGTTCGACAGCGGATCGTTACACCCCCAAAAGCGGCCCGAGCGCTGGAAAAGATGCGGGCGAAGGGAAGCCGCCTGCCCCGCGCCGAGTGTGAACGCCGGCTGAGAAAATGGGGAAGAAGAGACGGTTGACGCTGTAAGGGCTTCCGTAGGAAAAATGGCGGCGATTGGCGAATAAAACAAGAAGCGGCAGTTACGGCAGTACGTACCTTTACGGTTTGAACCTCTAAAAACCGGCTGTTTGGTAAAACTTTCGGTTCATCCTGAGCAGTTGCGCGGCGTGCTCGCGGCCCATTGGGAGGTGCGTGCGGTCCGCCATGTAACTCGCCCAGTGAAGGGGAGGCAGCCCAAGGCGCTTTACTCAGAAGATGAGGCGCCAGCGGGAGCACAACCTTATCTGACCATGGAGTACCTACGCAGGCATAAGGGTACCGCGAAAGTGTTCTGCGCGCTAAGTGATGGGCTTGTCACGGCAGCGGCAGGCGATGTCCTTTTGCTGTGGGATGGGGCTAACGCAGGTGAATTCTTCATAGCAAAGGATGGTGTCGTTTCATCTACTGCTGCTTTGTTGTCCACCGATGAACACGATAGGCGTTACCTGTACTTCATGTTAAAACAGTGCGAGCCATGGCTCAGGGCGCTCTCGACGGGAATGGGTATCCCGCACGTTGATGGGAGGATTCTCAAGCAGATGCAGATTTGCCTCCCCCCGCACGCCGAGCAGGCGGCGATTGTGCGGTTTCTCGACTGGGCAGACCGGCGGATTCGGCGCTACATCCGCGCCAAGCAGAAACTGATCAAACTGCTGGAGGAGTACCGGCAGGCCCTCATCCACCAGGTCGTCACCGGGCAGATCGACGTCCGCACCGGCCAGCCCTATCCAACCTACAAGCCCTCTGGTGTGGAGTGGCTGGGCGACGTGCCAGCACATTGGGAGGTGGTGCCACTAAGGTGGTTCATTTCAATTGCATCAGGGGATTTCATAGAAACGTCAGCCGTAAGTGGCAACCGTTCAAATGAACGGCCCTATACAGTTATTGGTGGCAATGGTGTAATGGGTTATGCTGGCGTTTATAATTCAACAGAAATCACTGTTGCATTGTGCGGCAATGTCCATATTGTAAATGAACCAGCATGGATTACCGACAATGCCCTGATGATTACACTGATTTGAGAATTATCACAAAAATTTCTAAGCATCCAACTTAAAGTCATGGATTTAAACCGGTTGGCCAATGCAAATGCTCACCGAGCTGTTCAAGCAGTTCAACGACAATGAGTCGTTCCGTCGCTGGCTGACCGATACGGTATTCGCACTGACCTACGGCGAACCTGGCAGCGCGAGGTAGCCCCAGTACGACTTCATCGACGGCTTAGCCCGGCAGCTGCGCGACGCCGTGCCCCGCTTCGAAAGGCGACGGGAGGCTTTAGGCGGTAAGGCCATAGTCTTCTACATGAGCCGGCGCATCTGCGCCTTCTTTGACCAGCGCGGCCAGGCCGTCGATAGATTTGCGTAAAAGTGCTTCTTGGGGGCGCTGGAAAAGATAAATGCCTACAGGATATAATAAATAGTACCCGGAGGTGATAGTGAATGGAGAAGACCACTATGACCGGCGATTTAATAAAATCCGATCCTAAGGTCTTAATGGGAAAACCTGTGATTGCCGGCACTAGGATTCCGGTAGAGCTTGTTCTGGAAAAACTTGCTGCCGGCGAGACGGTAGAGCAAATCATGCAAGCCCACCCACGTCTTACCGAGGAAGGGGTACGAGCGGCTCTGGCTTTTGCCGCAAAAGCTATTCGAGCTGACGTTGTTTACCCGGTGGAAGAGGTCGCAAAATCATAAAACCTGTTTAGCAAAGCTTTACAGTCCTTCGAAACAAGGTGGGGCAACCCGCTTTTTTATTTTTTGATACTGTCGGAGAACGGAAAGGAAGCGGCGGCGTGAACCATATCCTCGCCTGCTGTTAGACAGCTACACTGCCGGAAGAGGTTATCACGGAAACTCGGAATTGAGCGATAACCTGCGGCGGAGATACCGTGATAGACGTTTATCCCGGCCGTGATAAGGAGAATCTGGGTGATCATCACTTGCCCGGTTTGAAGTCAATCGGGTTGAGGTTTCTCGCGAAAGGCTGGACCCAATCGCGAAATTCGCTCCAAGAGCACCCTTCCACGAGGAATTGTTTCTTATCAGGCTCTCTTTTGCATGAACCTGACCGACTATATTGTACAAGGGGACCACCCTCGCTTAGGCGTAGCCTAAGCGGGCTTGCGGACATTTTCGGCCTCCTGCTCCCGCCTCCGCATACTTTCACGGAAGCGATAGCTTTCACCGTTCATGAGGAGAATGTGAGCTCTGTGTGTTAGCCGGTCCAGTAGAGCCGCCGTCAGGCTTTCATTTCCGAACACCTCCGTCCACTTGTCGAACTCGAGGTTAGTGGTGATGATCATGCTGCGTCCAGGCACCAAAGCGGCCGGGGGAGAATACCATGGCAGCGTTAATAAGTGACGCTGCAAAGGAGGTCTCGGAACGTGGCGACCAAGGGCAGAGTCAAGAAAGTCTTCCCCGGCTGCAACACCTCCAAGGGCTTTTACTCCTTCTATGATTACATCATCCCGCCGGATGCCACCCGCGTTCTCATCATCAAGGGCGGGCCGGGGGTGGGGAAATCCACCTTTATGCGCCACATCGCAGAAGCGATGGTGGAGCGGGGGTTCAATGCGGAGTACCACTGCTGCTCCTCAGACAATGGGTCCCTGGACGGTGTGGTCTTCCCGCAGATCGGCGTGGCGCTCATCGACGGCACGGCCCCGCATATAATGGATCCCCGCAATCCCGGCGCCGTCGACGAAATCATCCATTTGGGTGACTTCTGGGACGAAGCAAGAATCCGCGCGCACAAAAAGGAGATCATCGCAGCCAACCGGGAGGTGGGGCGGCGCTTCACCCGCGCCTACCGGTTCCTGAAAGCGGCGCAGATCATTTACGAAGATTGGGAAGACGCCAACATCGAAGGGATGAACTTTGGGCTGGCCAACCAGAAGGCCGATGCGGTGCTGCATGAGATCCTGGATGAAAAACCGGTGGCAGCCAGCGTGGGGCGGGACCGGCACCTGTTCGCCCGGGCCATCACCCCGGACGGCATGGTGGATTACCTGGACACCATCATCGGTCCCTGCGAGAAAAAATACGTCATCGCGGGGAAACCCGGCACCGGCAAATCGGTCCTGCTTGAGAAGGTGGCGCGGGCGGTGCTGGAACGCGGCTACTACGTAGAGATGTATCACTGCCCGCTCAACCCCTCCAAGGTGGAGCACGTGGTGATTCCCCAGCTCAGCGTGGCCCTCACCAAGTCCATTGAACCGCACCTTTACAGCGCCGGTCCCGAAGACGTGATCGTCAACCTGGATGAGTGCCTGGACCCGGCGGTGGAGACCAAGTATGAGGCGCTGGTGGCGGAGAACGAGGAGATGTTCTTCAGCCTTTTCAACCGGGCCATCGCCTTCATCGGCGAGGCAAAAGCCATCCACGACAAGATGGAGACGTACTATGCGCCGTACATGGACTTCAAGGCCGTCGCCAAGCTGCGCCAGCGCACCCTGGAGCGCGTGCTGGGCTACGCCCAAGAGGTATACGGGCGCCTAGAGCGCCTGGCGTAAAGATGGCCCCGGGGCCTTCCGCCCCGGGGCTTACCGTATGCGCTGAGTCGTAGAGGCCGCTGCGGCCCAGTGGTCGGAGCACCGAGGACGGCGGAAAACCCGGGGATGGCCCCGGGTAAGAAAGGCCGGCTTTTGCGGCGTCATTTGGCACTGTCCAAAGCCTGGCGCAGCGACCGTACGAACTGGCCGGCGGCTTGAACGGCGGCGGCCGCCGAGGCTTGGCTTTCGCGCGCCACGAGGTCTACTAAAGCGCTGCCCACAATGATGCCGTCGGCCACGGCGGCCACGGTTCCGGCCTGTCCGGGGGTGGAGATGCCGAAGCCGAGGGCCAACGGGGTTGTGGTGACGGCCTTCACTGCGGCCGCCATGTGCAGAGCCTCCTCGGGTAAAGCCTCGCGCATGCCGGTGACGCCGGTGACGGTGACGCCGTAGATAAAGCCGGTGGCGCAGGCGGCAGCGCGGCGGATGCGCTCCGGCGTGGAGGTCGGTGCCACAAAGGTGATGAAGCCGAGCCCCCTTGAGCTGCACTCGGTTCTAAGAGCGTCGCTTTCTTCCAGCGGCAGGTCGGGGACGATGAGACCGTCGCAGCCGGCTGCGTGAGCGTCCCGCACGAAATCTGCTTCCCCGTAGCGCAGGACCGGGTTGTAGTAGGTCATGAGGGCCAGCGGCACGTCCGTTTTCTGCCTGATGCGCCGGGCCAGGGCGAGCACGCCCTTGGTGCTGGCCCCGGCTGACAGGGCACGCTGCGAAGCGGCTTGAATAACCGGTCCGTCGGCCAGCGGGTCCGAGAACGGGAGCCCCAGCTCGACGATGTCTGCACCGGCGGCGGCCAGGGCGGGGACAAGTTCCTCGGTGAAGCCGAGGCTGGGGTCACCCGCGCAGGTGTATAGGATGAGCCCTTTTCTGCCTTGCTCCTTCAGACGTGCGAATGCTTTATCGATGCGGTTCATTTCTGCACCCCCAGTATCTTGGCCACACTCTCCACGTCTTTGTCGCCCCGGCCGGACAGGCAGACCACCACGCTCTCGTCGGGAGTCGTGTGCGGCAGCAGTTTCTCCAAATAGGCCAGGGCATGGGCGCTTTCCAGGGCCGGGATGATCCCTTCCGCGCGGGCGAGTTTTTGAAAAGCGGCCAGGGCTTCCTCGTCGGTTACGGCTTCATAGCGCGCCCGGCCGGTTTGAGCCAGATACGCGTGCTCCGGACCTACGCCCGGGTAGTCCAGCCCGGCGGAGACCGAATAGGCCGGAATCACCTGGCCGTCTTCGTCCTGAAGCAAGAGGAGTCTGGCGCCGTGCAGCACCCCGGGGGTGCCGGCGCTGATGGAAGCGGCATGCCGCCCGGTTTCCAAGCCCCGGCCCGCCGCCTCGACGCCGATGAGCTGCACCCCCTCGTCCTCAAGGAACGGGTAAAAGATGCCCATGGCGTTGGAACCACCGCCTACGCAAGCTACGATGTAGTTGGGGAGACGCCCGGTCAAGGCCAGCATTTGTTCACGCGTCTCCTGCCCGATCACCGCTTGGAAGCAGCGCACCATCTCGGGGTAGGGGTGCGGGCCCACCACTGACCCGATGATGTAGTAGGTGTCACGTACATTGGTGACCCAGTCGCGGATGGCCTCGTTGGTGGCGTCCTTAAGGGTGCGGGAGCCGGAACGCACAGTGTTGACCTCGGCGCCGAGGAGCTCCATGCGAAAGACGTTCAAGGCCTGGCGGGAGACATCTTCTTCGCCCATGTAGATGACGCAGTCAAAGCCGAAGAGGGCGGCCACAGTGGCGGTGGCTACGCCGTGCTGGCCCGCGCCCGTCTCGGCGATGATGCGCTTCTTGCCCATGCGTTTTGCCAGGAGGGCCTGGCCGATGGCGTTGTTGATCTTGTGGGCGCCGGTGTGATTGAGGTCCTCGCGCTTTAAGAAGATGCGGGCGCGGCCGTAGGCACGCGTCAAGTTTTCCGCGTAGTAGAGCGGGCTCGGGCGGTTGACGTATTCTTTGAGAAGCGCAGCGAATTCGCGCTGAAATAGAGGGTCGGCCTTTACGCTGCGGAAGGCGGCGGCCAGCTCTTCCAGAGCGGGCATCAAGGTTTCGGGGACGAAGCGGCCGCCAAAGGGGCCGAAGTGACCGTTTTCATCGGGTAAGCGCTGGAGAGACACTTTTCCCACCTCCGTACGGTTTGAACGAACTCAGTGATCTTGGTCCGGCTTTTGACGCCGTCTACCTCGACGCCGCTGCTGACGTCGACGCCGGCCGGCCGGAAAACTTGCAGAGCGCGCTTTACGTTTGCGGCCGTAAGGCCGCCGGCGATGATAAGGGGCGGCAGGCGTTGCCCCGCTTCCCGCAGCCCGGCCAAGAGGCCTGCCGCCTCTTCCCACGGAAAAGGCCGGCCGCTCCCCGGGCTGCTGCCGTCGAGGAGGAGGTAATCGGCGCGCCGGGCGAGCGGGTCGGTCAGCATGTCCGGCCCCGGTGTGAGGGCCCTGATCAGGCCGGCCGAGCTTTGCTCCAAGGCGCCGGAGATCCGCCCGTGAACCTGCACGTAGTCCAGATTGAGCGTGCGCGTATATGCGTTGATGAGCTCGGCGGCGCAGTCTTTGAACACGCCCACGCGGAGGGGGTGCGGGCAGACCGCGCTCAGGGCCCGAGCCGTCTCCAAAGTAATCCGGCGCCGGCTCGGCGCGAAGACGAAGCCCACAGCGTCGGCCCCGGCGGCGGCCGCCCACCTGATTTCCTCGGGACGTGTTACACCGCAGATTTTGATGAAGACGCTCATGAGCTTTCCCCTCCCAGGAGCTCGCGCAGCTTCTCCGCGGGACTTGGAGCCGTCACCAGGGCCTCGCCGATGAGGGCGGCGTCGAACCCCGCGCGCTTGAGGGTGGCGATGTCCGCCGCCGTCCGGATGCCGCTTTCCGCCACCGTCACCTTGCCGGGCGGGATCTGCCGCTTTAAGGAGAGACAGGTGTTGAAGTCGGTGGCGAAGGTCTTAAGGTCCCGGTTGTTGATTCCGATCACCCGGGCGGGGGTCTTAAGGACCAGCTCGAGTTCGGGACGCGAATGTATTTCCACCAGGGCGTCCAGGCCCAGTTCCTGGGCCCGGGCCAGGAGTTCAGCCAGCTCGCTTTCACTGAGCAGGGCGGCGATGAGGAGCACTGCGTCGGCGCCGTGTGCCCGGGCCAGGTACAACTGATAGGGGTCGATAATGAAGTCCTTGCACAAGATAGGGATGGTTACCGCAGCGCGCGCGGCGGCAAGGTCCGCGAATGATCCCCTGAAGAAGTGCTCCTCCGTTAGAACGGAAATGGCCGCGGCGCCGCCGGCGGCGTAAGTCCGGGCGATCTCGGCCGGGTTAAGGTCCGGCCGCAGCGGACCTTTAGAGGGCGAAGCTCTTTTGATTTCGGTGATCAAGGCCGCCGGGCCCTTTTCTCGTAAAGCCGCTGCGAAGGAGCGGGCCGGCGCCGCGGCGTAGGCTGCGTTTCTGATTTCTGCCAGCGGGCGGACTGCTTTGCGGCGGGCTACGTCTTCCTTTTTGCGCTGCACAATCTCCTCTAGGAACATGCCTTCATCTCCTGGGTGAGCGTCCGCAAGGCCTCGAGTTTGGCCTGAGCGGCGCCGGAGTCGATGCTCCAGGCCGCCTGGCAAAAGCCTTCCTGCAGGTCATCGGCGGCGCCAGCGGCTACCAGGGCGCCGGCGGCGTTAAGGAGCACGACGTTGCGCCGGGGACTGGCTTCGCCCCGAAGTACCGCTGCGATCAGCGCGGCGTTCTCCGCCGGCGTGCCCCCTCGCAGGGCCTCGGGCGGGCAGAGTGCGAGGCCGAACTCTTCCGGGTTTACGGTATAAGTGCGGATGCCGCCCTCCTGGACTTCCGTGACTTTGGTGGGGCCGGCCAGGGTCATCTCATCCATCCCTGCACCGTGGACAACCAGGGCGCGCCGGGTACCAAGGCGCAGGAGGGTCTCAGCCACAAGTTCCGTAAGTTCCGGCGCGTAGACGCCGAGCAGCTGGTACCTGGCGCCGGCAGGGTTGGTGAGCGGTCCTAAGAGATTGAAGATGGAGCGGATTCCTAGTTCCCGCCGCGGTCCCACAGCGTGCCGCATAGCCGGGTGGAGCTTGGGTGCGAAGAGAAACCCGATCCCGATGGCATCGAGACAGTGCGATACCTGGGGCGCGTCCAGGTCGATGTTCACACCCAGCGCCTCCAGCACGTCGGCGCTGCCGCTTTGGCTGGTGACGGAGCGGTTGCCGTGCTTGGCAACGGGAACGCCGGCCCCGGCCACCACAAAGGCGGCGGCCGTGGAGATGTTGAACGTACCGGAACGGTCCCCACCGGTGCCGCAGGTGTCCAGCACCTCTTGGTGTACGGTGTTCACAGCGGTGGCATGCCGCCGCATGGCGCGGGCGCAGCCGGTGAGCTCGGCCGCCGTCTCGCCCTTCACCCTGAGGGCCGTCATAAAGGCGGCAATCTGGGCGGCTGTCGCCTCACCCGACATGATCTCGTTCATGGCGGCCTCACTCTCGGCTTCCGTCAGGTTCTCGCCGGCTACCAGTCTGCCGATGACCTCTTTGATCACAGCTGCATCCTCCTTTCAGAAATACAAAAGCCTTTCGCCCCCGTGAACATGGGGCGAAAGGCAGTGCTCCGCGGTGCCACCCAACTTGGGCCATAAAGCCCATCTCCTGAAAGGTACAGGAACCCCTCTTGGAAACAAAAACGCCTTTCGTCCTTACGGGACGAAAGGTGTTGCTTCCGTGGTGCCACCCGGCTGGTTCGCAAGGGGAACCGCTCGTTCAGGGTACAGAAAGGATCCGATACCCCCTCCCGAGTAACGGCGGGAGCTGCCGGCGGTGCCTACTGGCCGGACGTTCGGACCGCAACTCGTGGATCCATTCACTCGGCCTGTACGTGCCGGATTTCCACCGCCGCCGGCTCTCTGAGACGCCCGGGGCCGAGCTACTCGTTCCACTCATAGTTGTTAGGCGCTATGGCGTTACCTGTATTTTATTCCGGGGCTTCAGCCCTGTCAAGGATTGTTATTGTAGTAACGAACTATAGGTCATGGCAGGCAGCTTCCTTTGCCGCCTCCGTAATCTCCCGAGGGGAGACAACCCTTTCCGGTGACTTCGCCCCGACCCTGAACAGGTATGGCATCCAGGCGTCGTCTTGTGGTATACTTCCATCAGCGGCGGCTGCCTCCTTGTTTTTAGGTCCATCCGCCCCGTTACACCACAGGGGGTTGAGGGGCCGCCACGATCTTCAGGCCGCCTTTATCCGGCGTTGGTGGCATCGGCCTGGGATCCCGTGAGGCATTCTGGGAAGAGACTAAGCGATTCCTGAATGAGCAGGGCTGAGGAGTAAGGAGAATGGGACGAGTAACCGTACCGGAACCGGTCACGCCGATTGCCAGCGTGTTTACGGGGGATGAGGGCTTGTTTGCGGCGGTGCGGGCGGCGCTGGCGGAGCGGCTGGGGCCGTGCATCTATGCCAGCCCGGTGCTGCCTTTCGACCACACCGACTACTATGCCGCTGAGATGGGTCCGGACTTAAAGCGCCGCCTCTTTGCCTTCGCCGACCTTGTCGACCCGGGTGAGCTCCCGGCCTTGAAACACTGGTCCAATTCCCTCGAAGCGCACTGGGCGGTGGACGGCCGGCGCCGAGTGAACATCGATGTGGGTTACATCACCCTGGCCAAGCTCGTCCTCGCCACCACCAAGGATCACGCCCACCGCCTGTACCTGGGTAAGGGGATTTACGGCGAGGTCACCCTGCGCTATGTCGGCGGCCGCTTTGAGCCTTGGCCCTGGACCTACCCGGACTACGCCAGCCCCGCCTACCGCAAGATTTGCGCGGAGATCCGCGAGCTCCACCGCGCAAGGCTGCGCACGCGCTGAGCCGACACCAATGCCGTCCGCCACGGGGCGGCTTTTCTTTTTGCCCGGGACCCCCAGAAAAAGGTAACTTTCAGCGACTATTCTGTAATAGGGAGCCATATAATAACAGGGGAGGTGATTATTGCCAGCACTTGATGACGAGCCTGTGACCCGGAGGAAAGCGCAGCGAGATTGGCCCCTGAAAGCGGAGGAGCAAACCTGAAACCGGAGAAGCAAGCGGAACTGCAGTACGCAAAGTGAGAAAAGGAGGGTGTTCTATGAACCGGAAGTGGCGTGTCCTTGCCCTGGTACTCGCGCTTGTCCTTATTGTGAGCAGCCTGGCCCTGGCCACCCCGGCCCCGCCGGCGCTGTCGGCCTACGACAAGAAGGTTGTCAGCCGCGTGGACGGGGAGCGCATTGTAGATCATGTGCGCGCCCTTTCCGAGGAGATCGGCCCGCGCTATGCCGGTACGCCGGAGGAAGAAGCCGCGGCCGAGTACATCAGGGACGTCATGGCGGGGTACGGCTACGACGTAACGGTGGATCACTTCTCCATCGGTTACGAGTACTTCGTCAAGGTGGTAGAGCTTGCGCCCACAGCGCGCGAGTTCTCCGCCCGGCTCCTCACCAACAGCGGTCACACGGATGAGGGAGGGATTACCGCCCCGTTGGTGGACTGCGGCCTCGGTTACCCGGAGGAGATCCCGGACGACGTGGCCGGGAAGATCGCCCTTATCCAGCGCGGCGAGATGACCTTCCTGGCCAAGGCGCAAAACGCGGCGGCCAAGGGCGCGGCCGGGGTGCTCATCTACAACAACCAGCCGGGCAATTTCTCCGGTACCATGGCTGAGAACCCCGGCATCCCGGTCGCTTCGCTCAGCCGGGAGGACGGCCTTCTCCTCAAGGATGAACTGAGCCGGGACGAGGTTACCATGAACTTTACCGCCCGCATCCTGAAAGAGCTGTTCTCGCCCAACGTCATCGCCTCCCGCCCGCCTGAAGCCGCAAAGAACCCCGGCGGGCAGGTGGTGGTCATCAGCGCCCACCTGGACAGCGCCGGCCCGGGTGCCAACGACAACGCCTCCGGTGTGGCGGCCGCCCTGGAGTTGGCGCGCATCCTCAAGTCCTACCCGATCGAGCGCGAGCTGCGCTTCCTCTTCTTCGGCGCCGAGGAGCGGGGTCTCCTGGGCTCGGAGCACTATGTGGCCGGCCTGAGCGAGGAGGAGCTGGCGCGCATCGCGGCGGTGTTCAACCTGGACATGGTGGGCACGAGCTACGGCGACCGCTCGGTGCTTACGGCCTGGACGGTGACGGGGGAGCGGAACATCGTCACCGATTGCGCCGTTGCCGCGGGGGCACGCCTGGGCTCGGCCGTTCTCAACTCCCGTACGACCCGCTCCGACCACGCCCCCTTTGAGTACGTGGGCGTGCCGGCGGCGACCTTCCTGCGCCTGCCCATGGAAGAGGTGTACCACACCCCGGACGACACGGTGGAAAAAAACATCAGCGCCGGGCGCCTGGAAGATTCGGCCGAGATCGTCGGTGCCGCCGCCTACTACCTGGCCCGCCCGCAGGGACCGGCCCTCACGCACAGCGCCGTGGCCAAGGAGAACCTGCGCATCTTCCGCGAGGAGCTGGACCGCATCATCGAGGAGAACAAGGAAGAGTACGCCGACATCTACGTGCCCAGCCTCTGAGGAGTTGCTTCTCAGCCGCCTGCTCGGCCCCCTGCCGGAGCGTCTGCCGGCAAAACGCAAGCCCGGGCTCGTTCCCGGGCTGAGATTGCTGACAAACCCCTGCAACGTCAAGCGGTGCAGGGGTTTAATCTTAATATCGGGCTTATGAAGGAGAAGAGATGCTGTAAAAGTTGATGTAGGCGAGAACTAGGAGATGGTCCTTGTCCCTGTTTCCACAAGAAGAGGGCCATCTTTTTCATGTTCTGGCAAGCGGCCGTAAGGAGGCACTGCTCTGTGACTTTGCTGCGCCCCCGCATACGGCAATATCTTAGACCATGCAGTTCTTTAGAATCTGCGAAGCTTCTTTCAATGGTTAGCTTCCTTCGCCGGTATAGTTCTTTCCCGCGCACGCTAAGACGATTTTCCCTTATCCATTCCTTATCGTCTTCCCAAACATGTCTGGTTAAAACTTTAGTATGGTTTTTGGAATGTGTACAACGGCTTAGCATTGGGCACTTTTTACATACTTCGGGGTCAGATTTATACTCCCGGTACCCTTCACGATTGGTTGTGCGATAGGTGAGGACGCTACCGGCAGGACAGGTGTAGTGATCCTGTTCAGGATCATATTTGTACTGCCACTTGTGAAAGACCCCTTTCTTAGGACGGAACCTCCTATGAGCGATGACAGCATAAATTCCTTTTTGCCTTAGACCATGGGCAATAGGATTAGTGAGATAGCCTGCATCAAGCGCCACAGCCTCGACTTTAAAACCAAAGCGATGGATTTGCCTGTCAAGTCGACTGAGATAGGGAACAGAATCATGGACATTCCCAGCGGTTACATAAGAGTCTGTGATTAGGTTCAACTTCCCGTCTACAGTTCTATGTTCCAGGTAAAAGAATCCCCGTGGCTTACCTTCCCGTACCATATGCCCGCTTTCGGGGTCAGTTGTACTGATTCGGGTTTGCCTTGTTTCGGGAGGTTCTTTTCCCTTATCCTTTAACGGCTTCTTCCCATGTTCTAAACGGTCATCCTCTACTGCTTTGTCCAGTTCCTCTACGTAGTCCTTTGTTGACTTGGCTACTTTTTCAATGGTGAATTTGCTTTTGCTGGCGTTTGCTTTTAGGAACGTAGAGTCGGAAAACAATTCTTTCCCGTCGATCAGCCCTTTGGACATTGCCTGAAATACTATCTCGTCAAATATCTGCTGGAATACATCTGTTCCATTGAACCGCCGACGTCGATTCTGGCTTATGGTGGAGTGATGGGGTACTAGATCTGAAAGAGAAAGCCCTAGGAACCAGCGATAGGCCACGTTAACTTTGATCTCTTCAACCAAACGACGCTCTGAACGTATCCCATAAATGTAACCAATGAACAACATCTTAAAGAGAATCACCGGATCAATACACGGCCGACCGTTATCCTCACAATATAAGTTCTTGGTCTTCTCTGTGATAAACCCAAAATCTATGTACTTGGTGATCTTTCGAAGTAGATGGTCCTTGGGAACCAGGTCTTCTATGTTAACGAATTCATAGCTCAGTTGTTGGGTTTTACGAGTTCTAAACATCTATCTTGCTTTCACTCCTTTTTCTATTGACTACATTAATATAGTATTCGACAAAAAGAGGCTGCTGACCTTCTTTGTCAACAGCCTCAGCCCGGGCTCGTTCCCGGGCTTATTTTTTGCCCACCCCCCTTGACAGTAGGGTTGATGTGATATATTATACTACCGCCTGCATACTTATGCAGCAGCGGGGTGCTCCTTACAGCACCCCCCTGCGCCTACCAGTTTTAAAAAGGAGGTAGCATCAATGCTGGTTTGTCCGGAATGTGCGGCCGAGTGGGAGGCAGAAGACCTGGTGCAGGGGGAGATAGTGACCTGCCCGGACTGCGGCGTGGAGCTGGAGGTTCTCAGCCTGGACCCCTTGGAGCTTGCTCCGGCGCCCGAGGAGCAGGAAGACTGGGGAGAGTAGAGGGCGATGCGGCTGGGCCTTTTGCTGTCCCAGGTGCGCCTGGATGAAAAGCTTCTCCTTGCCGCCTTGGCCCGGCGCGGTGTGGCCTGGACGCGGCTGGACGATAGAGCGCTTGCCTTCGACCTGACCGGCCCGCCGCCGGAGCTGGACCTGGTGCTGATCCGCTCTGTGAGTGAGTCGCGGGCGCTTTACGCCGCACAGATCTTAAACGCTCGGGGCGTGCGCACGGTGAATGCAGCGCCCGTCATCGCCGCCTGCAACGACAAGGTGGCCTGCACGGCGGCCCTGGCGGCGGCCGGGCTGCCGAGCCCGGCCACGCGGGTGGCCTTTACCCCTGAGAGTGCGCTCGCCGCCATTGAAGAGCTGGGGTATCCCGTGGTGCTGAAACCGGTGGTGGGCTCCTGGGGACGCCTTCTGGCTAAGTTGAACGACCGGGAGGCGGCCGAGGCCGTCCTGGAGCACAAGGCCGTTCTGGGTTCCTACCAGCACTCCATTTTCTATATCCAGGAGTACATCGCCAAGCCGGGACGGGACATCCGGGTGGTGGTGATCGGCGGTGAGCCGGTGGCGGCCATGTACCGCAGCTCCGGCCACTGGATCACCAACGCCGCCCGCGGGGCGCACTGCACGAACTGCCCGCTCACCCCCGCAATCGCCGACCTGGCCTGCAGGGCCGCGGCGGCGGTGGGCGGCGGGGCGGTGGCGGTGGACCTGATCGAAAGCCCGCGTGGTCTCCTCGTCACTGAGGTGAACGCCACCATGGAGTTTAAAAGCCTCACCGAGGCGAGCGGAGTAGATGTGGCCGGCAGGCTGGTGGACTACGTGCTGAAGGTGGGAGAGGAATGAAAGTCAGCATCATCGGCGGCTCGGGGTACGTGGGGGGTGAGCTCCTGCGCCTGCTCCTCGGGCACCCGGAGGTCGAGATCCAGCAGGTGACCTCGGAGTCGCGCGCGGGGAAGCCCGTCACCGCTGTTCACCCGAACCTGCGTCGGCGCACGGCCCTCAAGTTCTGCCGCCTGGCGGATCTTAAGCCCTGCGACGCCCTCTTTATTGCGCTGCCCCACGGCGCGGTGGCCCCGCGCGCGGAGACCCTCCTTCCCCTTGCCCCGCGGGTTATCGACCTTTCCGCCGACTTCCGCCTGAGGGATGCGGCGGCCTACCCTGTGTGGTACGGCTTTACGCACCCGCACCCGGAGCTTCTCAACCGCTTCGCCTACGGCATCCCCGAGCTGCACCGGGCGGCGATCAAACAGGCCGCCTGGGTGGCGGGGGCGGGCTGCTTGGCCACGGCCACCATCCTGGCCCTGGCACCGCTCTTTAAGGCGGACCTGGTGGAAAACCGCGTGGTCATTGAGGGAAAGTTCGGTTCCTCTGCCGGCGGGAGCCACCCGTCGCCGGCCTCGCACCACCCCGAGCGCAGCCAGGTGGTACGCTCCTACGCTCCCACGGGGCACCGCCACACGGCGGAAATCGCCCAGGAGCTGGCCTTCCACGGTCCGGTGGAGGTGAACCTCTCGGCCACCTCGGTGGACCTGGTGCGCGGTATCCTTACCACCTGCCACGTCTTTCTCAAGGACGACTTGAGCGCCAAGGACATCTGGCAGGTGTACCGGGCGGCGTACGGCGCAGAGCCTTTTATCCGCCTGGTGAGCGAGCGCCACGGCGTGTACAAGTACCCGGAGCCGAAGATCCTGGCGGGGACTAACTACTGCGACATCGGCTTTGAACGCGACCCGCACTCGCGCCGCCTGGTGGTGCTGGCGGCCATCGACAACCTGGTAAAAGGAGCGGCCGGCCAGGCGGTGCAGTGCTTCAACCTGATGGCCGGTTATCCGGAAACCTGTGCCCTGGACTTTCCGGGGCTGCACCCCTAGGTAGGAGGGAAGGCCATGCTGGTGGTAAAACTGGGTGGAGCGGCCGGGATTGAACCCGGCGCCCTGGTGAAGGATTTGGCTGACTGTCTCAAAGGCGCGGCCGCCGGGCCGGCGGGGAGGACGGCCCGGGAAGTTGTGCTGGTACACGGCGGCTCGGCGGCCGCCGATGAACTTGCGCTGGCCCTGGGCCAGCCGCCGCGCCATTATATGTCTCCCTCGGGGGTAAAGAGCCGCTACACCGACCGCGCCGCCCTGGAGGTGCTCCTTATGGCCTGCGCCGGGCGCCTCAACAAGCTCCTGGTGGAGGCGCTGCAAAAAGAAGGGGTAAACGCCGTGGGGCTCTCCGGGCTGGACGGGCGCCTCATCACCGGCCTGCGCAAAAAGGCGGTGAAGGCCGTGGTGGACGGGCGCACGGTGGTTCTCCGGGACGATTACAGCGGGCGGCTGGAAGCCGTGAACGCCCCCCTCCTGCGCCTGCTCCTTTCCGCCGGCTGCACGCCGGTGATCAGCTCGCTGGCCCTGAGCGAGGCGGGCGAAGCCCTCAACCTCGATGCCGACCGGGTGGCGGCGGGGGTGGCCTGCGCCCTGGGAGCGGAGGCCTTGGTGTTTCTGAGCAACGTCCCCGGCCTCCTGCGCGACCCGGCGGACGCCCGCTCACTGATCAGCCGGATACCGGCCGGCAAACTCGCCAGTTTTCAGGGCGTAGCCCAGGGCCGGATGAAGAAAAAACTCCTGGCTGCCGCCGAAGCCGTCGCCGGCGGGGTGGAGCGGGTGATCATCGCCGATGCCCGCCGGGCGCGGCCACTCACTCTGGCCCTGGCCGGGGAAGGGACGGTGATCGCGGCATGAGCGCTGCACCGGGCACGCTGACCGCGGAAGCGATTGCCGCCCTGGAGGCCCGGCACGAAGCACCGCTTTACCACAAGCGGGACCTGGCCGTGGTGCGGGGCGAGGGGGCGCGCGTCTGGGATGCTGCGGGGCGCTGCTACATCGACTGCATCGGTGGCCACGGGGTGGCGGTGGTGGGCCACTGCCACCCCAAGGTGGTGGCGGCCATCCGGGAGCAGGCGGGACGGCTCCTCACCTGCCCGGGGGCGCTGGGAAACGACGCCCGCGCCGCCTACCTGGCCCGTCTGGCCCAGGTAACACCGCCGGGGCTGGACCGCTTTTTTCTCTGCAACTCCGGTACGGAGGCGGTGGAAGCGGCCATCAAGTTCGCCCGCGCCTCCACCGGCCGCCCTGGTGTTGTAGCCGCGCGGCGAGGCTTTCACGGCCGCACCCTGGGTGCCCTCAGCGCCACCTGGAAGGAGCAGTACAAAAAGCCCTTCCAGCCCCTGGTTTCCGGTTTTACGCACGTGCCCTTCAACGACCTTCCGGCGCTGGCGGAAGCAGTGACGGCCGACACCGCCGCCGTCCTCCTCGAGCCCGTACAGGGCGAGGGCGGGGTGTACCCGGCTACGCCTGCGTACCTCCAGGGCGCTGCGCAGCTGGCGCGCGCCCGCGGTGCCCTCCTCATCCTGGACGAGGTGCAAACGGGTTTCGGCCGCACCGGTCACCTCTTTGCCGCCGAGCACTACGGCGTGGTGCCTGACCTTCTTTGCCTGGCCAAGGGGATCGCCGGGGGGCTGCCCATGGGTGCCGTGGCCTTGGGGCCGCGGGTGGCCGGGCTCAGCCCCGGTATGCACGCTTCTACCTTCGGAGGCAATCCCCTGGCGTGCGCCGCGGCCGGCGCGGCCCTGGACGTGCTTTTGGACGAGGGCCTGCCGGAGCGCGCCGCGCGCCTGGGTGCGGCTTTCCAGGACCGCCTGCGGGAGCTGGCACTCCCGGCGGTGCGGGAGGTGCGCGGGCTGGGCCTTATGATCGGCATCGAACTGCGTTTCCGCGCCGCCCCTTACCTGGCCGCGCTGCAGCAGGCCGGGGTGCTGGCGCTGGCGGCCGGGCCCCAGGTGATCCGGCTCCTTCCACCCCTGGTTATCACGGAAGAAGAGCTGGCGCAGGTGGCGGCGGCGCTGGGCCGGGTGCTGGCCGGGAAAGAGGTTGCCGCAGATGCAGCCGGAGCTTAGGGAGGACGAGGTGGCCCTGCTCGCCGGCCTCTGCCGCATCCCCAGCCCTTCGGGAGAGGAGGGGGAAGCGGCCGCCTACCTGGTGGATTTCCTGCGGCGCCGCGGCTGGCGGGCCGAAGTGGATGCGGCCGGGAACGCCGTTGGCGAGAGAGGAACAGGGGAAAAAACGCTCCTTTTTCTCGGCCACCTGGACACCGCCCCCGGCTACATCCCGGTGCGCCGGGAGGCGGGCTGCCTCTTTGGCCGGGGAGCAGTGGACGCCAAGGGCGCCCTGGCCGCTTTCCTGGCGGCGGCCGAGCGGGTAAAGGCGGCGCTGGGGCTGCGCCTCATCTTTATCGCGGCCGCGGGGGAGGAGACGGCGCTGTCGCCGGGCGCCTGCTATGTGCGCGACCGTTACCGGCCGGACTTCTGCCTGGTGGGGGAGCCGAGCGGCTGGGCGGCGGTGACGCTGGGTTACAAGGGGTGCCTGAACCTCACCGCCCGGGTGCGCCGCCCGGCCGGCCACAGCGCCGGCCCCGAGACCGGCGCGCCCGAGGTGGCGGTGCAGTTTTGGACGCGGGTACAGGAACTCTGCGCTGAACTGAACGGGGGCAAGAGCGGCTTTGCCGCCCTGGAGGCCTCCCTGCGGGACATGGCGAGCCAAAGTGACGGCCTGGTGGAAGAGGCCAGGCTCGGCATCGGCCTGCGCCTGCCGCCGGGCCTGGAACCGGCGGCCCTGAAGGAGCGCCTTGAAGGGCTGGACCCGCGGGTGGAGCTCACCTTCTCGCCCGCCCAAAGTGCATTTAAGGCCGGAAAAAACACGCCGCTCGCCCGGGCCTTCCTGGCAGCCATCCGCGCCCAGGGCGGGCGGCCGGCGTTCAAACTGAAGAGCGGCACGGCCGACATGAACATTGTGGGGCCGGCCTGGCGAGTGCCCATCCTGGCCTACGGCCCGGGCGACTCCCGCCTGGACCACACGCCGAGCGAGCACCTGCCCCTGTCGGAGTACGCGCAGGCCATCGCTGTGCTGGCGCGTGTGTTGACCCACCCGGCCTTGACCGGCGAGGGAGGGGTTCAGCGGCGGCAGGCGTGAAACCGGGGAGGAAATCGCCGTAAGCTGTCGAAGGTAACTTCCAACCATAGGGAAGGGAAGTTGCGCTTTGGCTGCACTCTGGAAACTCGGTCTTACGGCACTCTTTCTCGCCGTCCTCATCGGCCGGCACGTCCGGTTGGGTTGGGTAATGGTGCTGGGCTCCTTTTTCTTGGGGTTTCTTTTCCACCTCGCTCCCTTCGCCATCGTCGGCTCCATGTGGGCCGGCCTTAAGGCCTGGGAGACCATCAACCTTCTTCTCATCCTGGGACTGGTCATGCTCTTGGAGAACTTTCTCACGGAAAAAGAACTGATGCAGCGCATGGTGGAGCGGGCGCGGGCGGCCTTCCGCGACCCGCGCCTGGCCTTGGCTGCGCTGCCGGCCTTCATCGGCCTTCTGCCTTCGGCGGGCGGCGCCGTCTTCTCCTGCCCCATGGTGGAGCAGGTGGGAAGCCCGCTCGGCCTCTCCCGCGAGCGCAAGGCCTACATCAACTACTGGTACCGCCACCTGTTTGAATACTGGCTGCCGCTCTACCAGGCGGTGGTGCTGGCGGCCGGGATACTGGCCGTGCCCACCGGGAGCCTCATCCGCCACATGTGGCCTTTTACCCTCTTTGCCTGCCTGGTGGGCGCCGTGGTGGCCTTCCGCGGCCTGCCCTCGGCCGAGCTCACGGCGGTGGCGGCCCCGGCCGGGGAGCAGCTTGCGGTGTGGGGCCGGTTCCTGCGGGAGGCGTGGCCGGTGCTGCTCATCGTTATGCTGGTTTTGGTGTTCAACCTGAACGTTGCCCTCTCCGTCGGGGCGGTCCTGGGCCTGCTGCTCATTCTCCACCGCTACCCGCTGCGGCGGCTGCCGCGCCTTTTGCAGACGCTGATGGGAAACGACATCATGGCCAGCGTGGCGGCCATCATGGCCTTTCGCGGCGTGCTCCTCGCCACCGGGGCGGTGGAGGCCATGCCCGGCATCTTCGCCGCCCTGGGGGTGCCGCCGCTGCTGGCGGTGCTGGGGATTCCCTTCTGCGCAGGCCTGCTCATGGGCTCGAGCGTGGGCTACATCGGCGTCAGCTTCCCGCTCATCCAGGGCCTGCTCACCCTGGGCGGCGCTCTGAACCTGCGCTGGGCGGCTCTGGCCTATGCCGCGGGCCAGGCCGGGTTTATGCTCTCGCCGCTGCATTTGTGTTTTCCGCTCTCGGTGGACTACTTCCGTGCCGCCATGGGGCGCGTGTGGACCTGGGTGGCCCTTTCGGAAGCCGGGGTGATGGCCCTAGGGATTGCCCTTTATGCCCTGGCGTAAGAGCCCACCCCGAGGCAGGCAGATGTTGGTGCGCGGGCGCAGGTTCTGCGGGTCGAGCCCCGGGTTCACGGCCAGGATCTCCTCCACGGTGAAGCCGGTGGCCCGGGCGATTTTGTACAGGGTGTCGCCCGGCTCCACCACCCAGTAAATGCCGCTGGGACAGGGCGGGACCTCAGGCGGGACAATGGGCGGGGACGGTAATGAGATCCGCTGGCCCACCTGGAGGTTGTTCGGGTCAAGACCCGGGTTGGCGGCGAGGATGTCTTCCAGGTAGGTGCCGGTGGCTTGGGCGATGCTGTACAGGGTGTCCCCCGGGGCGACCACCCAGTACACGCCGCCGGGCCAGGGGTGCTGGTCATCCGGGTTGTCGGCGCCGGCAGGCACGGTGAGCACGCTGCCCACCTTAAGGTTCCACGGGTCGACGCCGGGGTTGGCCGCGAGCAGTTCCGAGAGCGGCACGCCGGTCTTGAAGGCGATTTGGTACAGGGTGTCGCCGGGCTGGATGGTCCAACGCTGCGCAGGCATGTTCATCCCTCCTCGTTTCCTGTGCTCGAGGGGCCTTACGCTACATATCTATTCGGCCGCCGCGCCGCTGACAGCCGCCGTAAAAAAAGAAGGGCAGGAAGCCTGCTCGGTTTCCTGCCCTCTTTGTTTCCGGCGCACAGCGGACCTGCTAGCTCTTTTTTCTTTTCAGATACCAGATGAGCGGGCAGCCGAGCCCGAACACCACCAGCGCTTCACTGGCGCCGATGCTGAGCGCTGTGGCCCAGTACGGCAGGCGGGCCAAAACATGCAGGTAAGCGCTGATGATGAAGGCGTTCAAGACCACCGGTGCAAGGTAGGCAATGACGCTGTGGCGAAAGCGGTAGGTTACCCAGGCGGCGAGCAGGGTGGTCAGGCTGCCCACCACCACGTCGATGAGCCCGGCCGGGCTCATGAGGTTTGCCAAGAGGCAGCCGAGGAAAACACCCCAGACGGCCTCCGGATAGATGATGGGGAGCACCGTCAGGGCCTCGGCCGCCCGGAACTGCGTCGGCATGAAGCTTACGGCCTGCAGCGCGTAGGTGAGGGCCGCGTAGAGCGCGGCGATGAGGGCGATGCGGACGACGGTATGAGCTTTCATGTGCCTTCTCCTTCCTTACCGGTTCAGCCGAAGTTTACCATACTGCAGCGCCGGGGGCAAGAAGCCGGTGGCCGAGGCGGCCGCTGCGTTTCTTGACACGAACATGTGTTTGGGAATATAATGAAAACAAGCCGAAGAATGGCTCAGTTGCTTCTACTCAGTAAGGTCGAGGGAAGGGAGGAGTTTCCGTGGGAGAGCGGGAGCAGCTGAAGTTGGAAGCAGTCCGGGCGGAGGTGGCGGCCCTGCGGCCACTTTATTGCGACGGCGCCGGCGACGGCACCGAGATCATCCTGCGTTCGGGAGAAAGGCTTTGGCAGCCGCGGCGCATCCGGGCGGTGCGGACCGAGCTGGCCCACCTTTACGGGGTGGACCTGGTGGCGGTGCGGCGCATCTACGGCGCGCTCCTGGAGCGTTCGAGCAGCGTGCCGCTGCCGCTTTGCCCGCGCCTGATCCTGGTGCCGCTGCGCCTGCGCCGGCCGCGGTGCCGTGGCGACGCCTCCCTGGGCTACATCTCTTACCACGAGGTCAAGGAGGTGCGCGCCGCCGAGCCAGGGCCCTTTCGGAGCCGTGTCGTTCTCTTTTCCGGGGTGGAGGTACCCGCCTTGTCCCGCCGGCGCGTCGTTCTGGAGCACCTGAGCGCCGCCCGCCTGGTGGAGGAGCGCTACCTCAGCCGACACGGCTGGAAGCCGCCCGCGGAGGAGCTTCGCCTGAGCGAGCGCCTGGGCGCCTTCCTGCGCGAGCTGAGCGCGCATTATCTCTTCTAGAAGCCTTCGTACAACCGGCTGCCGGCGGCCCATAGAGAGAGTCCCCCACCACAGCGGTGGGGGACTGTTTGCTTCGTTGGACCTCGTCTGCTGCCGGAGCCACTGCACGCCGGTCATTTTTTGCGGCGGGTCGCCGGCGGCCGGCGGCTGCGCCGCTCTGCTCCTTTCTCCGCCGTCCGCACCTGGATCAGAATCTTTCGTTTGTACTGATTAAATAAACTATTACTTACTCCCCCGGCCGTTTTCCAGGCTCCTGAGCAGGGCACGGATTTCGGCTTCGGTTAAGAGGTCCTTCTCAGGCGCATCGTCCTTGGTTCCGACAACGATTGCTCTGTCCGGATCGGTACGGGCTTCTTCCTGGGCCATCCGGTACACCCCCCTTCGGTGGTTCCGACTTTCAACGGGTAATGGCGCATTGGGCAACCACATCGCAGAGCACCAAGTCGTCGATCAAGAGGCTGGCTGCGTACACCACCGGGTTGTGAAAATTGCGGTACATCTGGAAACAGCGCGCGAGCCACTCGCTGGCGTCCCTCAGACTTTCGGCCGGGCTGCGCGACTGCTCTTCCTGCAGCATGCGGAGAAAGAGAGGGACCAGCGCCGGGTCAAACTGGCGGCCGCGCATCCGCTCGAGTTCCTGGCGTGCCTCCTGCCGGGTTTTAGTAGGTTGGTAAACGCGGGGCGACGTCATGGCGTCCCAGCTGTCACACAGGGCGAGGAGCCGCGCCGCCGGCGGTATGCCTGCCCCGCGGAGCCCAAAGTAACCTTCGCCGTTCCACCACTCATGGTGGTAGAGCACGCCGGCCGCCAGGCGCTCAGGCGGGTGCAGACCGGCCAGCATTTCCAGGCCGTACCGGGGGTGCTTTACCATCTCCTGCCACTCTGCGGCAGCGAGGCGGCCGGGCTTATGTAGAACCGCCGGCGCAATCCGCAGCTTCCCCACGTCATGCAAGAAAGCCGCCGTGACCAGGCTTTCCAGGGCGGCAGCGTCCAGGCGCATATATTTACCAGCTTTCAGTGCAAGCTTAGCCGTGTTCAAAGAGTGTCGGTGAACGTCTGGGAGTGCGTCTTCCAGCTGCGCCAAAAGTTGGAAGAAGAAGTCCAATGCCGATCTGCCTCGTTTCTACAACGGAAGTCGATCAGGGCCGAATCATGTAAGTCTAAATCGCATTATAGCATTCGAATCGACGACTGCCAAAAGCAAGTAACAGCAGTTTTGCCTGTTTATGCGGACCTAGGCGGCAATTGCTCCCTTATGCTCAGCAAGGATACATATATCTACCTGCAGTGCATAGGCCCTATGCGCCGCTGGGGCGAAAAGTAGAGGCAATACCTGTAAGTGGGGGCATATTCGATGCAAGAATTAGGAGCTACCCTGCGGGCCTGGCGCAAAGCCCGCAACATGAGCATCTACGATGTGGAGCGCCGCACGGGGATTCGCTTCAGCCTCGTCTCCGCGTACGAGCGGGGTGAGAAGAAACCCTCCCTGCAAAACGCGCGCAGGCTGGCACAGCTCTACGGGGTGCCGGTGGCTTACCTGGTGCTTTCCCCGGCGGAAGTCACCGAGTGCATCCCGCCGGAGCTGAAGGACGTGGTGAATCTTTTTCTCCGCCGCCCGGAACTGAGAAACCTGGTCACCCTCTTGGCGGACCTGCCGCCGGAGGGTGTACAGCACCTGGCGAACTTCCTGCACGCTGTCAAGGACCGCTCCCCCGACACCGGGCATGAAGGCTGAACCGCCGGGGCCTTGCTCCATGCCGAGGCAGTTCACCCCGGCGGTGCGGCGGTCCAAACGCTCCGGCCGGCACGGACTATTGACACCCGTGGCTGGATATGCTAGTATCGGAACGAAAAGCTGGACAAGTGAATAAAACTCTTATCCAGAGAGGTGGAGGGACGGGCCCGATGAAACCCGGCAGCGTGCCAGGGGGTGTCCTGGTGATGTGCCAATTCCTGCAGAATGTCAATTCTGGAAGATAGGAGTGCCCAGGCCGCTTCCAAATTGAGGCGGCCTTTTTGATTGAAGGGAGGACTTTTCGTGCCGGAGCGCTACCTGTTTACCTCAGAGTCGGTCACCGAAGGGCATCCGGACAAGGTGGCCGACCAGATCTCCGATGCTGTGCTGGATGCCATCATTGCCAAGGACCCCAATGCCCGCGTGGCCTGTGAAACCGCCGTCACCACCGGCCTGGTGCTGGTGATGGGGGAGATAAGCTGCGACTGCTACGTGGACATTCCTCACCTGGTCCGCGAAACCATCAAAGGCATCGGCTACACCCGGGCCAAGTTCGGTTTCGACGGCGACACCTGTGCTGTGCTGACTGCCATTGACGAACAGTCTCCGGACATCGCCCTGGGCGTGAACAAGGCCCTGGAGGCGAAACAAGGCCAGGCCGATCCTTGGGATCAGATCGGCGCCGGCGACCAGGGCATGGTCTTCGGTTACGCCTGCACCGAGACGCCGGAGCTGATGCCGCTGCCCATCTCGTTGGCGCACCGCCTGGCACGGCGGCTGGCGGAGGTGCGTAAAACCCGCCTGCTTCCGTACCTGCGGCCGGACGGCAAGACGCAGGTTACCATTGAATACGAAGGCAACCGGCCGCTGAGGGTGGATGCCGTGGTGGTTTCGGCCCAGCACAAGGCCGACGTGCCGCTGGAGAAGATCCGCGCCGATATCATCGAAACGGTGATCAAGCCGGTGATCCCTCCGGAGCTTCTCGATAGCCGTACCCGCTTTTTTGTCAATCCCACCGGGCGCTTTGTCCTGGGCGGCCCGGCGGCGGACTCGGGCCTTACCGGGCGCAAGATCATTGTGGACACGTACGGCGGCAGCGCCCGCCACGGCGGCGGCGCCTTTTCCGGCAAAGACCCCACCAAGGTGGACCGCTCCGCCAGCTACGCGGCGCGCTACGTGGCTAAGAATGTGGTGGCCGCCGGCCTGGCCGAGCGCTGCGAGGTGCAGATTGCCTACGCCATCGGCGTGGCGCGGCCGGTGTCCATCACCGTCGATACCTTCGGCACCGGTGCCCTGGGCAACAACGAACTCGCCCAGCTGATCCGCCGGCACTTTGAGCTGCGCCCGGCGGGCATTATCGAGACCTTGAACCTGCGCCGTCCCATCTACCGGCGGCTGGCCGCTTACGGGCACTTCGGCCGCCCCGATCTGGACCTTCCCTGGGAGAAAACCGATAAAGCCGAAACCCTGCGCCGGGCCGCCGCAGACCTCCGCTGAGCGGAGGCTTTTTTCTACTCCGGGATAAAGCTCTCAAGATTTGGCAGGAAGGCAGGGCCGGGAAGTCGAATACTGTAAGCCGGGGTGAAAAAGGCATGGAGGTTAACGCCGACCTGGCCCGCCTGGAGGAGATTCTCCACCAGACCGTCGATACCATCAAGGAAAGCCAGAAACAGATCAGCGCCATCGCCGACGAGGCGCGGGCCGAGGTGGCCCGGCTGAAGCGGGAGCTGGAACGGGTCAAGGGCGAAACCCTGGACGTTATTGAAGCGGTGGACGCCGCCCGGAGTGAAGAACAGCGCTCCCGCATGGAGCTGATGCGGGTGAGCCGCGACTTCAGCCAGTACGGCGAGGAGGACATCCGCCGCGCCTACGAGCGCGCCCGCGATGTCCAGGTGCGCCTTATTTTGCTCACGGAAAAAGAAAAGGCCCTGCGGGCCCAGCGCGATGAGATCGAGCGCAACCTGCGCAACGTAACCCGCCTGCTCAGCCGCTCGGAGGCGTTGACGGCCCAGGTGGGCGTGGCCATCGACTACCTGAGCGGCAACATCCAGCAGCTCTCCCAAACCCTGGCGACGGTGCAGGAGAAACGCGAAATCGCCGTGCGGGTTATTCAGGCCCAGGAAGAGGAGCGGCGGCGGGTGGCCCGCGATCTGCACGACGGCCTGGCGCAGCAGCTGGCCAGCGCCCTGCTCGAACTACAGGTGACGCAGCGCCTGCTGGAAGAGGATATCGACAAGGCGCGGAGCGAGCTGGAAACGGTGGAAAAGATCATCCGCAGCGGTCTCCGGGAGACGCGCGATGTCATCTTTAACCTGCGGCCACCTGCCTTGGACAACCTGGGGCTTAAGGCGGCGGTGGACAATCTGGCCGTCCAGGTTGAGGAGCGTACGGGCCTCAGCATAACCGTGACGGTGCACGGCGAAGAGCAGCAGCTGGAAGCCACCATGTTGAGCTGCGTCTTTCGCATTATCCAGGAGGCCCTGAACAACGTGGTCAAGCACGCCGAGGCGACCCAGGCGCAGGTGCGGATCGAGTTCAACCCGGCCTTCCTGGCCGTGCGGGTGGTGGACAACGGCAAGGGCTTTGTGCCGGAGAAGGGGGTGGCGAAAGCCGCTGGCGGCGAGCACCTGGGGCTTTTGGGGATGCGGGAGCGGGCGGAGCTCATCGGCGCTGCCCTGCGCATAAAGAGCACCCCCGGCAGGGGCACGCGCGTGGAGCTGCACCTGCCGTTGGGGGAGGCGGCGGCCGAAGGGGGTAAAGCGGGTGAATAAGGGCTACGCTTGGATTCTCCTCGCCGGGACGGCTTGGGGAAGCATCGGCGTCTTCGCCCGCCGGTTGCTTGACCTGGGCTTGAGCCCGCTCGATGTTTCCTGGCTGCGGGGGGTGGTGTCGCTGCTGGGACTGGTTCCCCTGGTCCTTTGCCGGCAGGGGGGCTGGCCGCGCCTGGCCCGGGAAGACCTTAAACTTTTTGCCGCCTTCGGCCTGGTTAACGGTGCACTTTATAACATCCTCTATTTCACGGCCGTCGATAAGGCAGGGGTTACCACGGCCGTTATCCTCCTTTATACCGCGCCTGCCTTTGCCACGCTCTTTGCCCGCCTGGCCTTCGCCGAGCCTCTCAGCCCGGGTAAGGCGTTCGCTGTGGCTCTTTCCCTGGCCGGGTGTTTTTTGGTGGCGCGCGGCTACAACCTGACGGCGCTCCGGCTCAACCTTGCAGGGGTGCTGGCCGGCCTCGGTGCAGGCGTCACCTACGGCTTGTACGGCATCTTCGGCAAAAAGGCCCGCGCGCGCTATCCGGCCGAAACCACGGTTTTGTACTGCACCCTGTTCGGCACCTTGTTCTTGACGCTGCTTCACCGGCCGCTGGCCCTGGTGCAACATGCGCACGGACCGGCCTTCTGGGGTCCGGCCCTGTCTTTGGGCCTCTGGGGGAGCCTGGTGCCTTGGGTGGCGTACACCACGGGTCTGGGGCTGGTGGAGGTGGGCCGGGCGGCGGTGGTGGCCAGCGTGGAACCGGTGGTGGGCGTGATTCTGGGGCTGGTTCTCCTGGGCGAGCGGCTGGACCTCTTGCAGACCGCCGGCATGGCCCTGGTGCTGGCGGCGGTGGTCTTTGCCCAGGCACCGGCCCCAAGCCGGCCCGCCGGGTCAAAGGTCCTGGCAGAGAAGTAACAAAGCTGGTCCTAGGCGTCGATATGTATATAAAGGTGAAATAAGTTGGCCTGGAGGAGGGGTTTAGCAGGTGGGGAAAATACGGGTGCTGGTGGTTGACGACCACCCGCTGGTGCGCAGCGGTATTAAGAAGATAGTGGAGCTTGAAGAGGACATCGAGATCGTCGGGGAAGCGGGTACCGCCAAGGATGCAGTAGCCGCGGTGGGGAGCGTGCGCCCGGATGTGGTGCTGATGGACCTGGACCTGCCGGACGTAAGCGGCGTGCAGGCTACCCGGGAGATCAAGGAAAAATACCCGGGCACAGGCGTGGTGGCGCTCACCATTCACGACGACCGCGACTACCTGCTGGAGATGGTGCGTGCCGGGGCGGAAGGCTACGTCCTCAAGGACGTGGAACCGGGGGGGCTGGTGAGCGCCATCCGGGCGGTGAAAGATGGCAATTCGTACATCTCGCCGCCGGCCGCGAAAAAACTCCTGGGAGAGTTTACGCGCCTGAGCAGCGGGCAGGAGGAGGACACGGTGGACGGGCTTACGGCCCGCGAGCAGGAGGTGCTGCGCCTCATCGCCCACGGGCAGAGCAACAAGGAGATCGGCACCGCCCTGGCCATCAGTGAAAAGACCGTGAAAAACCACGTTACCAGCATCTTCCGCAAGATCGGAGTGGACGATCGTACCGAGGCGGCGCTCTACGCCATTCGCCGCGGGTTGGTGGATATCAACTAGGCGTGACAGGCACGCGGCTTCCACCCGGAGCATAGCATGCAGCGAAAGGGCGGTGAAAGCATGCTCTGGGCCGGAAGTGACCTGTCGCGGTACATCCTGATTCTGCTCGCGGTGTACGGGCTCCTGGCTCTCATTGGTGCCGTGCGGCGCAGCTGGAGGGAGCGCACGCGGGCCAAGGACGAGAAGCCCTTCATCAGCATCCTGGTCATTGCCCACAATGATGAAGACAAAATTGAGGGGGTGCTGCGCTGGCTCCTGGGGCTGGACTACCTGGACGCGCGTGGACGCCCCAATTTCGAAGTGGTGGTGGTAAGTGCCGGTGCCTGCGACCAGACACCGGCCATAGCGGAGCGGCTGGCACGGGAATTCTGCACCCTTACGGCCGTAAGCGTTCCCCCGGGCGCAGAGGCGTACGAGGAGGGGATCGCGTGCTGCCGGGGCGAGGTGATTTGCCTGATGGATCTGGCCAAGCAGGCACCGGGCCGCGCCGGCCGGGCGGTGACGCGTATCCTTTCCTAGGACCCCGACACCCTGTGATGCAGGCCTTAAGTTACCCAGAAAATTAAGACCGGCGGCGGATGGACAAACGGGCCGTGGCTGCTAGAATTGTTTTCGAGGGGGTTTGACAAAATGTACCTCCGCCACGGCCGAACCGGTCGAATTTTGGTATGGAAGATCTTGTTCGCCAGCGAGCTGACGAGCCGCCGGGGGATGATGGGGCAAGGCGCCCTCCGCCTGGCCGACGGGGTGGGGATTTTCGCCGGCAGCGGCAGCTTGGCCAGTGTCCCGGTGCAAAACCCCTTGGACCTGGTGGCCCTGGACCGGGATCTTAAGGTAGTGGCGGTGTATCCGGCCATACTTCCGGCCCAGGCGGGCCGCGTGCGCGTCGAGAAGCTGCTCGGGCTCAGCGCCGGGGCGGCGGCGCGGGCCGATCTTAGATGCGGCGATACTTTGGAGTTGGGTTTATGTTAAGCCCGGTAGGTGGTGTGCCGGGCTCCTTTTGCGCCTTCAGTCGGCTGACGGCCGGCACTTAGCGAAAGTTGCAGAAGAGTTGCACCAGGCCGGCTTTTGGCTCTTCTCCCCTTCCCGCCGTAAACTTAAGGCGGAGGAGGGGAGAGGATGACGGACAAGACAAAGCTGGAGCACCTGGTGCGGGCGGCGCAAAGGGGGGAGCCGGCGGCGCTGGCGGCGTTGGTGGGCCGTTTCCAGCCGCTGGTGTGGGCGGCGGCGCGGCGCCTGGCCCCGACGCCGGACGATGCCGAAGACCTGGCCCAGGAGGGTAACCTGGCCTTGGTGCTGGCCGTTCGCGCGTTCCGCCCGGCGGGGGGAGCGCCGTTTGCCTGGTATGCCAAGCGCCGGGTGTACTGGGCCGTGCAGGCGGCGGCCCGGCGCCTCAAAAGGGGCCGGAGCCGGGAGGAGGCTACTTTGGACGAAGCCGGAGCGGGCGGCCTCAGCCCGGTCGATCTCCTGGAAGATCCGGCCCCCGGCCCCGAGGACTGCGCCATTGCGGCCAGCGCGCGCGCCGCCCTGCGTACGGCCTGGGACCGGCTCACACCCCGGCAGCGCCAGGTGCTCAGCGCCCGCGCTGGGGGAGCCACTTTCCTCCAGGTGGCGGCGGCGCTGGGGATTGCGCCCTCGAGCGCCAAAGGGATTGCCGCCCGCGGCACCGCGCGCGTGAAAAAACTTTTGGCCGGCCGCGTCTAATCGTACTCCCGCCGTCAGTCTATAGGCGAAGGCGGACGGAAGGAGGTGACGCGGATGGCGGTGCAGCGAGTCCCGGAGGGCGCCCGCCTACAGCTTTCGCTGCAGACGGGAACGGACGAAGCCGGCAAACCCGTGGTGCGGGCCAAGTCCTTCGCCAACGTGAAGGCCGATGCCGCCGACCAGGATGTTTTCGACGTTGCGCAGGCGCTGGCGGGCCTGCAGATCTACCCGCTGGTGGCGGTGCGGCGCATCGATACCGGTGCCTTGAACGAAGTGGCCTAAAGCGGGCCGGGTAAAGACACGGCTTCTCAAAGGAGGTGAAGGACGTGGAGAAAACCTTGAGCCTGGTCTTTAAGAACGCAGCCGGGCGCACCACCACCCTGTCCCTGGCCGCACCGCGCGACGATCTCACCGACGCGGAGGTGGCGCAGGTTATGCAGACCATCATCCAAAAGAACATCTTCGCCGGCAGCGGTGGCGAGCTGGTGGCGGCGGCGACGGCCCGGCTGGTAAGCCGCGACGTGAGCGAGTTTACCGTGGCTTAGGCCGCGGAGGTGTTGCAGCGTGGAGCAGACGGTCTTCAGCCAGATTGCCAACCTGGGCTTTCCGGTGGTGGTGTCCATCTACCTCCTGGTGCGTATGGAAGGCAAGCTGGATGAACTAACCAAAAGCATCGCCGAGCTGGCGCAGACCATCAGTTCGCTGCGGGCGTAGAGTGCAACCGGCGGGGCCAGACAGTCCGCCCTGGCTGCCGCCGGGCCTGATCAACGCGGAATCAAGGTCTTATCAAATTAGTACGCCTGATGGAAGGAAATGGACGCAGGTTGTCGAATGCTCTTACATAGTGTCACTAAACGCCCGAAACGGCAAAGTCACCGAAAGGTGGCGGCGCAAAGCCATGGGTCTAAAGCCACGCGGCTACGATCGCCAGGCTGCCGAAGGCACATCCGGTTTTAGCCGGGCGGGCAGACGAGGAGGAAAGGAATTGGCAAAGGCAAGTCCTGTTCCACTGGTTCTAGCCATCGCTGCGGTAATGGAGATTCAGGATCAGGAGGTTCACTCTCACTGCCTGCGCGTCGCCGGGTACGCGGTAGCGACCGGCAGGCGCCTCCGGCTGAGTGTAAAGGAACTGGAGTACATAGAACAGGCGGCGCTGCTGCACGATGTCGGCAAAGTGGGAATTCCGCCGCGCATACTCAAAAAACCCGGACGCTTGACCGAAAAAGAATATGAACAGGTAAAAGAGCACCCGCTGCTGGGTGAGAGCGTGGTGAAGAGGGTGACGGCGCTGGCGCACCTGGCGCCCTTGGTGCGCAGTCATCATGAGTGGTACAACGGGCGGGGTTACCCGGACGGCGTGGCCGGAGAGGCGATTCCCCTGGGGGCGCGCATCATCAGCGTGGCCGATGCCTTCGACGCCATGACCACCGACCGTCCCTACCGGCGTGCCTATACAGCAGAGGCCTCGGCGCGGGAGCTTACGGC
Source organism: Gelria sp. Kuro-4 (assembly GCF_019668485.1). NCBI lineage: Bacteria > Bacillati > Bacillota > Clostridia > Thermoanaerobacterales > Thermoanaerobacteraceae > Gelria > Gelria sp. Kuro-4. Next base: position 2,334,729 of record NZ_AP024619.1, on the reverse strand, counting down.
CTGTGCAGGCACGCAGTTCGACCCCCGGGTGGTCGAGGCCTTCCTGGCGGCCCTGGCGGGGCCGAACGACAACCCCGTCGCCGGCCTCACGCGCTCGGCCCTCAAAGCCCTCCTGGAGCACGACAGCGTCCACCTCAGCCTTCGGGGTCAGGTATCAACTTCTCACTGTTTCTTGCATTTTTGCACGTGGTGAACCCCGGGCCGGCAGGCCGGGAGGACGGCAGAATGCTTTCACGCCAGGGCTTTCCCGGGATAGACCGGGCGGGAAAGCAGGAGGAAGGGGTCTCTCTGGCCAATACTAGAGGGTGAGGAGGGAGCCCCGTGGAAAAGGAAGAATTAGTGCAGCTCAGTCTACTTGGGGAGCCCGAGCCGCCGGCCCCGCCGTCGCCGCCGCGCCCGCCCTGGGAGACAGCCGGCACATTGGAAGAACTCGAGCGCCTGGTGGGCGCCTGCCGGCGCTGCCGCCTGCGCGCCGGCTGCCGGCGGGTCGTCTTTGGCGAGGGTAACCCGCAGGCCGCGCTGATGCTGGTGGGGGAAGGGCCCGGCCAGGCGGAGGATGAGCAGGGCCGGCCCTTTGTCGGCGCCGCAGGTCAGTTGCTGAATAACATCCTTGCGGCGGCTGGAATTGAGCGCTCTGAAGTTTTTATCGGCAATGTGGTGAAATGCCGGCCGCCGGGGAACCGCCTGCCGCTGCCCGATGAGGTGAAGGCCTGCCGGCCGTACCTGGAGGCGCAGCTCAGGCTTATTCGACCGCGCATTGTGGTGTGCTTGGGGGCGCTGGCGGCGCAGACCCTTATCGACCCGGCGGTGCGCATCACGCGGGAGCGAGGCAGATGGGTGGAAAAGGACGGACTGCTTATTATGCCTACCTTCCACCCGGCCGCGCTGTTGCGCGACCCCAGTAAGAAACGGCCGGTGTGGCAGGACTTCCAAGCGGTGCTGGAGCGGTACCGGGGAAAAGAGGTGACGCCGGATAAGACCCCTGGGCTCTAAGAGGCGAGACGGCACAGTCCAGCAAAGGGGGGGCGTGGAGTGGCGGAGGCGATGCGTGACGGTAGCGTGGGCGTTTTTCAAGGGCGGATAAAGGTAACGGACCCGGCGGGCGGTGGGCGCCCGGCCGTACTGGTGCCCGGCCCGGGCACCAGGGTGGTGGTCAATGGGACAGAGATCACTGCACCGACGGAAGTGCGAACGAGTGACAGCATCCAGGTGGAGACCTTGACGGAAGCAGGGTCTGTGGCGGTAAAGGTGGAGATTGCGCCCGACGGGCTTACCGCCACCGCGCACTGCGAGCTGGTGCCTGGACGCCGCTATGCACTCCTTGATTGTGCGGCGCGCCAGCAGCTTAAGCTGGCGACGCGGGCCGAGGAGGTTCTCCCTGCCCTTACGGTGGAGGATGTACAGCAGGCACTGACTGCCAAGGGCGTGTTCGTTGGCGTAGACCAGGAGGCGGTTGCCGCCCTGGTGGCCGACCCGGGCGGGGTGCCTCGGGTGGTGGCGCGCGGTACGCCGCCGGAACCGGGGCAGGATGCCTGGATCGAGCTTAAGTTTCATGAGAAAAAGGGGCCGCCGGTGCCGGATGCCGATGTGCAAAAGGTGGACTGGCGGGAGCTCAGCTACATTCCCACGGTGGAAGCAGGAGAAGAGCTGGCGGTAAAACACCCGCTGGTGCTCGGGCGGCCGGGGCAGTCGGTGACCGGCCAGGAACTGGAGCCGCCCGTGCCGAAGGATATCGAACTTACGGCCGGCGAGGGCTGCGAGGTGATCGACGGCCTGAGGGCTGTTGCCACGCGCAGCGGGCGCCCGGCGGCTACGCGCGGCCGGATTGATGTCCTCCCCATCCTGGTACAAGAGGACGGGGTCAATCTGAAAAGCGGCAACATTAAGTTCAGCGGCGACGTAGTGGTGAAGGGCAACGTGGAGGACACCATGTCCGTGCAGGCCGGCGGCAACATTGAGGTCTTCGGCAATGCCACCCACGTAAGCCTGAGCGCCGGCGGGCAGATCCGCGTGCGGCAAAACCTCATCGGCGGCGTCGCCCGGGCCGGCGGCGTGGGCGTGGTGCACCTGCGGCAGGAAGAAAACTGGGAGGCGCTGGCCAAGGGTCTGGAGGAGTGCGCCACGGCGCTCACCCAGATCGCCCGGCACCCGGAGTTCGGACCGGCTGCGGCGCAGCAGGGATGGGGGCGCGTATTACAGCGTCTCCTCGACACCAAGTATCGCTTCCTGCCCGAGCGCGTGCGCGACCTGTCGGCTGCCTACCGTGAGGTCGGGGGGATTCTCGCCGGCGACGTGGAAAAGGCCCTGGAGCAGCTGCGCTCGCGCCTCTGCGGCCGGGGCGCGCTGGCCGTGACGGGCGTCGGCGAGGTTTGGGGTCTGGTCCGCCTTACCCGGGGGCTGGTGGCCGGCTTTGCCGAGCAGCGCGGGGAAGGCCTTTCCTTTGAGGCCCGCTATGTACAGGGAGCGCGGGTGGAAGCCAGCGGCGACATCATCATAAGCGGCCAGGGCTGCTACCAGGCCTATCTTTTTGCCGGCCGCAGCGTGCGCGTGCGCGGCAAGCCGGGGGTGGTGCGCGGCGGGGTGGTACAGGCGCGCGAGCGCATCAGTGCAAATGAGGCCGGCTCGGCGGCAGGCAGCCCTACGCTGCTCAAGGTGGAAGCGCGCGGCGTCATTGAGGTGGGGACCGTGCATCCCAATGTTACCCTGCAGGTGGGAACCGCCCGCCACAAGTTCGATGTGAGCGACGGCGGGATCAGCGCCCACCTGGACAAAGAAGGTAAGCTCGTTTTGCACTGATGTAACCGGGGAATAAATAGGAACACTGAGCCGAATGGCGTCGGGGCGTGAAGCCCTTTTTTTCTTGAAGTGTGCAGGAAATTTGTTCCAGATGGCGAATTAAGACTTATACCCGTACGAAGGGGGGTTGGTTGTGATCAAAGGGAACACGGATAGTACAGAGTGCCAGCTCTCTACGGACAGGGAAGAGAGAACAGAGAACCTTCTCGGTTGGGAGGAACTGGCCGCCGGTGTCGCCCACGAGCTGAAGAACCCGCTTGCGGCGATGCGCGGCTTTTTACAACTTTTAGCGGGGCGCGTAGCAGATGATGAAACAAACAAAAACTATGTTGAGGTGGTGTTACATGAACTGGCGCGCCTGGAGCACCTGGTGGAGGATTTTCTCTGCCTGGGGCGCAGTACGTCGGTGCGCCTGGAGCGCCGGGACCTGGCCGAGGTGATACGGGAAGTGGTCGCCATGGCGAGTGCCCAGGCCGAGCGCCAGCGGGTAAGTATCGCCTTCACCGCCAAGGAGTGCCCCTTGGTCTTTGCCGACCGTTACCTCATCAAACAGGTTCTTTGGAATCTCATCAGCAACGCCCTGGCGGCCATGCCGCAGGGCGGGAGACTCTCTTTATGCCTGGCCCCGGCACAGGACGGCTGGGTTAAGGTTACCTGCCGCGATACGGGCGAAGGCATACCGCCGGCGGTGGTGACCCATATCTTTGAACCCTATTTTACGACCAAGGAAGATGGAACAGGACTGGGCCTGACCATCAGCCAGCGCATTGTGGCGCTGCACGGGGGTAAACTGGAGGTTGACACAAGGCCGGGGCAAGGTACCGTATTCAGGGTGTGGCTGCCGGTGGAGCGGCTAAGTTAAGACGGCCCAGTCACCCCACACTTTAGGCCTGGATATGAGCCCGTACTTATGGTATAATAACTGGAAGATGTACGCTACCTGAGGAGGAGTACGGAAATGGAGGCCAATTCCTACCATTTTTATGAGCTGGAAAGGGTGGTGAAGGGGACCTTACGCCAGGGGCTCAAGGAGATCTACGATCTTAATCTGGCGGAAGACGAGATTGCCTTGGAGACTCCACCCCAGCCCGAGTTTGGGGATCTCTCCACTCCGCTGCCCCTGCGTTTGGCCAAGGCGCTCCGCCGGCCTCCTCTTGAGATCGCCGGGCAGCTGCGCGACTATCTGGCGTCCCAGGAGCTACCGCACCTCAAGGAGTTTACCGTTACCGCTCCCGGTTATGTCAACCTGTGGCTCGACATGCCGAACCTGACCCGCTCCGTTTTCGATGAAATTACGGTGGACAAGGAAAAGTACGGTGAGGTTAAGGCGGGGAAAGGGAAGAAGGTCGTCATCGAGCATACCAATATCAATCCGAACAAAGCGGCCCACATCGGCCACCTGCGCAACGCCTGCCTGGGTGACACCATCGCCCGCCTGAAACGCCGGGCAGGGTACGAGGTTGAGGTACAAAACTACATCGACGACACCGGCGTAGCCGTGGCCGACATCGTGGTGGGCCTGGAACAGTTCAAGCGCGAGCCGGCGGAAAACGAGCGCTTCGACTACTTCTGTTGGGACCTTTACACCGAGGTCAACCAGAAATACGAAGAAGATCCCAGCCTCAAGGAGAGGCAGCGCGAGGTGCTGCGCCTGATCGAAGAGGGCAACAATCCTACGGCGGAGCTGGCACAGGACGTGGCCCGGCGCATTGTCGAGTGCCACCTGTCCACCATGTGGCGGCTCGGAATCTATTACAACCTGCTCACCTGGGAGAGCAACATCATCCATCTGGGGTTCTGGCGCCACGCCTTTGAGCTTCTCAAGGAAAAAGGGCACCTGGTGCATGAGGAAGAAGGCGAAAACGCCGGCTGCTGGGTGGTAAAGCTGGGCGATGTGCCGGAGTTTCAGAACCTGGAGAACCCGGACAAGGTGCTGGTGCGCTCCAACGGCACCGCCACCTACACCGCCAAGGACATTGCCTACCAGCTGTGGAAGTTTGGGGTTTTGGGAAAGGACTTCTTTTACGACCGCTACTGCCTGCAGCCCAACGGCACCGTGCTCTGGACCTCGAGCAGCGAAGGTACCAAGATGGAGCGCTTTGGACGCGCCCAGCAGGTGATCAACGTCATCGACCTGAGGCAGAAGTACCTGCAGGACGTGCTGCGCTTCTCCCTCATTAAACTGGGATTCGAGGAGCAGGGGAAAAACTCCATCCACTTCGGCTACGAGGTGGTGGCGCTTTCCCCGGCCACGGCGCGGGAACTGGGCGTCACGGTCGAAGAAGACGAAAAGGGCATGTATGCCATGTCAGGCCGCAAAGGCATCGGCGTCAAGGCGGACGACCTGGTGGAACGGGTGATCGAGCAGGCCACGGCGGAGGTGGCCAAGCGCCACCCGGAGATGTCGCCGGAGGAGCACCGGAAGCTGGGACAGGACATTGCCGTGGGCGCCGTGCGCTACTACATGGTGCGCTTCAACATCGCCAACGTGCTGGTGTTTGATTTCAACGAAGCCTTGAGCCTGCAGGGCAATACGGGACCCTACCTGCAGTATGCCTATGCGCGGGCGGCCAATATCCTGGGGCGGGTGGACCGGGGAGTCTTGGACGACATCGATTTACGGACGGTTTCCGTCCCCTCCGACCTGACGGCGGAAGAGAAGAACCTCATTCGCGCCATAGCCGAGCTGCCGGTGGCCACGGAACGGGCGGCCGAGAACCTGCAGCCGGCGGCCTTTGCGGACTACACCTACAACCTGGCTACCACGTTTATGAACTTCTATGAAACCTCACCCGTGCTTACAGCGGCGCCGGCGCGCATGCGCTTCCGGGTGGCGCTGGTAATGAGCTTCAAGCAGGCCATGGCCAACGCCCTGGCTACCCTGGGCATTCCAGCCCTGCCGCGGATGTAACCGCTGCGCAGCCTCACCGGGTAGGGCGGCTGTGCCCTGCCCGACGCGCTCCGGCGCGGACTCGGGAGTGATACGAGAAGGTGGAGAGAGGAAACCGCAGCCTTACCCTTTATCGCTGGTTTATTATTCTGCTCGGCGCCGCGTTCCTGGCGCTCATCGGCAGCGGCCAGGGCCGAGGGTCCCTGGCGCTCTTTTTGTTTTTTTGCGCCCTGGCGGTGGGGACGGAGCTCACCCGGGTACCGAGCGGCTCGGTTTCGTTCAGCCTGGGTTCCGGTGTGGTGCTGGCCGCGCTCCTTTGCCAAGGGGTGCCGGCCGCTCTAGGGGTGGCGGCGGCCGGGCAGCTTTTGGCTGATGTGGCGGAACGCCGGCTGTCGCTCGACAGCGCCTTCAATTCTGCCCAGGCAGTGCTGGCCGCCCTGGCCGCTGCCGTGCCCTATCACTTTTTGGGCGGGACGCCGGGTGGGAGTTCTCTGGCGTTTCTCTTGCCCCAGGCGGCCTTTGTTGTGAGTTATTTCCTGGCCAACAACGTCCTGGTAGGGGTGGCCCTCGTCCTGGAGCGGGGCACGGCGGCGCTGGCGGAAAACCGGCTCCTGGTGGGTTGGGATTTTCTCGGTACGCTGCTTTCGCTGCCTACCGGAGTGTTCCTGGCGCAGGTATACCAGCTCCTGGGCTTGACGCCCCTGGTAGTGGCGGCCATCCCGCTCCTTACTTTAAGTTACATCTGGCAGCTCTATGCGCGGGTGCGGGCGGCCAACGAAGAGATTGTCGCTCTGTACACCGCCACCAGCAGTGTGGGCACCAGCATCGATCTCAGTACCACCTTAAACGAGATTCTGACCCAGGCCCGGCGCCTGGTGCGCTACGACGGGGGGCTGGTGTACCTGGTGGATGAAGAAACCCTCATCCCGGCAGCCAGCGAAGGAGCGGTAACCGACCTCCAGCGTCACTGCGCGGTGCCCCTGGGGCAGGGGCTGGTGGGGCGGGTGGGCGTAACGCACCACGCGGAGCTGGCGTCCGCCGGCGCGGCAGAGAAAGGTGGGGCGGGCAGCGGCTGCCGGCTGGCCCTGCCGCTCCTCGCCGGCGAGCGGCTGGTGGGCGTGCTGGCGCTGGAGCGTGAGAAACCACCGTTCAGCCCGCACGAGGTGCAGTTCCTGGCCATCCTGGGCGGGCAGGCGGCGAGTGCCTTGGAGAACGCGCGCCTTTACAGCGAGGTGGCGGCGCTGGCCCGCCTGGATCCCCTAACCGGGGTGTACAACCGGCGGGCCCTGGTGGAGGCGCTCACCGGCGAGCTGGCGCGGTGCCGCCGTTACGGCACCAAGCTCTGCGTGCTCATGGTGGACTTGGACAACTTTAAGGCGGTCAACGACGCGTGTGGGCACCCGGCGGGAGACGCCGTGCTCAAGCGCATCGCCGCCTGCATCGCCTCCAGCGTGCGCAGCATCGATGTGGTGGGCAGGTACGGGGGCGATGAGCTGGCCATTGTCCTGCCGGAGGCCGGGCCGCTCGAGGCGTACCAGGTGGCGGAACGGGTGCGGCGGGCAGTGCGGGAAGCCACCCAGGAGGAGCCTTGCCAGGTTACCACCAGCATCGGCATCGCCGCCTACCCGCAGCAGGGAGAAGAGGCGGGGGAGCTCCTGGCGGCGGCAGACCGGGCCATGTACTACGCCAAACGCCAGGGCGGGGACCGCGCGCTCACCTGCGCCCAGCTGCCCCCGGCAGCTGCGGCCGGGCCGCGGGACGGAGGCAGCGCATGAAAAAGGGCGAAGGTTCAGCCCCGGGCCGGACCGGCCTGGCGCCTCTTGGCCGGGCGCTCCTCGATCTCCTTTTCCCGCCGCCTACCACCTGCGCCGGCTGCGGTGCCGCGCTGGCCCGGGGGGAAACCCTGCTTTGCCACCGCTGCCGCGCGGAAATAGCGCTGGTATCTGAGCCGTGCTGTGCACGCTGTGGCCGGCCGCTTACCCACAGCGGGCTCTGCGCGCGCTGCCGGCAGGAGGAACGCGCCTTCGCGCGTGCCTGGGGGGCGGCCCTGTACCGCGGCCCGCTGCGGGCCTGCCTGCACCGCTTTAAGTACGGGCGTGAGACGCGCCTGGCTCCCTTTCTCGGGGCACTGGTGCTGGCGCGGCTGGAAGCGGCGCGCGGGGTGCCGGACGCGCCGCTGGTGGTACCGGTGCCGCTCGATGCCGCGCGGCTCAGGGAGCGGGGCTTCAACCAGGCGGAGCTGTTGGCGCGCCGGGTGGCCCGGGCGAAGGGCTGGCCCCTGGCGCCGGGGCTGCTCCGCAGGACGAGGGCGACGCGCCCGCAGTCCGACCTTACGGCCGCGGAACGCGAGGCGAACGTAGCCGGCGCCTTTGCCGCCACCGCAGGGGCGTATGGTAAAGAAATCCTGTTGGTGGACGATATATATACTACGGGGGCAACAGTGGAAGCGGCAAGCCGGGCCCTTCGCGCTGCCGGTGCCCGGGCGGTTTATGTAGCCACGGTGGCGGTGGCCTCTAGCCACCCGCGGCCGCATAAGAAATAGCTTGGGGGGAAGAGCGTCGTGGAAGTACGCAACTGCCCGCGCTGCGGGAAAATGTTTGCCTATTCGGGGTTCAAGCTTTGCCCGGCCTGCCGGCGGGAAGAGGAGAACCTGTTCGCCCAGGTGGAAAGCTATCTGCGTACGCACCCGGGGGCCAACCTGGAAGCGGTGGCGGAAGGTACGGGGATCGATAAGGAGATCATCCTCGATTTCATCCGCAATGGACGGCTGGTCACCCTGAAGGCCGAAGGGCTGCTGCGCTGCGAGATCTGCGGGCGGCCCATCGACCAGGGGCGCATCTGCCGGCAGTGTGCGGGGCAGCTGAAAAAGGGTCTGGTCCAAGAAAGAAAGCCGGCTGCGCCGGCCCCGGCGGAAGAAGGGCGCGACCACCGGCTGCACATTGCCGACCTGGTAATGGGAAAGACCGGTGAAGGGTACAAGCGCCGGCCGGAAAAAAAGTAAGGGCGCGATGCATCGCGCCCTAGACTTTTGTTCAGCAGCTTTCCCAGCGGCCGGGGAAGCGCGGCGGCTTCAGGGTGACAGGACCGTACCGTCTTGGCTGCCGGCCGTGTAGGCAGGCGCGCTTCACCCGCGTGCAGTGTCTACGGCTTGCACGTTATTCTCTGTGCGTGAAAAGGGCATGGCGTGGGATTAAGTTTTGCCGCCGGCCGCCGATAAAGATATTAAGTGAAGGGCGGGACTACGCCGAAGGAGGCCAGAGGCATGACCATTACTTCCCCCGGGCTCAACGGGGTTCTCTCGGCCTACGCGGGCCAGAAAGTTGCAGCAGCGGAGTCGAAGCGCGCTGCTCGGACCAAATCCGCCGGCGGCGATCAGGTAATCCTGTCGCAGCAGGCGCGGGACTTGAGCCGTGCCCGAAAGCTGGTGGCGCAAAGTTCGGCCGTTCGTGCCGATAAAGTTAAGCGCTTGGCCGCCGAGATTGCGGCCGGGACGTACCAGGTGGATCCGGAGGCGGTGGCGGAGAAGATGCTGGCGGCTCCCCGTCTCCTCGACCGGGAGGCTTAGGCATGAGCGCTGCGGCCTTGACCGAGTTAACCCGGCTGCTGGAGGAACAGGTGCAGCTGTACCGCACTTTAAATGAACTGGCGGGGCGCAAAGAGGAGGCCCTACGCCTCGCCGACGTAGAAGCGGTGGAGCAAATCAACAAGCTGGAGCAGGCCTTGGTGGTTAAGGGCGGGAGACTCGAAAAGCAGCGCTATGAGGCCCAGGCGGACCTGGCGGTGGCCTGGGGCGTGCCCGTGGCAGAACTTACGCTGCGGGCCATTGCCGAGCGGGCGGACTGGGCGACGGTGGCCCGCTGCCGGGCGGCGGGCGCAGAGCTGGGAAAGCTGCTCGCTGAACTTGAGGAGCGCAACGCGCGCTGTGCCAGCATCATCGCCGGCGCATTGGAGCTCGTGAAGCGCACCTTGGGCGGTGTGGCGGCCGGGAAAAACCTGGTAGACCGCCGGGTGTAAGGGGCGTAAGGAGGTTTTGCGGTGAGCACATTCTTCGGGATTGAGATCGGGCGCCGCGCGCTCATGGCGCAGCAGCGGGCGCTGGAAACAACGAGCCACAACGTCGCCAACGCCAACACCAAGGGCTACTCGCGACAAGAGGCGGTGCTGGCTACCACCACACCTTACTCCTACCCGGGCATGGGGGCCGGGCAGCTGGGGACCGGCGTGGAGGTGCAGCGCATGCGCCGGCTGCGCGAAAGCTTCCTTGACGCGCAGTTCCGCAACGAATCCAAGGCCCTGGGCCGCTGGGAAGTACGGCGCGACACGCTGGAGAAGCTGGAGGCCATCCTCAATGAGCCGGGCGACGATGGGCTGAGCAAGCTCATGGACCGCTTCTTCGCCGCCTGGCAGGAGCTGGCCAAGAACCCGGAGGGCGAGGCCGCCCGTTCTGTGGTACGCCAGGAAGGGATCGCGCTCGCCGAGGCCTTCAATCACCTGGCCGGCCAACTGAACGACTTATCTGCTGATCTGAGTACATCGGTCGGGGTACGGGTAAACGAGGTCAACTCGTTGGCCCGCCAGATCCGGGATCTAAACGCCCAGATCGTCAAGGCCGAGTCCGGCAACATGGCCGCCAACGACCTGCGCGACCGGCGCGACCTACTGCTCGACGAGCTGGCCAAGGTGGTGCCGATTCAGGTGGAAGAGGACCGCTACGGCGCCGTGAGCATCGTGGTGCGCGACCACACCCTCTTAAGCGGCCAGCAGGTTAGCGAGCTGGCCTTTAATCCGAGCACTGGCAAAGTCACCTGGCCCGACGGCGCTGAACTTACCGTAGGCGAACATCCCTACGGCAGCCTGGAAGGGCTGCTCGAAGCGCGGGACAGCGTAGTGGAGGACTATAAAGCACAGCTCGATGAGCTGGCGGGCTACATCGCCCAGGCCGTGAATGCCCAGCACGAGGCTGGTGCCGGCCTCGATGGTTCCACTGGAGTGAGCTTCTTCACCGGCTCCGCTGCAGGCAGCCTCAAGGTCAGCGACGAGATCATGGGGGACTTAAGGAAAATCGCCGCGGCGCAGAATCCGGCCGGCAATTCACCGCCGGGCACAGTTCCTCCTCCTCCGGGCGACGGCTCCAACGCCCTGCTCATCGCCCAGCTCAAAAACGGTGCGTGGGTGGACACCGACGGTGATGGTACACCCGAGACGAATGTGATCTTCTCCGACAAATACAACTCCTGGGTGGCCGACCTGGGCGTCAAAGGCCAAGAGGCCAGCCGCATGGTGGACAACCAGGAGCTCCTCACCTCGCAGCTCGACAGCCGCCGGCAGGCGGTCTCCGGCGTGTCGCTGGACGAAGAGATGACCAACATGGTCCGCTTCCAGCAGGCCTACAACGCCGCGGCGCGCGTGATCACCGCCGTGGACGAGATGCTGGATACCTTGATCAGCCGCACCGGCATCGCAGGGAGGTAGCCTGAATGCGTATCACCAACGGCATGCTTAGTGCCACCTTCATGCAGGATCTCAATCGAAACCTGCGGGGGCTGGCCAAGTACCAGCACCAGCTGGCCAGCGGCAAGCGCGTGAGCCGCCCCTCCGATGACCCGGTGGCCATCGTCAAGAGCCTGCGCCTGCGCTCCGACCTGGGCGACATCGAGCAGTTCGTGAAGAACGCCGACCACGCCCTCTCCTGGCTCAGCACCACCGACATCGCACTCGGCCAGGCGGGGGATATCCTGCAGCGGGTGAACGAGCTGGCCGTGCAGGCGGCCAACGGCACCAACCCGCAGCAGGCCCTCGATGCCATAAGGGAAGAGGTGGGGCAGCTTCTTGAGCAGTTGGTGCAGGTGGCGAACACCTCACAGGCCGGACAATACATTTTCGCCGGCACTGCCACCAAAGCTAAGCCTTTCAGCCTTGACCCAAGTACTTACACAGTTAGTTACGCAGGCAATGAGGCCAAAAGGGAAACTGAAGTAGGCACCAACATTACGATCCCTTACAATGTGACGGGCATGGAAGCCTTTTATTACGATAAGGACGCCGGCAAAACCATCTTTACAGTCGTTCAGAACTTGTATGTGCACCTAAAATCAGGAGACACCGCTGCAATTTCAGATCAGGACCTGGCTGACCTTAATCAAGCCATCGACCACCTCCTGGCCGTGCGCGCCGAGGTGGGCGCCCGGGTCAACCGCTTGGAGCTGACCAAGTCCCGCCTGGACGACGCCAACATCAACTTCACCGACCTCCTTTCCAAGGCCGAGGACATGGACGTGGCCCAGGTCATCATGGAACTCAAGAACCAGGAGAACGTCTACCGCGCCGCCCTGGCCACCGGCGCCCGCATCATCCAGCCCACCCTCGTCGATTTCCTCCGCTGACCCCGGGGTCAGGTATCAACTTTTCAAACTTTCCAGTAACTGGTACATGCGGGGAGGGAAGGCCGTGCAACGGGTGACTTTGGAGATTCACACGCAGCCGGCCCTTATCGGCTTGGAGACGAAAACGGCCCGGGCTCCCATCCGCACCGGGCTCAGGCCTTTGCGGCTGGAAATTGCGCACCCCAGGCTGGCACTCGACATACGCCGGCCGCGCGTGTTTCTCGACGCCAGTGCGGCCTGGTCATACGCCGGCCTAGCATCGTACGCAGAGCTCGGGTTTCTCGTGCGGGACCAGAGCTACCAGGACGTGCTCGCCGCCATCGGCGAGGCGGCGGAGGAAGGCGACCGCCTGGCGGCTTTTTGGCTGCCGGGGAACACCATCCCGGACGTGGCGGCGGAAAAGCCTTCTCCCCGGCCGCCCTTCAATTACGGCGCGCCGCCGGTCGACCCGGTGCAGAGCGAGGTGATTCCCGGGAACGTGCGGGGAGAGTTCTCGCCCGGGCATGCGGCCGCCTACCTTGGACCGCAGCCGCCGGGTACCCCCTACGAGCCCGGCGCGCTAAGGGTTTACCTGCGCCAGTATCCGGCGATTGAGATCCGCGCCCATCTTGTGGACGAATCGGTTTAGCCGGGCGGCCCCTCAACGCACTTAATGCGGCTTCGGCGGCAACTCGTGCCGCCGAAGCGGAAGGGCGGGCAGAAAGTGTGCAGTAGCCGCTGGTGGTGCCGCTTCACTCTGTTTGGAAAGGGGAGCCCAGGATGCGCTGCCCGACAACGCGCTTTGGTGAGCTGGAGGTTGTCCCGGACGCCGTTATAACTTTTCCCCAGGGCGTGCCGGGCTTTATGCATCTGAGGGAGTTCTTTTTTGTGCCGGTGCCCGAAAACCCGGCCTTCTTCTGGCTCCAGGCTCTGGCCGCCGCCGAGGTGGCTTTTCTGGTGACGGATCCGTTTCTCTTCTTCCCGGATTATGTTGTAGATCTGCCGGCGGCGGCGAAAGAACTCCTCGGCGCCGAGCAGCCGGAGGATGTCAGCGTGCATGTAATCCTACGCGTCCCGGCCGGTGGCAGCGCCGCGGACATAACGGCCAATCTTCTTGCCCCCGTAGTGGTGAACCGGCGCCTGCGCCGGGCTGCACAGGTGGTGCTGGACGGGTCCGGGTATCCTCTGCGCGCGCCACTATTTGCTCCTTCCAGGAAAGCTGCCGCCGGGGGAGGGCGGTAGGGTGCTGATTCTCAGCCGCAAGCCCGGGCAAAGCATCATGATCGGCGACGACATCGAGGTGACCGTACTCGAGTGGCAGGACGGGCAGGTTTCCTTGGGTATTACCGCCCCGCGGCAGGTCCCTGTCCACCGGCGGGAGGTCTACGAAGCCATTGCCCGGGAGAACCAGGCCGCGGCTGCCCCCACGAAACTGGACCTGGCGAAACTCCCCAGGCGAAGTTAGAAGTTCAGAAGCGTGAGTGACAAGAGGAGCAGGCGACTTGGGCTGGACACACTTGGGGGCCGACTTTGGGCAGGCTGAGCAGCATTTAGGGCCTCAACTGTAAAAAACGGGGCAACCGCGGTTGCCCCTCAAAGCGGCCGGTGGGCCGCTCTTACTCTTCGTTCGCGAGTTTCTTAAGGTACTCCTCGACGGCCTTTTCCTCCGCGCGGAGCGCCTCCAGGTAGTCCTTCACCCGTGCCAGGCGCTCATCCTTGGTCAGGAAGTGCCGGTGGAAGTGCGGGCCCAAGCCATGCCGGCAGCCGCAGCCGCCGCCAAACCCGAACCCGAAGCCGGGGCCGAAACCATGGCGACCGAACATCATGCTTCACCTCCTTTCGCGCCGAAGTATCCTTGATAACGGGCAAGGAACCTTTCCAGGTTCTTTTTTTGTTGTGTCAGGGCGTTCGCCCAGGCATGGAGCAGGTCTTCACCTTCCGGGGTCACCCGGTACTCCTTGCGCGCCGGCCCGGGCCCGCCTGTTTCCCAGGTGGACGCGATGTAGCCCTCTTCTTCCAGGCGCTTGAGATTGCGGTAGATGCCCCCCGGGTCGGCCTCCGCCAGGCCGAAGTCGCCCAGCCGATCCAACAGCTCGTAGCCGTGGGCCGGCTTTTCCAGTAGCAGGAGAAGCAGGCAGGGCTGGATGAACCCCTCCCGCCGGCCGCCGGCACCCGGCCCGTGGCAACCGCACGCACCGTGCCGGTGCGGCCACTGCTGAGGCTCGTACATATCTGATCCCTCTTTCTATATGATTAAGTCATCTAGCTGACACTATTATATAGCGGCCGCCACCAACTGTCAAGGGCCTGATTGCTATTCTGCCGTCGGTAAGATCTTCTCGTTGGTCGAGTTCTGCTGGGTGCGCTGCAATTCGCCTGGGACCGGCTGGCGGCCCCTCGGCATTGGGCGGGGGATGCTTGGTTGTGGAGCCGTCTCGAGAACAGAAGCGAGGCAAGGAAGCACGATAAAAGAACCCCGGCCGCGCACCGGGGCTCCTGAGCTATTTTAGGGAGCGGGCGACCTTGAGAGCCTCACGGGAGCTGATGTTGCCCTCCAGGCGGAACTCGATGTTGTCTGCAAACCAGAGGAGGGTGACCTCGTCGCGCTGGGTGAACGGGTTGCGCTGCACGACCAGGGTGCCCTCGGCGCCGCTGATGTTCACCTTTTCCACCCGGGCGTT